>JAZSEN010000124.1:0-17693 GCA_045531675.1 Faecousia sp.
GGCAATGTATCTGCCCAGGGAGCAGCGGATGGATCGGAGTAAATTTTTACCCATCATGTTTCGTTTCATTACCATTCGATCTCCGAAATGTCTGTGGGATTGGGATTGACCTCCACAGAGGCCACGGTTCCGCTCTTCACCCGGATCACCCGATCTGCCATGGCAGTCAGAGCGCTGTTGTGGGTGATGATGATAACTGTCATGCCGGTTTGCCGACCGGTATCTTGCAGAAGCTTGAGAATTGCCTTGCCGGTGAGGTAATCCAATGCTCCGGTGGGTTCGTCGCAGAGCAGAAGCTTGGGGTTCTTTGCAAGTGCCCGGGCGATGGCGACACGTTGCTGTTCACCGCCGGAGAGCTGGCTTGGGAAGTTCTTCAGCCGGTGTCCCAGTCCTACATTGTAGAGAATCTGTGTTGCATCAAGAGGCTTTTTACAAATCTGATTGGCAAGCTCCACGTTCTCCAGGGCAGTCAGGTTGCCCACCAGATTGTAGAACTGAAATACAAAGCCTACATCATTGCGGCGATAGTTGGTCAGCTGGCGTTTATTCAGGGAGGAAATATCCTGTCCATCCAGTGTGACCCGACCGGCAGTAAGGGTATCCATGCCGCCAAGGATGTTCAGCAGAGTGGTTTTGCCGGCACCGGAGGGACCGACAATGACCACCAGTTCGCCTTTTTCAACTGTGAAACTGGTGTCGTGCAGTGCGTTGATGGCGACTTCGCCCATTTGGTAAGTCTTTCCTACGTTCTGAAATTCTACAAATGCCATGCCGGATTCCTCCAAATTCTATATTTTATATATTCTATCATACATGACGAAAAAAGTCGAAAACTTTTTGTAAATCCCATGAAAAAAGAGCCGCATTGCGGCTCTTTTTTCAGAGATTCTGTTTGAGGTAGAGAATTGCCTGACGGTAGCCGTCCAATCCTTGCCCCTTGATGGTTTTTACGCAGGCCATACCGGCATAAGAAAGCTGACGGAATGGCTCTCTTGCGACCACATTGGAGATGTGAACCTCTACTGCAGGAATTGCAACGGATTTCAATGCGTCCAGAATTGCCACACTGGTGTGGGTATAGGCAGCTGGATTGATAATGATGCCGTCAAACACGCCATAGGCGGATTGAATCTTATCCACAAGGTCGCCTTCGTGATTGGACTGATACTGCTCAATGGTGAGGTTTTCCTCCACCGCAGTTTGTTCCAGAAGAGCGAGCAAATCGGCAAAGGTCTGCTTGCCGTAAATACCCGGTTCCCGAATGCCAAGCATATTAATATTTGGTCCGTTTATG
This sequence comes from Faecousia sp., assembly GCA_045531675.1. Lineage (GTDB taxonomy): Bacteria > Bacillota > Clostridia > Oscillospirales > Oscillospiraceae > Faecousia. The sequence continues at coordinate 1,295 of JAZSEN010000124.1, forward strand.
ACGAGAATTTTCATGATTGAACCTCCAGAGTATCTATGATTTGCTGAACGGTATCCGCAGGAGTGGATTGATTATCAACTGTGTAATCCGCAAAACTTTGGTACAATGGCCTGCGAACTTCGAACATTTCCGCCAGTTTTCCTGTCTGGGAAAGAGGACGGCCGTCAGTTGGGAGGGAATCAATATCCCGCTTAATCCACAGGATGGTTCCGTTCTGATGGAGTAGGGGGTAGTTCCCTGGCCGGGTCACACATCCACCGCCGGTGGCGATGATGCAACCGGACTGCTTTCCCAGCTGAGCCAGTACAGCGGTTTCTATTTGCCGAAAGCCTGACTCGCCTTGCTCGGCAAAGATTTCCGGAATGGACTTGCCGGCATATTCCGTAATGGCGGTATCCGCGTCCACCAGCTTTCGATTAAGCCGTTCGGCCAGCAGCTGACCGATGGTGGATTTTCCGCAACCGGGCATGCCAATCAGGACGATGTTCTCCATTTGATGTTTCAGCAGGCGATGGATGATGTCAATCCGGTCATCCGGGATTGCTGTACCCGTAAACCATTCCGCGCTTTCCTTAGCCTGCGCCACCAGCATCCACAGTCCGTTCATGCTCACCAGTCCCCGATTTTCGGCATCCAGTAAAAGCTGCGTCCGAGCTGGATTGTACACGACATCCAGCACACCCTCCAGCTGCGGAAACTGTTCCAAACCAATGGGAGAGATGCCGGTGTTGGGATACATTCCGACCGGTGTGGTGTTGACGATGATTGCTGTATCGCTGTGCAGATACAGATTGGAATAATTGTTTTCGCCGGAACGGGAAATGACAATCACATTGGCGCCCAGTTCATTCAGCACCGCAACAGCGGTATTGGAGGCACCGCCGCTGCCGAGCACAAGAACCTTCTTGCCTGCTGGATCCAGTCCGCTCCTGTTCACCATGGACCGGAAACCGAAATAGTCGGTGTTGTGTCCAATCAGCCGACCGTTGCGGCGAACCACCGTATTCACCGCACCCAGTGCGGCTGCAACAGGGGACAGCTCATCCAGATAGGGCATGACCGCCTTTTTATAGGGGATTGTTACATTGATTCCCTGAAAATCACCGTGTTTCAGAAAGTTTTCCAGTGAATCCGGCTCTTTTTCAAAAAGGGAGTAGGAATAGTCAGCAAGTTGACTGTGGATTTGAGGGGAGTAGCTGTGTCCCAGCCGCTGACCTAGTAAGCCGCACTTCATCACACTACCTCGCAATAGCTGCCCAGATACTTGAATTCCTCACACAGATCATCCAGCTCACACATCAGCTGGACAAATTCCTCGGAATAGATGGAGGTTTCCAAATCAAAATAGAACATGAACTCAAATTCACGGTCGGGTATGGGCCGGGATTCCAGCTTGGTTACATTGATGCCCAAGGTGTAGAGTCGTGCCAGCACCCGATACAGGGCACCGGGGCGGTGGGGCAGGACCATCATGATGCTGGTCTTGTCGGAACCGGGATAAATCTCAAGATTTTTGCTAATGCAGATGAAACGGGTCCGGTTGTTGCCCTTGTCCTGAATGGAGGATGCCAGATTTTCCAGTCCGTAAAGCTCAGCACAGGCCCTGCTGCTGATGGCGGCTACGTCCGTGCGACCGGATTTGGAAACCAAATCCGCTGCTACGGCGGTATTTTCAACGGCAATGACCTCCACATCCGGCATGTGCTTGAGGAAGTCGGAGCATTGGTTGATTGCCTGCTCATGGGAGTAGACGGTCTTGATGTCGGACAGTTTAGCACCCTTGTGGGCGAGAAGATTGTGATCCACCTTCAGTCGGAAGGTGCGGACGATGGAGAAGTTGTGCTTAATCATCAGGTCGTAGACCTTCTTCACAGAGCCGGCGGTGGAGTTTTCGATAGGCAGGATGCCATACTGGCATAATCCCTGCTCGATGGCGGTGAATACGCCGTCGAAGCTCTTGAAGTACATGATGAAGGGGTTCTTGAAAATCTTTTCACAGGCGATTTGGGAGTAGGCACCCTCAACGCCCTGACAGGCCACCATGGGATTCTGGGGGAACAGGCTGGGGGTATTGTGGATGGACTGCTCAATCTGCTGATGCAGGGGGCTGAGTATCATGTTCCGCTTGCTTTGGTAGCTGCGGCTCAGTTCGAACAGCATGGAGTACAGTACTCGTGTGTAGTTGCCCATTTCATCACCGGCTAGCTTTGCCACATCTGCCAGAATCTGCCGCTCTCGTGCGGGAACCAGTATGGGCATATCGTGGGCGCGCTTGTAGTCTGCTACCTTTGCCGCAACCTCCATCCGCTGACAGAACAGGTCCACCAGCTGACGGTCAATGCCGTTGATTTCATTTCGAAGCTCATTCAAATCCATGGTTACTTCCTCCTGCTTGTCTGGGTGTTACCCAGAATCATATCATAAATGGCGATGGCAGCCGCAGCCTCCACCACAGGAACAGCTCTGGGGACGATGCACGGATCGTGACGACCCTTGACAATCAGTTCCTGGGTCTGCATAGCGCTCAGAGATATGCTTTGCTGAGGCTTACTGATGGAGGGAGTTGGCTTGATGACGGCACGGAAAATCACAGGCATGCTGTTGGTGATGCCACCCAGAATACCACCGGCGTTATTGGTTACGGTGCGAATTTGACCGTTTTCCACGGTATAGGAATCGTTCATCTCGCTGCCAAGGTGATGGGCGTAAGCTGTACCTGCACCGAACTCTACGCCCTTTACGGCAGGAATGCCGTAGACAATCTGGGCAATGCGTCCTTCCACGCCGCCGAACATAGGCTCACCGATTCCAGCCGGCAGTCCGGTAATGGCACATTCAATCATGCCGCCAATGCTGTCCAGATTGGAGCGGGCAGAGGCGATGCGTTTTTGCATTTCTTTGCCGGCGGCGGAATCCAGAACAGGGAAGTCTGCGTTTACATTATCAAGCTGGGGGGTAAGTGTATCGAAGGGCGCATCCTCACAGCCACCAATCATTCGGATATGGGCGCCGATGCGGATGCCCATTTCCTCCAGCCAATGCTTGCACAGTCCACCGGCGATACAAAGGGGTGCTGTGAGCCGACCGGAGAAGTGTCCGCCACCGGCAGCATCCTGAAAGCCGCCGTACTTGATTTGAGCGGTGTAGTCCGCGTGACCGGGTCGGGGGCAGTCTTTCAAATTGGCGTAATCACCGGAGCGGGTGTTATTGTTGTAAATGACTGCGGCAATGGGAGCACCGCAGGTAAAGCCGTCCACCAGTCCGGAGAGAAATTCAGGTCGGTCCTCCTCTTTGCGTGGTGTAGACCAGTCGTTCTGTCCGGGAGCACGGCGGTTCAGGAAGGTCTGCAGTTTATCTGTATCCACGGGTAGTCCGGCAGGAATACCGTCCAGCGTCATGCCGATTCCGGCACCATGGGATTGACCGAAAATGGTTAGTTTCAGGGATTCACCGTATGTACTGCTCATAGCGACCTCCTAGCTTTTGGTAATCCTCCCAGAAGGAGGGGTAGGATTTTTTGACTTCATGGGCGTTCAGAATTGTTACCGGCGCTTCGCAGACTGTAGCGGCAACGGCAGCGGACATGGCGATGCGATGGTCGTTGGTGGCATCCACAATACCACCACGATAGCCGGTTCCGGCAACAATGAGATAATTACCTTCACTCTCTGCATCTCCGCCAAGGGCTCGAATCATGGCGCAGGTAGTGGCGAGGCGGTCGGTTTCTTTCAGGCGCAGACGGCCGCAATTTGTGAACACTGCTCCGTTTTTTGCCCCGGCCACAATCGCCAGTACCGGAACCAAATCCGGTGTATCGGTGGCATCGATGATGGGATGTCCATCCAGTGCGGCCAGATGCTGTGTCACAAGTCGATCGCCCTGTGGGGAATCGGAATCCAAATTGGAAACGTTCAATTCGCTGCCAAGGGCTTGGGCGGCTAACCAGAAAGCACCATTACTCCAGTCACCCTCCACAATCAAATCACCGGGACTGCGGAATTGTTGACCGCCTTTGATGAAAAAGCCGGTGGTATCCACGCCGAAGGTGGACATGGCTTGCTGAGTCATATCGACATAGGGTTTGGACTCCAGCTTGCCGGTGACATGGATGCGGCTGTTCTCACTCATAAGGGCAGAGGCGAACAGTAATCCGGTGATGAATTGGCTGGAAACATTGCCGGAGATGGTGTATTCACCGCTTTTCAGCTTGCCCTGACAATGCAAGGTTGTATCGGTGGGGCGTGACAGAGTGCAACCCATTCGCTCCATTTCCTCCCAAAGAGGGGACAGGGGACGTTGGGGAAGCCGTCCAGCCATCCGGAAGGTGGCATTCACGCCCAACGCGCCCACGATTGGTAACAGAAAGCGCAAGGTCGAACCGCTTTCGTGGCAATTGAGTTCTGCACTTTCCGGAATTGTTTCCACGGGAGAAACCTGATATCCGGTGAAAGTACGAACAATTTCAGCGCCCAATGCGTTCAGACAGTCCACGGTAGCTTCGATGTCCCGATTGGTGTCCGGACAGGTCAAATTGGTGGGGGAGTCTGCAAAAGCGGCGCATATCAAAAGCCGGTGCGCCTGAGATTTGGAAGGAATGGCGCGTATTGTGCCGGATAAAGGACCCGGTTGGATGGTGATGTCCATATTAAAGACCTGCCTTGATGAAAGGTAAAAGGGTGTCCACAGGAATGGGGCAGATGTCACATTGCCCGATGACACGGGGGATGATTAAGCTGACAGTATTGCCGGCACGCTTTTTGTCGGAAAGGGCGCTGGTCAGCAATTGGTCAGCGGTGTATTCACAAGCGGTGGGAAGCCCGAACCGCTCCAGAATGGACAGAATATCCTTTGCAGTTGCTTCGGAGCAGTAGCCAAGCGAGCAGGCTGCTCTTGCTACGATGGCGGTGCCGATGGAAACCGCTCGTCCGTGAGGAATCTGATAGTTGCTGCAGGCTTCCACGCCGTGACCGATGGTATGCCCCAGATTCAGCTTCATTCTGGCACCGGTATCAAATTCGTCCTCCATGACCACATTGCGCTTTAACTCCACGCATCGGGCGATGACGATTTCACGGTCGAAGGAAAGACCATCCTGCGCCAGCTGAGCAAACAGACTGGCATCGTAGAGGATGCCGTACTTAATGACCTCGGCGCAGCCGTCACGGAAGATGTCTGTCGGAAGGGTATTCAGGGTATCAATGTCGCACAGCACCAGTCTTGGCTGGCAGAACGCACCGCAAAGGTTTTTTCCGGCAGGCAGGTCGATGGCCGTCTTGCCACCAACGGAGGAATCCACTGCAGCCAGCAGGGTAGTGGGAACCTGGAAGTAGGGGATGCCACGCAGATAGGTGGCAGCAGCGAAGCCGGTCATGTCTCCAACCACACCGCCGCCCAGAGCAATCAGACAGTCGGTACGGGTTAACCGGTTTTCGGCGAGAAAGTTCACAAGGTCCAAATATACACTGCCATTTTTGCTTTCCTCACCGGCAGAAAATACGAAATTAACCGATTCAATGCCGGCATCACGCAAGCTGCTAACTACGGCTTCGCCGTAAAGCGGAAATACGTTACTGTCGCTGACGATAGCGGCTTTTTTTGCCTTACACAGACCGGAAATCTGTTGGCCCAGTGTGGGCAGAATTCCGCTGCCGATGATAACTTCGTATGCTCTGGATGCGCGCACTTCGATGGTTCTCATCCGTCTACCTCTTCCTTGCGGCGTTTACCCTCGTCCAGCAGGGCAATGAGTGTGGCTTCGTCATCCTCTTTGATGGCGGCTTGATACTTTTTCAGGCTTTCAATCAGGGTGTCCAACTCAAAAAGCAGGTTTTCTTTATTCTCAAGAAACAGCTCCGCCCACATCTGGGGATTCAGCCAAGCAACACGGGTCAAATCCTTGTAGCTTCCGGCGGAGAAACCCTTATGGTCCAGCGCGGTGGGGGATTTGATGAAGGCGTTGCTGACAATGTGGGGCATCTGGGAGGTGAAGGCAATCATCCGGTCGTGATCTTCAGCTGTGGTGACAGAGAAGTGTCCGAAATGGCAGGGAGCCAGTGCTTTCTTTGCGCGGTCCAGCAACTCAATATCGTCAAAACGGTCGGGTACCAGCACCATAGGTGCGCCTTCAAACAGATTGGCACGGCTGTACTTGAAGCCCGAGAACTGGGTGCCTGCCATGGGATGACCGCCTATAAAGGTAAAACCGTACTGCTTCGCAACAGGGAAACACCGGCGGCAAATCTCCTCTTTGACACCGCAGCAGTCGATTACCAGCGCATCTTTACGGATGTAAGGGGCATTCTTTTCCAGCCACGCGGCGGAGCCCTCGGGGTAAATGGCCAGCAGAATCAAGTCACATTCTGCCATGTTGTCAGGTGTCAGAGGTGCCTCTACCGCTCCGGCCAGCATAGCGAAGGAGAGCATGGATTCGTTACGGACGCTGCAAAGAACACGGTGACCTTCCAGTGCGTAGGCTCGAGCCAGAGAGCCGCCAATCAGTCCCAGGCCCAGAATTCCGACGGTCATACAATCGCCTCCCGGATTCTGCAAACGCGCTTGTTCAGCTCGTCGAACTGGGCAGGCGTCAGGGACTGGGCACCGTCGCACATGGCATGGGCGGGATCATTGTGCACCTCTATAATCAGACCGTCCGCACCGGCTGCGGTGGCGGCGATTGCCATGGGAGGAACCAATTTTGCCTTGCCTGTGGCGTGGCTGGGGTCGACGATGACAGGCAGGTGGCTCAGCTCATGCAGCACGGAAACCGCAGAGAGATCCAAAGTGTTGCGGGTGTAGGTCTCGAAGGTGCGGATGCCACGCTCGCAGAGCATAACCTGTTCGTTGCCTTCGCTCATAATGTACTCAGCACTCATCAGCAGCTCCTGCAGGGTGTTTGCCAGACCGCGCTTAAGAAGAATGGGCTTTTTGGTCTTGCCCAGCTCCTTCAGCAAATCAAAGTTCTGCATGTTTCTGGCACCCACCTGAATGATGTCCACTTCGTTGAACAGGTCGAGAGTGGAGATATTCATGATTTCGGTGACGATGGGAAGACCGGTTTCTGCTTTTGCTTTCAGCAGCAGGTCAATGCCTTCGCCCTTCATGCCCTGAAAGGCGTAAGGGGAGGTGCGGGGCTTGAAGGCACCACCGCGGAGAATATTGGCGCCGGAGGCTTTGACTGCCTTTGCCACGGCAATAATCTGCTCCTCGGATTCTACGCTGCAGGGACCTGCCATCATTGCAAAGTGACCACCGCCGATTTTAACATCACCCACCTGAATGACAGTGTCGATGGGGTGGAATTTACGGTTGGCCTGCTTGAAAGGTTCGCTGACCCGTTTGACGGATTCCACCATCTCCAGACTGCCCAGCAGCTCCATGTCAACACGGCTTGTGTCGCCAATCAGACCAAGGACAGTGACTTCCTGACCTTCGGATACATGAACATCAATGTTCATACGAGCCAGCCAGTCAATCAAGTGCTGGGTCTGTGCGGGGGTGGTACCGTGTTTAAGAATTGCAATCATTGAAAACATCTCCTAACAAAAATAAACGCCGCGCGGATTCGATCCGTGCGACGTTTTGGAATACAAATTTTGCAGCCTCTGTAAAATCTGTGCAGCACAAATCGCTATTACCTTTTCTGAGCAAAAAAGTAATAGTAGCTAAAGTAAAACTGTGCAGCAGCATTGATATGGAGCATGATTTTTTGCCTCCGAATACATAAGCTGTGGACATTATACCACGTGTGGTGGAATTTTGCAAGAGGAAATCTGAAAAATTTTACTAACGATTATAAATTTGCGTTATCCCTCAAAAAGATATGATACAAACATTTTATATGCCATTTTGCACTTGCAATTAAGTGCGTAATACGTTATAATATATAACGAAAGAGTGAATGCTTTAGATTTGGGCAATTCAACTGTTTGGAGGTTATGCTATGTTCAAAAAAATCTTATCAATGATTCTGTGCATAGTAATGGTACTGTCTTATGCTGTACCATTTGCCAGCGCAGAAGAAACTACCGGGGCGAATGAATTTTCCGGTTCAGTAAATAATTCCGGTTCAGGCCCTGCCATCAGCGTGGATGGTAACATCTATAATGATGGTGGAATCTATATCGAGGGCGATAGCAGTGTTACTCTGAATGACAACATTGTTACCAGTGGTGATGTTGCCACGCCGGAGTATTCAGGCACAGTACCGCCCTGCGATTGCGGATGTGGCACCTTGGAGATTTATAAGCACACGGATACCTGTATCCTGAAGGGGTACTATGCCGACCTGTGCTCCAAGTCTGCTGAGGACATCTACGACCTCTGGAGCGTCATTCCTGTGGACGCTCAGGAGTACATCAGAATGTACCTGAACTGGAATGATGGTGCGAAGCTGGCGGAGCTGTCTGCGTTGATTACCGCCAATGCACCTCTGCAGGGCGAGGCTTCTGCTACTGTAGATGGTTCTGTGGTCGATGCTATCGGCATTCCCGAGGGCGGTTCTATGACCGTTGTGGGAGCGGATACTGCGGATAATCTGGCTGACCGTCTGGAGAGCGAGATTGAGGCAACTGTGTCCGACAAGCTGTTCAGCTGGGATATTTCCATTCAGGACGAGCAGGGTGCCGACTGGCAGCCTGAAAAGCATGCTGTCCAGATGGAACTGCAGCTGGACGGTGTGAAGCTACATAAGTACACCAAGGTGTATGTTGCCCACATTTCCGATGACGGCAGTGTGGAATACATTCCTGCCGAGGTCGGGGAGGACGGCAAGATTACCTTCTCCACTAAGGGTTTCTCCACCTTTGCCGGTTTTACCGTTGACTTTGACTACGAGGGAACCCAGTTCTCCATCAACGGTCTGGAGAGCATCCTTGTGTCCGACCTGATGGATCAGCTGAAGATGCCTCTGAATATTGAGGATGTCGCTGATGTGGCCTTTACCAACACCACTCTGGTCAGCGTGACTGCTGTGGATGGCGACTGGCGGCTGACCTCCCTGAAGGCATTCCAGACTACCGAGAAGCTGGCGCTGAAGATGAAGGATGGTATGGTATATAACATTACTGTCACTGATGCGCAATTGGCTACAATGCATAAGTATGAAACTGGTACGCAGTATTGTAACGGCAATGGTGTGGACGATTGGTATCTGACGGGTCCTAAGACTTCTTCTCTAACGGAAGGTTATAATTCCTTTACCTTTTCCGGTTATGCAGGGGACACTTACAACGCTTGGGAGTATGGCTTTGAAGAGCAAACTATTGAGATTAGGGGTCCCGGTACGTATGATATCGCCCTGCAGATGCCGAGCAATTTCACCGGAGATACACTCAATGTAGACCTTTATGCAATAAGGATAACTGGTGGTGCACAGGTGACCATTCGGCTCGGCAAGCAGATAAATAGCAATGTTAAAGAAATCGTTTTTCGGCGTTGTTCAACATCGGATGCGTTGTTTTGGGTAGAGAATGGTACTTTGACCATTGGTAACACTGAAAACTACGATACGGATGCCCGTATTGTTTTGGATGGTGAGAGTTATAACGGTGCAGCTACGCAGCCTATTATTAACATGCGTAAGCAAGCAACATATCTGTCTTTGGACGGAGTTAATTTCCGTAATGCCCCCGATGGCGCAATTCGTTTCCGTAGCGGAACTGTTGATAACCGCACGAGCGCTAACCTTGTCGATTGCATTTTCGAGGATACAGTTCAGATAAGCGGCAATGGCGGTGCGATTGCTTCAACGCAAGCCCGCGGTGATGATGATAAAAACTACACGCAGATTGCGAGCCTAACGATTACGGATTGTCAATTTTTAGGCACTAAAGCCAAACAAAGAACCAACGATAATGGTAACAAGGTAGATGGCGATGGTGGCGCTATTTCACTTCGCGGCAAGGTCTATAATTGTACCATTACCGGATCGATTTTTGATGGCTGTACGGCAGAATCGGACGGCGGATCGATTTATATTGACGGCTCCTGCGGAACGGTGTCGATATCGAATTGTGAATTCAAAAACGGTTCCGCCAGTGCTTGGGGCGGTGCCATTAATGTAGAATCTGTTGAGCAGTCGAATACGGACAGTGTAGGCTACTATTCAAAAATGTATCAGCTTCTTATATCGAAATGCTCCTTTACTGATTTGACGGCTGGTAGCAAGGGTAGCGCAGTTTCCGTGTTAAACCAGTTGGGAAAGTTCAGCGTTACCAGTTGTGAATTCCTGCGCTGTAAGGCAACGGGAAGTGGTGGTGCTGGTGCTGTCGCACTGGGTTCCACGAAGCTTGCGGATGACTATAAAGGATTCACGTCAGACATGGACACTGAAACAACTACTGTGTCAGGGGACCATTATCTTTATAAGTATGAGGAAGATGGCGCTGAAAAATCTGCGAAACGTACCTGGATTGCCGAAGTGGAAATCAAGGGCGCGAGCAATACGAATCGGGATTGTACCTTCACCATTTGCGAAGCCATCGCACACGCCGGTGCCATTGATTTCCAGACTGGTCTTAGAGTTACGCAAGCCACGATTCAGTATGTGCTGATTGACAAGTGTATGGGCCAGCGGGAAGGCTCTGCGATTTCCATGGCTGATACTTACATTTCCAAATTGAATCTCAGTGATACGACCATTCAAGACTGTGGCTTTACCAAGGTAAAAGCGGCAGATGGTACAGAAGACTATGCAAGACAATCTAACGGCAACTACTACGGCGGTGGCACCATCCGAACTACCGGTAATACAACGTGCCATCTGGTGATGAACAATTGTACCGTTAGCGGTTGCTTCAGCATGGGCAACGGCGGCGGTCTTTACTGGAATGCCAACAATCGTCAGCCTATTACAGATAATAATCGATTGGATGTCGATGCTGTTAAAGCAACGGTAACAAGCTGTACCTTCAACAATAACACGGCCGGTGCCGATGACTCGTACGGTCTGGGTGGTGGCGTCTTTGTTGAGGGCGAGATTGAACTGTCCAAGTGTACGATTACCAATAACACCGCCAATGAAGGCGGCGGTATTATGCAGAACATCTACAACAATGACGCTCGTAAGATTGTAAACGGTGAAAAAACCAGACTGGTTCTGGATAAGGATACGGTAATTTCCGGCAACGTTGCTACTCGAGGTGGCGGTGTTGCTCTGCGTTGTAAAGAATCTGCAGCTATTGATGATACCGATAAGACGATTTTCTATGCTATGGAATTCGTTATGAACGGCACAAAGATTCAGAATAATAAGGCTACCACCAATGGCGGCGGTATCAGCTTCATTACGAATTCTTATACAGAAGATGCCGACAAACAGAACGAGGTTGACCGCATGACGAAGTCGATTGAGATTAACGGCGGTGAAATCTCCGGTAATATCTCCGGCTACGATAAGGACACCAGCACCCAAAATACCGGCAATGGCGGCGGCGTCTACATGATTAGTAGTGAGAACACCACGCTGAAAATCAGTGACGGTAATATTTTCAGTAATACCGCTGATGGCGGCAACGGCGGCGGTATCTACCTGAGCGGTACTAATGCGGTTTGTACTGTTTCCAAGGGTATTTTCGGCGGTCAATTTGCTAAGGATGAAGAAGGCAATCCCGTTGCAACTCCCAATATAGCGATTCCTCTTGCCACAACCACCAATGGTGTTACGACCTACACCCGTGGTAACGGCGGCGGCATTGCCATCTTCGGCAGTGCAAGAATCGAGATGACCGGCGGTACAGTTGCTTATAATGAATCCTTCGTTGGCGGTGGTATTGCGGTTCGTGACGGCTCTGTCATGACCTCCGAAAGTAGCGGCGAAGAACGTCCTCAAATTGTCTATAACATGGCAACCTCTGCCGGCGGTGGTATCGCTATTCACGATCATTCCGCCATGGTTATTTCCGAGGGTAATGTCTCCTATAACGAAGCCGGCTACGGTGGTGGCATCTCTGTGATGGACAGTACCGGTATTGATTATCCTGACGGCTCTGGTAAGGAAGATATCAAGTACGGCATGGTGTTTAATGGCGGCGATATTCTGCATAATACTGCTGTTAATTTGGTGGATAGTGAAACGGATACTTCCAACCAGACCTATGGTGGCGGTGTGGTTCTGTCATCTTCGTCCACCATGTATATCTCCGGCGGTAACATCCAGCATAATAAAGCCCTGGAACGGTTGACTAAGTCCGATGGCACTATCACTGAGTCCTACACCGAAGGTGAAGAAGGCGGCGGCGTTGCGGTCTGTCAGGGTTCCACAATGACAATTGAAGGCGGTTCGATTTCGAACAATAACGCATACAACGGTGGCGGTTTCTGTGTCCGTGCCTCCTCTACGGTTACCATGTCCGGTAGTGTTGTCTTTACAAGTGACGATACCATTAATCTCGATAAATCCGAAGGTATCATTGTGGACAACGTTGCAGAAAACAACGGCGGTGGTATTTACCTTTGGAATACCTCTTCCATGACATTGAGCGGCGGTCTGGTTAGCAGTAACGATGCCAAGAACGGCGGCGGTATGGCAATTGCACGTGCATCTACCGTTACAATGACGCCTGATGAGAATGATGCGTCCAGTAAGGTTGGTGGCTACATTCTTAATAACATAGCAACAGCTGATGGCGGTGGTGTATATATTGTAGAAGCCTATAATGATGCCGGAGATATGGATAGGTCTTTGGCCAGTAAGTTCACCATTAATCAAGGCCAGATTAGCGGCAATAAGGCAACGAAAGACGGCGGTGGTATCAGATCCCTGTACCGCGGTGAAGTTTATGTCGATGGCGGTATCGTTTCCAATAACGAGGCCGAAGCTAATGGTGGCGGTATTTCCGGTACGTCTTATGTAACCGTGGTAGTATCAGAAGGAGAGGTATCCAATAACAAGGCCGGCAATAACGGTGGCGGTATTTACGGAAATTCTTACTGCGAGTATACGGTATCTGGTGGTAAACTGTCTGGCAACACATCCGGTAGAAGCGGTGGCGGCGCCTACGGTACAGCGCATTGTGATTTCAAAGTATCCAGCGGCGAAGTTACAGGCAATACCGCAGAAAAGAGCGGCGGCGGACTTTATGTTTCCAATAAGTCTGAATTGACGGTTTCCGGCGGTAAGATTCAGCAGAACATTGCCAAGGGCGGTGCGGATGATGCCACTGAGGGTGGCGGCGGTGTTGCTGCTGCCAGCTCTACTTGTTATATCAAGGAGGGTAGTGTTATTACCGGCAACAAAGCCGAAAACGGCTATGGCGGCGGTATTTATGTCGGCCAGATTGAGACACTTGAGGTTACCGGCGGTAGTATTGATAATAACATTGCCAAGCGTGGCGGCGGTATCGCAGCAATGTTGTATAACAGCGACGATGATGTTAAAATCAACGGCGGTATCATCAATAAGAATACAGCTAATCTTTACGGTGGCGGCGTATATCTGGCTAGCGGTGTTCAGGTGACTATCACCGGTGGTGAAATTAAGGAGAACAATGCTTCGGCTGGCGGTGGTATTATCGCTACCGGAACTAAAACTGTAACATCAACGGACTCTGAAGGTAACTCTGTTTCTACTGTTTACAGTACCAAGGTATCCGTCATCGGCGGTTCTATTCACCACAATACTTCCTCCGGATCTGGCGGTGGTATTCAGGCGCAGTTAAATGCCGTTGTTGAGGTTAAGCAATCCGAAAAGGATTCTGCGGGTAACGTCACCTACGGTGATATCAGTTACAACTCTGCGCTTAGAGGCGGCGGCGTGTTTGTGCAGAGCGGTGCATCTCTTACTGTTGATAATGGTCATATCACCTATAACACAGCCACTGGTATGCCCACTATAACCACCGGATATCATTATCAAGGCAGTCTGAAGGGAACTGGCGGCGGTGTGTACGTTGGCAATAACAACAGCAGCGGAGCTACCGCTACCTTCCACCTGACGGGTGAGGAGATGGCCATTTACGGCAATACTGCCACCTTTGCGGCGGATGATGTGTTTGCTAATGGCTTTGGCACCCAGTTGATTCTGCCTGAAGTCGCGGATATGAACCTGTCCGGCTATGGTTTCCCTGCTGTAGGCTGGGTGGAAGACTATCCCCTTATGGACTCCAAGTATACCAAAGGCTTGAATTTGGGCGCAAATCGTGGAATCTCCAACAATAAGAATGTCTATCGTTACAAGAGCGCAAATGCCAAGTATCGTGTGATGATTCCGGATGATAAGATTGGTAGTACCATCAATGTGGAGAATGAATACGTTGCTTTGACACTGGGTATTCCCAGCGCTCAGAAGGATGCTATCGTCATCGAATACGGATTGCCTGTTGATATTGATGTTCGATTCAACGACTTTGGTATTGAGAGCGGTCAGCTTGCCAGAATAGGTGCTTTGCGTCCGGATGTGAATCTTGGCGAGGTGGACTATAGCAAGACATCGTTGGATTCTAAGTGGAAATCGAAAAATACGCATACCCATGGCGTCACGGTGCGCAGAAAGGTGAATGACATTTATGGCTTAATCCGGTACGCGCCCTTGACCATGAAAATGACAGAATACGAGACGTTCTCTTATGCAATCAGCTATGTATTCAGTGATACTACCTATTACTTCTATTCTTCTGTCACGGTAATTCCTGCCACAACGTTGTACTATGAGGATAATGTTTCCGATAAAGACGGCAACAAACTGATAACCTACACTACTTACGATCTGGGGCAGGACGCAAGCGGTAATGTTACAGAAGTACCGCATGAAACCAGTGAATGGGTATCTACAAGCACCAGTACCACTACCTACCTGCAGGAGATGAATAATGTTGGTGCCGGTAGTACGTCCGATTATCTCAACCTGACCGGAACCTACGGCTATGATTCCAAGCATGCCGCCTTCAAGGGCCATTCCGGTACCAAGGCGATGAAGGTTAAGGTTGACCCGGACACTACCGCCCGTGCAACCTTCAGCTTTACCGGAACAGGCTTTGACTTGATTTCCCTTTGCTACGGCAGATCTGGATTGATTATGGTTACGGTTACCGATAGTTCCGGCAACAAAACCTATCACATGGTCGATACCTTCTATGGCTATAACTATACCAATGGTCAGTGGGTGCCTAAAAAGCAGACGGATGGTTTGTGGATGTATCAGTCGCCGGTTCTGAATGTAACAGACCTCACCTACGGTACTTATGATGTCGAGATTTATGTTGCCTATCATGAATTCTTTGATCATGGTGATAATGGTTACTATGAATTCATTCTGGATGCAATCCGCATCTATAATCCTGCTGATGATGGTGTGGTCTACGGCGCCGATGGAAAGACTGTGGTGGATACCACCATTCGGGATGCATATATTCTGGACGGTGAGTACAAGCCCGTTTACCGTGAGCTGAGAGATATGCTCATCAATCCCAACAATAATCAGGAATTCGATGAGGGTACCGTGGTTAACGGCGCACTTATGATGGATTCCCTCAGAACTCTTGAGGGCAATCCTATCACCAACTTGATTGAGTACGTTCATTATGGTCCCAATAATGAGGTATTCCTGCCTCAGACGAAGTCCATTTCCTTCAATATGAATCAGGGCGAAAATGTCCAGAAGGTACAGATTGGACTCAGACGTGGCAGATATCTCTCGGATGCAACCGGTATCTCTGTTACAATTTATGGTCTTGACGACAACAATAATGTACACAATAAGCGGACAATTGATATTGGTACTACAACGGATATGTACTATGACATCACGGATTTGAATGGCTATACGGTTGTGATTGAAAACTCTTCTACCAATGCTCATCAGGTGTCTATCACTAACATCAAGACTACCCATTATCCGACGGCTACCAACAGTATTGACGGTGAGAATTCTGATAATCTGGGTGCATATACCATGGATATGGCTACCGCCCAGAGAGTTGCGGCCTATCTGACTGCTAAAGCTGTGGAAGCACCTGAAATCACACTGTCCCATCCCACTGCGGCATTTAAGGATGAAATCTCCTACAATGTCTACTTCAATGTGAGTGATTCCTCCAATATTTCGGAAATGGGTCTGATTACCTTTAGTTCCCAAATGGAGGACGGCACCATTGCGGACGCGGTGGATATCATCCCCGGTGCGATTTCCAGCGGAGAGCTGTACATGGCTCACACCAACGGAATTTCTGCCAAGAACATGGCTGATACGGTTTATTTTAAGGTATATGCTGTGTTGGTTGATGGAACCTATGTTTATTCCGACATAGCTGGCTACAACGCTATTGCATATGCCAAGTCTGTACTGGCGGGCAACAACGAAAAAGCCAAGGCTCTGGTTGTGGCTATGCTGAACTACGGTGCTGCGGCTCAGGTCCAGTTCGGTTACAACACCGACAGCCTGATGAATGCAGGTTTGACACCCGAT
>JAZSEN010000105.1:0-2386 GCA_045531675.1 Faecousia sp.
GCGACCCCATTTTGATTGAGGTGGGTGTTGCATTTGTTTTGTCGTTCTTTGTGTTCGTATTCAACGAAGTCGTAACGGGTCTTGAGAAGAGAGTTAAAACTTTAGAAGAACGCATAAACGAACTTGAGAAAAAAGAGTAAGATAAATTCCAATTTGACAAGCTGATTAGCATAGTTTCAGTCCCAAAAGAGAGTTTCACTTCCCGTTTAATAGTTTCATTTTTTGAGTGAAACCAAATGAAACTTTTTTTGAAACCGCATCATTATTATCAACATACTTCAAGTAATAAAGGGGAGGCTTTTGCCTCCTCTTTATTACTTGAAAGGGTAGGACTCGAACCCATCTAAATGCGATAGTCCGGTGGACTATCGCTTGCCGTCGGCTCGACGGCGGCAACTCCTTTATTTTCCGCATAGCGGAAAATGCAATTCGAGTCCTGTTGCCCGCACCAAGAACCAGCCTCTTGTAAACAACTGTAAACTGCGCTATAATATCAGCACTAACATTAGAAAGAGGGATTTTTATGGCATGGTTTGATGAGGCGGTATTCTACCACATTTATCCGCTGGGACTCACCGGCGCACCGGCGCAAAATCCGTACACCCAACCGGTGAACCGGCTGGATATGCTGATTCCCTGGCTCGACCACATCACAGATTTGGGGTGCAACGCCTTGTACATCGGTCCCCTGTTTGAGTCGGTGGGTCACGGCTACGAAACCACCGACTACTATAAGCTGGACAGCCGGCTCGGCACCAACGACACCCTCAAGCACTTTGTGGCCCAGTGCCACAATCGAGACATCCGTGTCGTTCTGGACGGCGTTTTCAATCATGTGGGTCGGGATTTCTTTGCGTTTCGTGATTTGAAAACAAATCGGGAGGGGTCTCCCTATCGGGACTGGTTCTGCAATGTAAATTTCCACGGCAACAACCGCTACAACGACGGATTCCGCTACGAAAACTGGGGCGGTCATGATCTTCTGGTCAAGTTGAACCAGAAAAACCCTGCGGTTCGGGACTATATCTGCGACGTGATTCGGTTCTGGGTGCGGGAATTTGACATTGACGGCATCCGGCTGGATGCGGCGGATGTTTTGGATTTCGGCTTCATGCAGTCCCTGCGCCATACCGCCAACGAGGTGAAGCCTGATTTCTGGCTCATGGGCGAGGTGATTCACGGCAATTACAGCATGTGGGTCAACGACAGGACACTCCACAGCGTGACCAACTATCAGCTCCATCAGGCTCTATTCTCCGGTCACAACAGCAACAACTACTTTGAAATCGCCCATACCGTGGACCGAATCAACAAAATGGGATTGCATCTCTACAACTTTGTGGACAACCACGATGTGGAGCGAATCTACTCCAAGCTGAGCAACAAGGCGCACTTTGTGCCGGTACATATTCTGCTGTATACCCTGCCCGGTGTGCCGTCGGTTTACTATGGCTCGGAGTTTGGCATCGAGGGCAGAAAGTCCCACGGAACGGACGCGCCTTTAAGACCGGCGCTGCAGTTGGATCAGTTCCGTGAGAACGGACTTGCCAAATTCATGGCGGCGCTGGGCCGGATTCGCAGAAACAACAAGCTTTTCGCCTATGGCGACTATCAGCAGCTGCACCTGACCAACACCCAGTACGCCTTCTCCCGAAGCTGCGGTCAATGGGACGCGGTGGTGACGGTGAACAACGATGCCAGCCGTGCCAATCTGCGCCTGCGTGTCAAGGGACAGGTCTATGTGGGCGCGCTGTCCGGTGCCAGAGTGGAGGCACAGAACGGATGGATTCATGTTGCCATTGGTGGAAATACCGGTGAAATCTGGTTGCCTGAGAACATGAACGAAGCGGACATCACTCCTGTTCTGGAGCATATCAAAAAGAACCTCCAGCCGGTGTCGATTCCGGATGAACCTCATAAGGAGCAGCCCACTGCGGTGGCCGCGCCTGCGGGAAAGCCCTACGAGCATATGACCGTACCGGAGCTGCGTCAGGCAATTCTGGACAAGATGGCGAAAAACGGTCCGGTCACAGACCGTATGCGTCAGGATGTGATGGAAAACCGCTGGAGAGATTCGCTGCTGACCTGGGTCAAGAGCTTTTAAGGATTATAATAAGGGCGTGTTGCAACACGCCCTTATTACAGTCTGTCAAAAAACTCTTTTTTGACAGACTGCAGAGGGCAAGAAAGGCCCAAAGACGAGCAAATCGAAGGCGTCGGCGTACAAAGGTACGGTAGTCCTTCGATTTGCGAAGTAAGTCAAACCCCTTGCGTAGCAAGCCTTTTCCTCATCTATGAATAAAGCATCAAAAAGTAATCCAATAGCGTAAAGTCCCAAACCGTGAAATACTGGGTTTGACGGTTTGGGACTTTATTGACGCTCTGA
>JAZSEN010000069.1:0-4819 GCA_045531675.1 Faecousia sp.
TAGGTGGTGTAGCCCTTTTCAGTACAGGTGGGAGCAGTCACAACAGCATTATAGCTGTGACCCAGAGCCTCACCCTCAGTTACCTTACATACGGAGCAGTACTTGGAATCGTTACAGGTTGCATCAACCCAGCTGTGTCCGCTGGCAGGGATGATTTCTGTCGTTACATCACCGCAAACGGTGCAAGTATTCGTAATACTTCCCTCTTCTGTGCAAGTTGCATCGATTCTCACGGAAGTATACTCGTGCGTATCAGAAACCACAAGATTCTCTTTATCGACTGCAATCTCCTTACAGTTTGTATTTGCAATGAGTATGGTTGCCTTGGATATATCTCCATTTATCACATTGCCAATATCTGTCCCGTCAGTCAAATTCACAGTATCGGGATACCGAAGTGTCACAGTACCAGAATAACTTCCCTTAATAATCAAATTATCCGAGAAACTCCCACGGAAGTAGATTTCCTCGACAATTGCATCACCGGACAAGGTAACCGAACTACCATTGCCGGCATATACGCAATTACCGGCTTTTTCAGCAGTTCCCATGCGCACCTGACCGCCGAAAGCATTAAAACTGCCCACATAGTCATTATTATTTACAACATAAATTGTACCGCCATTGCCGGTGACTTGATTTCCCTCAATCACACCACCGAACATATTCAATGTACCGCCATTGATATGAGCAATGCCGCCGCCTGACACATAAGGACTGTTTACCGGATTGTGGCGAATTACGCCACTGTACAGGTTAATTGTGCCAAGATAAATATATAGGACACCGCCGCTGTTGGCAGCAGCACTTTTGCCTTCCAGTACACCGCTACCCGCGCTGTCCATGATGTTCAGAACGACGTCTTCATAGACGATGAAAGCACGACTTGCACCGGTGAAGGTATAGCCGGCAAGGTCAATGCAAAATACGCCGGGATGGTCGCCGTTTTTATTTAGTTGTTTTTGGAGAGTCGTTACGTTCTCAGTCAGACGGTAATGTCCCGGAAGCATATCCACATTTCCGAAAGCATCTAAGTCGTCATCGGTAGTGGGAATCCATTGGACTTCTCCGCAATGCTCACAGTAGCCGTATGTATAGGGAGAATCGGAAACGACCAAATCTGTTCCGCGCACTGCAGCAGTTTTGCCTTCGTAACCAGTAAACGTAATGGTGGCTGCAGACACATCATCGGTCAAACATTGACCCACATCTGTCAGATTTGTGAGAGTAATCCCGTCAGGATAAGCCAATGCCACAGTGCCGGTAAATCCCTCAGCAACAATCAGCGAATCAGCAGAGCTTTCCGCGAAGAAAATCTCAGCAACATAAGGTTTTTCCGCAAGAGTAACCGTAGCGCCGGACGCTACATATACACAGGGACCGGCAGTTTCAGCCGTACCGGACGTAATAGTACCACCGGAAAGAATGAGGCTACCGACTGCTTCGGTTGTGGAACTGACATAAATCGCTCCACCATAGCTGGAAACATTGCCGCCCTCTATGGTACCTTCATACATGTTGAATGCTCCACCGTGAGCACGGACAACACCACCTGCCAGTGTGATGTCGCTATTGACGTTGGTATGTCGAACCGTGCCGCCCAGCAGATTGATGGTGGATTCTTTTGCTGCATAGAGCACGGCACCGCCGGTGGCGGCAGAGGCTTGTCCTTCCACAATTCCTCCACCAACGCTATCCATAATATTCAGTGTTGCGCCGGGATAGGTCACAAATGCACGGCTTGCGCCTGTGAATGTATGACCGGCCAGGTCTACACAAAAGACGCCAGGAGTTGTACCATCATAATTGAGTTGCTTTTGCAGGGTAAACACATCTTCTGTCAGCACATAATGGCCGGGGGGCATACCATACTTTCCAAGGGCCTCAAAATCCGCCTGTGTCATAGGTTGCCAGCGACAGACACCACAAACCGGACAGTCACCATAAAGGTATGGAGAATCGGACACAACCAGATAGTTATCCTTTATTGCAGCAGTTTTCCCTTCGGCATCCGGAAAGGAAATACTGGCATGGGAAACCTCAGCATCCTGACACTTACCGATTACTGTCAGTTCTTCCAGAGATACCGAATCAGGATAACGAAGTGCCAGCGTGCCGGTATAGCTACCGGTGATTGTCAGAGCATCGGGTGCGGCTTCCGCAAAGTAAATCTCCGCAACATCCGAATCACCTGACAGATTAACGGCAGCCCCCACATCGCTGTAAATACAAGAACCGGCCTGCTCGGCAGTGCTGGACAGGATTTGACCGCCGTTCATATTGATGGAGCCGGTGGATCCAACATAAACTGTGCCACCGATATCGGGCCATTGCAGTGGTGTGTAACTGGTAGTAGGATCAACCTTGCCGCCGTACATATTGAAAGTACCATCGATGCCCAGTACACCGCCTCTAAGACTGGTGCGGGAGGTGGAAATCCCCAACTGGGAGCCAATAGTGCCCCCATATAGATTCAATGTCGCACCGGGAGCCACATAGACTGTGCCACCATCTTCAAATGCATAGGTGCCTCTTCCGGTGATTTTTCCGCTGCCCATCAAAGTGAGAGTAGCGCTGGATTCAACTTTGAAAGCTCTCGAAACGCCCCAGAATGTCTTGCCGTTCAGGTCAAGGCAAACGTTGCTGCCGGCAATAATCGTCCTTTCAGACATAGCATAGGAGGTCACGGAAAAATTCAGATAATAATGGCCGCTGTTCATGGATGTCACAGGTCTTCCGGTCTCGTCAATGGGAAACCACGCAACCTCTTTCCCGCAATGCTGACAAAAACGATTCTTCTTTACCACCAGTTCTGTTCCATCTGGTACAACTCCAAAGGTAGCGGTGTTCATAAAATACAGGCTGCCGCTGCTGAATTCCGCGTTAGAAGAATTGCCCACATCCAGGTTTTCCATAAGTGCAGTACCAATATTCAAACCAATGCTACCTACGAATGAACCGGTAACAGTCAGGATATCTCCCAGTGCCAGACCGTTTACTGAATCTTCCACCGGAGTCAGTTTGCCGATGGTAGCTTTTCTGGTGACAGTCACCGCACCGTGGGCAGTTACCGCGGGAATCGTACCGCCGCGCATATAGAAGGTGCTGTTCTTCCCCACATACACATCATTGTCGGTATCGTCGTCATTATCCGTAATCTCGCCACCTGCAACGGACAATGCACCCCCATCCACATAGACGGGGCTTTCCTCACTAGAGGAAATGACGCCGCCATAAAGGGCAAATGTACCTCCGGCCTGAATCAACACAACTCCCTCGCCGGTACCAATCACTTTTCCGCCGCCGGCAGAGTCCGTAATCGACAAGGTTACGCCATTACCGATTTCAAAGGCCCGTCCACTGCAATTCAAAGTATGGCCATTCAGATTGATGGAAACGGCACACTGAGAATCAGCCAGAGTGAAAGGTTGCGTTATTGTCACATCATCGGTCAGGTAATAGTGACCGTCTACCGCAGTCAGCGAACTGCCATCCCAGGCAATCCACTCCGGTTCCGTGGTGCATTGCTCACAACGCACAGCTGTCACAGGGGGATCAGGAACCTCATAGGGGTTCTTCAGCGCATAGTTCACCGCACTCAGAACAACCTGTTTCATTTCTTCGGTAATTTGCAAATCTCCGTATTGCTGAAATCTTGCATTGCGCAATGTCTTTGGAATAACATCCACATTAATGCTGTCCAGCTCTGAAATTTCCTCCAACTGCGCGTACCACATGTACGATGCAATCAATCTACCAAAATCAGACAAGTGGATATAGTCGCGGTACAAATCCCTGTCTGTCTGGCCCAACATATTATTGGCATAAAGAACTGCAGTACCAGGGGTCAGCACAATAGAAAAGCTGTCGTCTGTGGCCATATAATTTTTAGCGATATCCGCATTACGTCGATACTGGGCCGTCTGATTACCGTCAGTTCTATTCAGAAGTGACTCCTTCCAACCATCAGGCGGTTGAGGAAGGTAGTCTGGATCCTGGAAGCAAGTATCCTGAGGATATGGCCATACCAGATTCCAACCAAATTGAGGAGTATAATCCAACCGATTCAGCACATATTGCTGTAGCTTCTGAACATCACCATTGATATAATAGAGTCCATCAGAAGTGCCTGGATGGGTAACAACAAGATCCCAATGCTGGTCCAAAAGACCAGTTTCCATGGTCACATCACTGGAGGTAATCCAGTTGCCCTCATCGTCCGTGCGCCGGTAATCATAAACAGCCTGATTCGAAGCGATAAAATTCAAATGTTGTTTAATTGAACAACCGCTGTAATACATGACTCCGAACTGAACCTTTTTATCAGGATTATGCTGCTTATAGACCTCATAAAGAAGATTGGTGCTGTCATAGGCATAGCTGTTGCCTATGAAGAATATCCGAAGTACACCATCATCTTCTTCATCCGCAGCTGCAGCCATTGGCGGCAACACGCCTACCAGAAGTGCAAGGACACATAGAATTGCAAGTAGTTTCTTCATAATATCACTCAACCAACCTTTCAAATTAATATTTTATATCCTAAGTATAAAGGCAGAACGTCATAAAATCAATATCAATTTATTAAGGCAAATGCGCTGTACACGAAAAAATACAATATGGCAACCGCCACGGGTTTCCCCGTGAAGATTTTTTGAGGATTAGTTTGCGAAGTAAGCCTTTGCGTAGTAGCCGTAGACGGCAGTTGCAGCACCGAATTCGTTGCCGTTATTCGCCAGACTCTCGCAGTAAGCACCCAGGCTGTACGCGATAACTCTGGTGTAGAAGGCAGTGCCGGTGGTAGCGGAGTTGTAAACAG
>JAZSEN010000048.1:0-22210 GCA_045531675.1 Faecousia sp.
TGATTGACGGAGCGATAGCGAGAAAGATGGGAGCGGTTAGTAAATTTGGAGCAAAACTTGATACTGTTGCTGACTTTGTATTTATGTTCGTATGCTCAATAAAGATACTACCCCTAATACACATACCTGTATGGTTATGGGTGTGGATTATCGTTGTTGCGTTGATTAAGATATTTAATATTGCGTTAGTCTTTATTCACAAGAAAAAACTAATATCAATACATAGCGTGTTAAACAAAATTACGGGATTCGCTTTGTTCTTTTTTCCGTTGTCGCTGACTTTGGTTGAACCCATTTATAGCGTTGCTACAATATGTTTACTCGCAACCATTGCGGCAATGCAAGAAGTTTATTTTATTGCAAAAGGGCAAGAGGTCTTATAGCCAATTCCCAATATGTCGAACAGGAGATTACCAATGAAGGATAGAATCACATGCATAAAACTGAATTGGTATGACTGGGGTTTGTGCTGCGCAGAGGATGCGGTTCAGGAGGAAATTACCATCTACCGGAACAAGAGCATTCTGGTTATCAAGGAGCTGAACGGTTACGGTGTTATCTGCTCCTGCGAGATAATTCACATGGAAGCGGATAAGGCAAAGGCGTTCTTCGAACTCTTGGAAAAGGCCTCTGTGGATTGGGTGGACGATTATAGCGTAGAGGTATGCGACGGCAGTGCATGGAAGATGCGGATGTGGAGCAACTCCCACAAAGTGAAAAAGGTCTGTGGTACTGTCGAATACCCACCGCACGGAAAAGAAATCGAGAATCTCATCCGCCCGTACATCATAGACGGCAAAAGCACCGCTGAACCCAGACTGTTCGGGTGCTGCTAAATCGCGAAATTTGCATTGGCTATTATAGCCGGAAAACGGCAAATAGATTTCTCATAGGAGGAAGCAAAATGGCACACGAAGAATTAGTCCTGAGCGAACTGTCCGAAGGCGGCGCTCTGAGACCAAGCATACAAGTGGAGCACGCTCTGGCAGATATTAAGGATACCTTCCAGACCTCACCCCTTGCCAAGATTCCCTTTACCGAGATTGCAGCTCTGGGCGGCTCTTTCGCCGGCGTCGCTGAGACACTGGCAACCCCTGCGGCTGAGGGCTTGTATCGTTGCGTCTTCCCTAAGGGTGTTACCGGAACGCTGGCAATGGCAAAGGATGGCTCCGGTGCCCTGGGCACCATTATGAATAACGGTATTGCCGGTCAAGCCAGATGGATTCCCGTGGATAAAGCGATTGGCCCCGCTTGCTTGAAGGCAGCGTTGGTTGCTGTTGCAGTTCTGGCTGTGGTAAAGCAGGTTCAGGACATCAAGGACGGTCAGAAGGAAATCATAGGCATCCTTGAGCGGGATAAGAAGTCCCAGTTGCTGGCGGATTATGATTTGCTGGCATCCTATATGGACGAGTACCAGTACTACTGGGAGAACGATGCGAGCCTGGTGGTCAATCTGAACCAGGTCAAGAACATCAAGCGCAATGCTATGAAGGACCTGCGCTCCTATATCGAGCAGATTGAAGGTATGCTTGCTGCTAAGAAGAACCAGCTGAAGATGCAGTCTGCTTCCTATAAGATTGGACAGCTCCTGGACCGGTTTGTGCACTACAAGTTGGCGCTGCATGTCTTCGCACTATCCGAGTATATGGAGGTAATGCTGTCTAAGAACTTCCAAGCAGAATACCTCTCCAAGATTGAAGAAGAAATCAGAGAGCACGCTATGAAGTTCCGGAACTTGTATACGGAGTGCTTTGATAAGATTGAAACACTGAAAAAGGAAGCTCTGACCACCCAGGCAGCCAACAAGCTGGCGGATGTCACTCGTTCCGTTGGCAGCTTCATCGGTAAAATCCCTGTTGTGAAGGATGGTCCAGTTGACGAGTTCCTAATTGGCGTCGGTGATTCCATCAGCGACGCAGAAAAGAAGCAGCTGGAAAAGACCCTTGCGTTCTTTATGCAGTATAAGGACAGCGGACTGATTCCCGTTGCTGAGCACATCGCAACCATTAACCAGCTGTCCAATAAACCCGTCGTAATGCTGTACGATAAAAATGTGATTTGCTTCCATGAGCTGAAAAAGGCCGGCTAAAATAAAAAGGAGGAGAGCCAAGTGGAAAAGTACCAAGACATAATCAACCTTCCCCACAAGCAATCCTCCAAACGCCCCCATATGCCCCTGCTGGACCGTGCGGCCCAATTTGCTCCTTTTGCAGCCCTTGTCGGCTATGATGACGCCATCAAAGAAACCGGCAGACTCACCGACGAACGCATCGAAATGAGCGAGGAGAACCTGGCGGTGCTCAACTCCCGGTATCAGATACTGGCGGACCACCTCAGCGAAGAGCCCGAGGTAACCATTACCTACTTCGTACCGGACATCTACAAGACAGGCGGCGCCTATATTGAGAAGACCGAAGTCGTAAAGAAACTGGATACCTACGAGCGGTTGATTACCATGGTCGATGGTACCAGGATATTTATGGATGATGTTCTGACGTTGGAGGGTAACATTTTCACCGAAGCAGAGCCCATCTAAGATTTATACACAAGGAAGGCAGGTGCGTCCTGTGAAGAAAACCGAAGAACTGATAGGAAGAACCTTTGGCTTACTCACTGTGAAGGAAGCAACAGACGAGAAAAGCCAAGACGGTCGCACACTGTATCTGTGCCAGTGTGACTGTGAAGACGGAAATACCATCGAGGTCACCGCAAACCGTTTGCTCTCCGGTTCGGTAAAGTCCTGCGGCTGTCTCAGAGCTGCTGCCAAGAAAGCTATCGGTGGTTCCAAGGAGCGCCGGCCTCAGGGTTGGACACCGGAAGACGAGGCAGAGCGCGTGAAGACCATCTACAGTAACTTTGATGCACAATCTCCAGAATCCTTTGATACCGGTGACATCGACGGCGCCGGTAAGACTTGTGCACAACACAGTCGGGTTCACGGTGTGTACAAGAAAGGCAATTCCTACATTGCGCAGATGCGCATCGGCGGTCGTACATATCACATCATTTCCAGTGTTGATAGAAAAGTCGCTATCAACGCACGGCAAGAGGCAGTACGTATTCGATTGGAACAAGGTGCCGATGCTGCCATTGCGTTTATTGAATCCAAAAAGGCTGCCCGGAAAGCGGAGAGCAAGAAGTTACGATGATACTCCGGGATACAAAAACAAAAGAATAACCGAGGGATGCACTTGATTGTGCGTCCCTCGGTTTTTTATATTCAGAAAAATATCGGTGATATACGCATCTGTGTCCTAAACGTATTTATTCTGATACAGAATCACCCTCAGACTTTGGCTTTACCGGAGCTTTTGGCTTGTTAGGTTTATAAGGTGTCTTATCGTGAGGAATTATATCGAGCACCCTGAAGCTGCTGTGAAGAAGGGATTTTAACAAGGCATAGTACTTATATGGGAGCTTAACGACCTCGCCATTATGAATGTATGTGAAGTCGTTCCTTTCCATCTCACCCAAGACGCGGTTCATCATAAAATAGATATCATGCTGCTTGCCTGCTACTTCTTCAAGCGCGGCTTTCCATTTTTCAATGTCTGTAGGCTCGTAGCAGAAATCAGCGACATCCATATACAACTCGTCGATGATGAGGAGGAGTTTCTTTTTACTGAATCGAACCTCGCCGTGGGTATACCTATGCATAGTAGTACGACCAACACCCAACTGTCGTGCAAAGGTAGTTTTATCGATGTGCTTCTTATCTAATATATAGGATATGCGCTCGCTGATTTGTTTGCGGTCTTTGAGAAGAATTTGCAGATTCTCTTCTCCCTGAGCTTCCCACGCTATTTGCGCCTGTTCGTTCTCAGCCTGCTCATCCTTGGCTGCATTGTACATCCGAAGAAGATATTGTTCCTCTTCCTCGCTGTACTCCGGTTCTGGTACATCATCTGGATACTGGTCATACTCCGAGGTGTAGTCTACAAGTCCTTTTGTTTTATCCGAAATCTTCATTGAGGCACCTCCTTCTGTTCGTGTTTGCGTTTTAATAATGATAGCATAAGAGGGTAAAAAAAGCAATAGAGCCGAAATTTTCGAGAATTTTTTTGAAAAAATAAAAATATTTTTTGAGATTTCGACTGATGCCTTACAGCGAAACCCTGCGCCTGCGTACCGAAAAGTGGAACACGAATACATTACCGATATAAGAAAAAACGGAACTTCTACAGTTCCGAAAGTGGTATTGACATCTTACATTTGATGTGGTAGTCTGTAAACACACCGCAAGTGTAAACGCCGTTGGCGTGGCTCAGTATAGGGGGCTTTAGACTACCGATACAGCGACCGCTCTTTGCCGGCTGAAGAGCAGCGGGGCCGAACCTGGGGCCACATACCAGGAATCACTACTCAAAACTGATTTATGGCCTATGCATATCAGTCTTAATAAAAGTAGCGTACGATATTATCGATGCAGCACATGACAACATGAGAAATGAAAGGAAAATTGACTATGAAAAAAACTAATACTAATAACAGCACCAAAACCTATTACTACCCCCCGAGAACCGTCGAAGAATTCTTCGATGCAATCAATCTGGAAAAGGGCGATGAGGTCTACAACGAGGCCATCCTAAATACATGGACTCCGGAACAGTTAATGCAATATTACCGGGAATGTGCTTCTACACCTGAAGAAGAAAGAAGAAGCCCCTGGGAGGTAGTACTTGAAAGCTGGTGCAAGGCCCTTTACGGTGGAAAACCCTACGAGGTATTCTACAGCATTTCCGATGAGTTGGAGCCCATTGCTGTTGTCGCTTCCAAGAGAAGACGAGATGGAACAATTGACCCGAGAAGCATAGAGGCTATTATTCACTATACCCCCTACGATATTGAACCGTATCACATTGGGGAACTGACTGAATACAGCCAATATGTCGAAAAGGAATTTGGAATTCATCCTCGTCTGGTGATGATTGGTAAGGAATTTGGTAATGAAATTTTTGGTGCGGTCATGCACTATGGCAGAGATGTTTCTATCTTTGCGAACAAAAGAGACTAATCACAAATATACTATTTTTACATACAGAAAGGAAAATGAATTATGGGTCTTGATATGTATCTGAAGCGTGCAAATCTGCACGGTTACACTCCCCGCAATGCGGAGGTTGCAAACTCCTACTATAGTTTTGTAAAGCATAACCAGGAAAATCCGGAGGATGCTTGTAAGAGCATGTGGGATTGGTGCAGAGCCACCGATGATGAACTGGATTTGGAAGCTTTCGAAGCTCTCCGCTCTGAGTACCAGCCCCGCTACTTCGACTTCGATGTAGACAAGCTGTTCCCGATGCCCGACATCTTCGAGCAGGTTGGTTACTGGCGAAAGGCGAATGCTATCCACGGCTGGTTTGTTCGGAATGTACAAAACGATGTAGATGATTGTGGTACTTATATCGTTACCAAGGAACAGCTGGAAGAACTGAAAATCCTCTGCGAATCTGTTCTTTCCGGCAAGGTGAAGGGGAAGAAAGTGTTGCCTACGCAGCCCGGCTTCTTCTTTGGTTCCTACGAATACGATGAAGACTATATGGACGACCTGCGTAATACCATCGAGATTATCGATAAGGTTATCGCAGAAACGAACTGGGAGGTTGAAAGCGTCTGCTATCAAGCATCCTGGTAAATAAGGCGCCCAACGGGCGACCCTAAAAACGCAATAAATGCTATGCGGTGAACAACTGCATAGCATTTTTTATATAGATAGTGGTTACGGGTCCGTGGATATCTTTATGAGTGAATTAATTGCTCAATCCAAAGAGCAATCCGATAAGCTACTGCAGCATACGTTAAAAACCATCGTACGTATGGCGAACGAGGGTAAGGAAATAAACTATGTATCAGTAGCACAAGAAGCAAATGTTTCACGGCCGTTTCTCTACCGGCATCGAGAGATACGAGAGAAGATTGATGCCTGCCGAGTGTCAAAAATGACCAAGGACGAGCTCCGAAAAGAAGTCATTAGGCTCCGAGCAACAATTAAATAACGAGTGGCGCCGGTGGGGCTTCTCCAATTCTGTGAAAGGAAGGGACCCGTACCACTAAGCCTTTGCCGGTGCTGCTCATCAATGTTTTCGTCACCCAATATCGGGGGGACTTAAGAGAATACCGATATTCTGACCAACGGCAGAAATGACCGTTGGAGCGCACGTGGAGCTATAAGCCACATATTAAACAGGGCACACTATAATTTGCAAGTCCGGCAAAGTCCCTGCCGGCACGAAGGGACATGATTATGTCTAAGAAAATGAGTCGGGCAGAAGCGTTTGCCCCGAATAGAAAACTCCCCAACCGCCTGGAAATTCGGCCTGTGCGGATGCCGTATGTGGCTATGTCAGTAGCCCAGAACCCCGCTCAATGGGAAGAAATTCCCGTTCAAGAGAATCTGTTCGGTGGTATCATCGATGGTCATTCCATCAAACTTCCCATTGTGGGTCGAGAGCATGGAATTGTTTGCGATTATCTCGAATGTGATTTACAAATCATTGTCAAGATAATCTCGTACCTAAGCGCACGTGCATCGGTCCGTGTTTTCAGAGAGGCGGGTTGGCGGCTGTTCCTGTGTTCTGATGCAGATGATGCAACTATCCAGGCAGCAGTGCGATACGCCGGAAATGAAGTGTTTGGTATGCATACTCCTTATCGCACCACCAATACAACCCCTCAGGGAACAGCAAGAATGTCTGGCAATATCCCGGAATGATTATGGAGGATAAGCAAATGGTCACTAACACTTCTGTTTCCCAGACCGAGCAACTTGGTCAGGCTCGCAGCTGGCAAGTTGCACCCCTCAGCATCAAGAGCACCGTCACCTTTGAAACGCCTACCGGCCATAAGGTAATCGCCATTATTGTGGAAGAGCGCGATAGTAGTCATATCTCTGTACACGTGACTAACGACACATCCTTCGTCAACATGGGCTTTGCTTCCTTCGTTGGTGATAACCATCAGCAGGAATGTGAAGACTATCTGACCCAGCGCTTGTCGAGTCCTGCACTCGAACATGTCTGTACACACTTCGATGCACTGTCTAATCCTCTTAGGAACAAGCAGAACGCATAGAGAGTATTACCGCAACTACAAGGCCAGCCCTTCGGGGCTGGCTGCGAGAAAGGAGAGCACATGAGCAAACTTCATAACTATCTGATAGACCTTGAAGAGCAGCAGGAACGGCTGGTTGACCAGCTGTACGATTTAGACCAGGCCCTGGTTCCTGCCGGTGAAATCGGTTCCGATGCTGCTGCCGCTGAGGCAGACCTTCTTGATGCCATCAACGACATTCAGAAAGAGATTGCGCGTCTGACAAACTGCGCATAACAACATAAAGCTGGCTGGTCGCCAGACTGGAATCTCACTGGGAGACCGTGCCATCACATATCTGATGTATCAATCGGTATGCACGGAGTACATGCACTCTGCAATAATTAGATTGTAAATTAAATTACTCCGGGCGGATTAACTGTCCCGGCCAGAAAGGAAAAATTATCATGAAGAATTATTCTAACGAAGCCAGAGAAACGCTGTATCAGCTGTTTCTGGACACACACAACGGACTGGAAAGCCGTTATGCAGCCCACAGCGGTAAGGGCTATATCTACCGCAATAAGGAGTACAACACGGTAAGTGCTGTATTCAACGCCCTCAGTTACGAGGAAATCCAGTATGAATGTAGCGTATGGACCGGAATCGAAACTGGTGCTATTACTTACGAAGACCTTGTAGAGTACGCAGGCAAGTTTGTAATTGTAATTCCAGCTGCGTCAGAGTACAACGAACTCAGTGAGGAGGAGCCCGATGCTGCCAACGATATGTACCAAGATGCCTGCCAGAAGGTGTTGAAGGCTATTACAGATGGTTTGATTGATACCTGGCATTCTTCCTGCGTCGTTCGCAGTAAGCGTTATAATTGAAAAACTACTCCACCACATAATTGGGCTGAGCAATTACTGCTCGGCCCATTTTTGATATGATACGAAAGTAGTTCAAGGACGCGAAAAGTAAATGGACAAATTACAATACTTTTTGAGTTTATTCTCTGTATTTCCGTTGAATGGCCTCTCGAATTGTGGTATACTTTGTAAAAAGGGAAAAATTGTGAGGTATTCCATATGAAGGTGAGCTACAAGAAGCTTTGGGTTATGCTGGCTGAACGGGAAATGAGCAAAGTGCAGCTACGGAAGCTTGCAGGCATTAGCCCTGCCACATTCACCAAGTTGCGACGCAACCAGGAGGTAGCACTTTCTGTTCTACTGAAAATTGCAGATGTTCTGGACTGTGATGCAGGCGATATGATGAGCTTCGTTAAAGATGATGCCCAGGTTCTGCCGGAGGAAGAATAAAGTTCTTTCCTGGATTTTTTATTAGGACATACATCCGTCCGGGTTGGTAGATATAATAAAACCCGAAAGGTGGGATTATGCCCACAGAACAACGGAGGCATTTGTAATGGAAAACACAAAGCAATATAGAGTGCTGGAAATTTTCTTCCGGGGATTACGCGGTGAGGACCTTTCCGTTCAAGGTCTGGCTAATGAATACGAAGTGTCCACCAAGAGCATCACCCGCAGCATTAACGAATTGAAAGACTTTTTAGCAGACCACCGTGAGCTTGTCGGCAACACGGAACTGCAATATTCATATAGCGACAAGTGCTACCGTCTTTACATGGATGAATTCCTTACCAATAAGGAATTGTTTGCACTGGTGGAAGTCATGATTGGTGCCAGAGCCTTTTCCAAGATGGAGCTCCTGACGCTGATTGATAAACTGAAGAAGTTCACCACGCCGGAAGACCGGCCCAAGCTGAACGAGCTGATTCGCAAGGAACTGTATCACTATCCCGAGGTTAGTCACGACTGTGAAAGCGTGCAGGACAATCTTTGGAAGATTGTGAACTGCATCACCGAACGCAAGGAAATCAGCATTGAGTATTACCGCATGGACCGTAAATG
The DNA here is from genome assembly GCA_045531675.1 of Faecousia sp. Taxonomy (GTDB): domain Bacteria; phylum Bacillota; class Clostridia; order Oscillospirales; family Oscillospiraceae; genus Faecousia. The sequence goes on from JAZSEN010000048.1 coordinate 8,961, forward strand.
GGTCACCCACCGGCTGCGCCCTGCTACCGTAATGTTTGCGGACTACTATTTCTATCTCATTGCTTTTGTAACCGAGGGCAAAACAGAAAAACCATACTACTTCCGTATCGACCGGATTAAGCAAATCACCATCCACCGGAAGAACTTCTCAACGTTGGATGCACCGGCATTCGATGAAGGCCTGCTTCGGAAGAGAAGCCTGTTTATGTGGCCAGGAAAGCACCAAATCATCCGGTTTGAATTTAACGGACCGTCTGTTCAGGCAGTCCTGGACAAGCTCCCCACCGCGCGCATCATTGAGCGAATGGGCGGCAGAAAATACCTTATCGAAGCAGAAGTCTATGGCGACGGCATCAAGATGTGGTTACTAAGTCAGGGTGCCTGGGTGAAGGTGGTCGCTCCTGACGAATTTGTTGATTCAATAAAAAAAGAAATCATAGAAATGCAGGGATTATATACTGAATCCTGAACACTTGTACCCGATTGTGCTGTTCCTGTGTTTTTAGGTTCAACTTGGTAAATATCAGATTAGATGAGAGGTTGCATTAACAATGGCGTTACTTAAGTACATATCTGAGGCACCTATATTAAACCCTCAGGTTTTCTCTATATTTGGACATTTGATTAAATCAAATCAGCAGGTCCACGACTTTCAGTATATAATCATCAACGATTATTTGCAGCTTAAAGGTGTGGAGGATGGTCTCCAATTTGTTAGACGAGTTATTTTCGAAACCGATGATGCACTTTCCTTTGAAGAAACAGCTCGGGTTTTTAACGCAGAAACATTGACGACACGCAGCGAACTGTATATGGTGATGGTTATCGTTTCGAGAGTCGATGGCTTCTTTGATAAAGACGAAGGTAAATTTTTTGAGCAATTCGCTCGTTTCTGCGGTGACTTTAGCAAAGTTGATGGTAAAGCTATTAGACAGGCTGCGAGATTGCGGAAATTACTAAAAACCGAGAATTCAAAATATCGGTCAGGGCGCAGAAGTAACACTCATGACAATCTCTTTCGCATTTCGCAAAAGGAATACCTTCGTACAATAAAAGAGTGCCGCAAAATAGCAAATGAAGATTTTCAGATGATTAAGCCGATATGCGAAGAGACCATAGCTTCTGCAGAGGCTATGGTAAATAGAATCCAGACTATGATAGAGTCATGGGAAAGTAGCACCACTGAGCAAGATATGTCTGTGGCATTATCCGCTTTTGCCAAGAGAATAAGCGATGTGATATTGCCTGCTGCGAAGGCATACAGGCTTAAAATCAATCAAAAGGAAGCTGCGGTAGAAGATTTCACTATTGTTCTTGTAGGTAGAACAAAGGCGGGAAAATCTACACTAAAGGCAGTGCTTACAGGTTCCGGAAAAGATGAAATTGGAAAAGGTAAACAGCGAACAACGCTTGTAAACTATATCTATGAGTGGAATAGTTTGAGAATTATCGACACCCCTGGTATTGATGCTGGTGGTGATGCAGAGCAGGTAGACAAGGATATCGCAGACAAAGCATTGGCGGAGGCAGATGTAGTATGTTATCTTACGCCTTGCGATGGTGTTCCTAAAAAAACCATCGAGTTTATCGATGAAATTGTAAAATCAAACAAACCCGTATTGGTGTTGCTAAACTATAAGCAGAATATACGTGATGAAGATGATTTGGAGGATTTTTTGGACGAGCCTGATGAGTGGCGTTCGGACAAAGGCAAGAATAGCATAATGGGTTATTATGCACCGATTCGCAGTGCAGCTGAGGCAAATGGCTATGACAAAATGGTCAGCTGTTATCCTGTTTTTCTGCTGGCTGCTTTAATGGCAGACGAAAGCAAATATTCTGAATATGCTACAACGCTTCGAAGTGCTTCGGGTATAGATGAATTTCTCGCATCGCTAAAAATTATTGTGGTTGAGCAAGGCACTTTTTTGCGAAGCAAAACCATTATTGATGATTCTATCGGCCACTGCTCTGCTTGGTTGGATGACTTTAGAGTTTCGCAAAAAACCATTGTAAACCAGTTGGAAATTCTAAGAAGCACGAAAACGGAAACATTTAGAAAGATTGATAAGGCACAGCAGCGTTTTCTTGATAATTCTGCGAAGGCTATTCGTCAAGAATTTAAGGTTCTTGCTACTCAGTATGCAAAACGATTTGCGGAAACTCACTTCACTCAGAAGAAGGGTCTGGACAAAGCCTGGAATGACTATTGCCGGCAGATTGGTTTCGAGCTAAGAGTGAAAAATGCTATTGATGTTGAACTGTCCGATTTCTCTAAAGCTCTTTGCGATATCTTTGATGATTTAGCGGTTGATATGGGAGAGGCAATTAGAGGAACAAATACTTCGATGAAAACTCCCTTACGTATGGACTTATTTCCAGCACGCGAAGTTACAAGATTTGTTGGCAGTGCATTGGGGATAGCTGGAACAATAGTGCTCATTGTAGCTAATACCAATCCCATCGGTTGGGTTTTGACTGGTGCCTCCATTGTGGTTGGTATTGTATCCAGTTTATTCAAGAAAAAAGCAGACCGGGAAAAGGCAGCACAAGATAAGCTATACACGAAACTTAAAGAGGAAATTAATAAGCAGTGCGAAAAGACTGTCGCTGACTTCTTGAAAGTGGCCAAAAAAGAAACGGGCGCAATTGTAGAAAAAACCAAGGGTGTATATATAAGGCTTCAGCGGTGTATAGAGGCTATCATCGCTGAGAGTGATATTATGTGTGCACAGTGGGAAGACCAAATTGCACAGATGAATAATCGTTTTGCTATTAGGGTGCTACAATATCTCAACCCAGATGAGCAGCCAAAGATTTTGATGGTAAACCGTACCTTCGGTGACTCCTTAGAAATCTATGTAGCAGACGCAGTTGATTGCGACACGACCAGGCTCGAGGGCATGATAAGAGACAAAGTGAATATAATTTGCACCCCAAAAACGGATGCAGAAACAGTAAAATCACTCCAGCGTCAAGAACTAATTGAGCAAATCGTCAATATCTTATCAGCACAAGCACAACATTCACAAAAATAAGCAGCGAACCGGTGAAGATTAAAAATGGAGGGTTATAGGAATATGGAAACAACCTTTACAGCTGGAGAAATTGTTTCCCTGCAAGGAAAAGTATTCGACCGATTAATTGCCTTGCTTGAAGAGAAGCAATACAGCGAGAAAATACAGGAACTGCGTGAACGCTTACATGCTCTGCAAGCACAGGAAAAAATCCGTGTTGCCTTTGTAGGGCAGTATTCTGCTGGCAAATCAAGCATTGTTTCTGCATTGACGGGGCAAGATGTAGCGATTGGAACGGATGTTACCACCGAAGTTAGTACCGACTATGAATGGGGTAGTTTCTTGCTAACGGATACGCCGGGCTTGCAGAACAATCAGACCCACGATGCAATTGCAGCAGAAGCGATTAAGAATTCAGACTTAATTGTATATTGCATTACATACGAACTGTTTAACAGAAACACTCTGAACGATTACCTATCACTTGCGTATGACAAGGGATACAAGAGCAAAATGATTTTGGTAATCAACAAAATTAACAGCGAAGAAGCAGAAGACAGGGACTCGCTGATTGCCAATTATATCGAATCTCTTAATAAGACATTGGCACCCCATTCTTTGAGCGATGTTCCCCACTGCTTTATCGATGTTCTCGACTATATTAAGGGGCGGGAGAGAAACAAAGAAAGGCGAATCATCAGAAGCAATTTCTTGAATTTCATTGATATTCTCAATGAGTATCTGTCTACTAATGGATTGCTTTGCAAAATGGATACACCATTGCGTGTTGCAAGCACGATTATTGACTCTGTAAGAATTGATGAGAGCGAAACGGATGAAGAACGTCAGAAGAAGATAATTATTAGCCGCCTGGACAGAGAATTTCAGATTCTACGGGCAGAGGCCAGCCGTAAATGGAATGGCGAAGTTAATAGAGAATTGGCAGATTTTTCAGAAGCAGCATACGCCTTGTTCGAAAGAATTCAGTCCGGAGAGTGTGAGAACCCCGAGGGAGAATTCGATAAGATTTTAGCCGCTGCACTTGAATCTATCAATGCTACGCTCACAGAATTTAGCCGGCAGTATGATGATGAGTGTGGAGAAAAGGCCAGTGAAATTCTCAATAGCGGTATGGCACAGCGCTTGTTTGGCGATATCAATGTCGAAGCAACAGATGAGCAAAAGCATTCTATTGGTGGAGGAAAGCCCAATGCTCCAAAGAAAGGCAATGATGCAGTTAAGGCTGGTGTAACTGAAATTGGACAGAAACTTGCGGAGCAGGGGGCTAAGGTTTCGCAGGAAGGGGCAAAGAAAGTAATCCTAAACATCGGACACAAGCTGGGACATAAATTCAAGCCATGGGGTGCAACAAAACTTGCCTCTAAGGCGACTAAAGCATTAAAATGTTTGGGTCCTGCGTTGGAAGTTTTTAGCTTTGCAATGGATGTTAAGGATACGATTGTCGAAGACAAGGCGGCTAAAGAACAGCAAAAAGCGCGCAATGATTTGTATCAAACCTTGGAAGATACCAAAAAAGAGATTCGGAATGCCTGTGATTTGCAGCGCACTGAATTTATCCGCACAGTGTTTGATGCCAGATTGGATGAACTGGCCAACATTCTAAAAGCGATGGCGGAATCCGGCAGCCAAAATCATGATTTCAATCGGCAGCTGGAGCAAATTGCTGCAGAAATCAAACATATACAAGATATGATTTTGACACCTGCACATCAGGATGATTCGGAGGGCAGTGATGAAAGCTGTAGTTAATATTAAGCACATCAAAAAGTGTGCTTTTTGCAAAAACTGGTATGACCCTACAAACAGTGCAATTGCCCCGAAAGCACCGGCCATCGGCATGTGGGAGATTAGAGATATAAATCAAAAGTTTATGTGTCTCAAAAAGAATATTCCTATGGCGGCCAATGCTTTCTGTAGCAGTGACTATGAACCAAAGATTTAAAGAGGTGTGATACAAATGACTACTGAAAAAGAGTTTGGCGAAGCTTTAAAAAATGACCAAGATACCATCGAAATAGAAGGCGACCTTGCAAAAAAGACTATCAAAATTAAGGCTACTGGCAAAGTCGCATGGGGTGTATGCATTGGATGTATAGCAATCGCCGTTGCGATGGTGGTTGTAACTATTGGTTCGGGTGGAACTGCAACTCCGGTTACAGGTCCGACAGCCGCTATCACATTGAGTGCAGCTGCGGCTACATGGGGACTGCCGACGGCTATTACCGCAACAGGTATTGCGGTAGCAGGTGGGGGAGTTGGAGTGCTAAAGAAGTTGCGCAAATATCGTTTAGTAAAAATATCCGACACTAAGATTATTCTTTACAGAAAATAAAGGGTGATTACATGTCTACGGTTAAATGGCAATGCCGGCAGTGCGGTACCACACAGACCACACAAGGCCTAAGGCCTTCCGTGGGAGGCTTTTGTGGCAAGTCCAGCGACCATCAGCATAAATGGTCCAAGGTGATTGAGAAGCTCACACGTTGGCAGTGTACCAAATGCGGCACAACATATTCTTCGTCTAACGGTCTTCGTCCGCCGATTGGTAGCTTCTGTGGAAAATCCAGTGACCACAAGCATAAGTGGGTTAAGGTCTAAAGCATACTTATAGAATTCCCTTCGCAGTATGGCAATTTGTTGTATTGCGAAGGGAATTTATTTGTTGGGACAACCATATGTCCCGTCGGTGCGCTATAATTATCTCAGAAACAAATCAAAGGGAGGAAATTGTATGTTCTGGGTTATTGCCATTATTGTGGTTGCGGTTATTGCTGCCAGTCTCGATTCTGTTCCCGGGAAAATTGTAGCAGGAGCCGCCGTCGTTGCTATTGGATTGTTGCTGCTCTCATGGATTACCGGTGTCAGTTTTCTTGTCACGTTAGCAAAAGTCTGCGCAGTCGTGATTGTCGTCGTCATCGTAGGCGTTATTGTGATGGCACTCATAGGGTAAAGGAGGATATACGCACAATGAGCATTCGCATTATGTTCCGCAAGTGTGAACACTGTGGTCATCGCTATACTTACAACCCAAGCACGGGCAATTTTGGCATCATCTGTCCAAGGTGTAGAAAATTTCAATCAAGCCGCATTGTTATGCCGAAAACACGTTTTCGCAAGAAGTAAAGCTGGTCTGGAGGATGAAACATGCCTGAAATAAATCTAATAAACACACTCTATAGGATGGTGGTATAAATGTTGCAATATAAAGTTGCTAAAAAATTGTACGAGGAAATGAAAAAAAAGCCATGCAGAACCCTATTGTATACGAGGACGTATATGTTGAATTCTTGATATCTGCTACCACTTATGCAAACTCGTGTGTGGTTTGGTCTCTATTAGATGACGACGAGCGCCGGGAGAATGATGAAAGGCGCAGAAACGAGTATAGCGACTTTGCTGCGGGTTTGGTAGATATTGGTGAGATTATAAAAATTAAAGATATGGATGCAATCTTGCCAGACCGAAAGGCAAAGGGGGATTTTGCTTGCTACATTATGTTGTTCCTGGCGTTGGAACACGGTTGACAGAAAGGAAAAGTTTGTGCCAAAGAATTGGAAATACATCAAGAAGTTACTTGAAAAAGAGTTCCTGTGTGAAAAACTACGAGGCCACATAACCTATGACCTTACAGATTACAGACCCACTCCGTGGTATCAGCAGCATTTTATCATGAAGTATGACGATGAAGTTTTGTTGGATGTTTCACAGCCTGAACGCCAGTGGGACAAGCGGTACACAAGAACCGAAATAAACTGGGGTCAAAGTAACGCGATTGTTGCAAAGGTATACAAAAAGCACCATCTTGAAGAGTACGGTGTGCCGGTGTCTGTTGTGGGAAGGATGACCGCGAAGCTATTGAACGGGCAGATAAATATGTATCCCATCACCTTGGTGTTTTTGGTGTGCACGATATCATAGACGCAATCGGTGTATATCTAAGATAAAAACGATTTTCAGTGGAAAATATCTTGGCGAGCCTACATACAATGGCTTGCTGTTCTGTCTGGTACCGTTGAGTGAGGGATTGGAATTGGTGGAGAACGCATATGAGGTGCTGACAGAAATGTTGATTGATGGAGACTTGATGTTTCAAATGGGATGCCATGATGATGAGCAGGATAATAGCATCACCCTGGCGGTTATGTGTGGTAGAGAATGGTCTGTCGAAAAGCATCCAGAAACTGATTTCCAAGGCATTGAGGATGTTCCTTTGGATTTTTAAACCGGTGATTTTATCAAATGCTATTGACTATAGCGATGCATTCGGCGTATAATATCAGCGATAGGTGTTGCATCGCTATGTTTTGGACTAATGTCTGACAGCGCGTTTGGTACAAATTAAAATATTCTCAACTGCGACCCCTATCTTCACCGGTAGGGGCCGCTTTTTATATATGTACCCCCTATATATCCTCGTTTTTTCTGTTCCAATACTTGTGTCCATACCGCCATTTTTGCTTTTGTGTGATTCAACTTAAGTAGGCTCATACATAAGTTTGCTCATACAAAAGTAGGTATTTCCACTGTAATTACCGGTATTTACACAGTTTTGACCACACAAGAGTCATTACAAACATAAGTAAATGACGGCGTGCTACACCGGTAATAACACAATGGACAGTAGTATAGAAACATACTTGAAAAATTTTCGATGCCATACCTATGGGTGGATATCAGAGTTTGTACTGAAGCGGGCTTAACGATATTATCCTGGCACATAGTATAAATATAAATTAGCATAATAAGCAGTGCTTTAAGCATTTCAGCGCTACATAGACGGCGAAATCAGCAGTATTTTACTTATTTCGTTGCTGATTTTGCTGAAATCAGCAACGGCACACCCAAAATCAGCAAATCAAAAGGCAAAATCAGCATTTTCGGAGGCGAAATCAGCAATCCTACCGGCAATGCTTAATATGGAGGTACATATGAGAAACAGTAATACCAAAGTACGCTGCGAGAAACTTTCCCTCGGCAAGTGTCCGGGCGTATGCCGAACCTACTCAGACTTGCAGTTGGCATACGCCAAGCAACTGCAAGCGGATGATAGCATTGCCGAGTTCCGGTGTAATGTTCCGTTGGATAATTTTGAACTCACCGATGGCGCATACACGACAGATTTTGTCTGCACCATGATTACCGGCGAGGTCGTAGTGAGGGAATGTATCAGGAAAAATCTTATCGAGCGTCCCAAGACAATCAAACTGCTGGATGCCAGTCGAGAGTATTGGGCTGCTCGTGGTATTAACGATTGGGGGTTGGTCATCGATGCCTGAATACAGCAAAAATCAGCTCTTGCGGCACGATGACCGCATTATCCGCGTGCTCGCCGTTGATACCGATGTGCTTATCGTCGAGTGCCTAAAAAGAACAATGCCGCAGTGGATGCCGGCATCGGAGTTGCGAGATTGGGAGCCCTGCGATGAATCTGCCCTTCCCTCACCGGAGGCACCTATCTGTAACATGGAGGAGCTGACACCAGAGCAACGCAAGGTTATGCACGAGAGGTACACGCTTATTGCGCCGGTGCTCCCATTTATACACAAGGAAGCCCAACGGTCGACGATGATAACCCAGATGGCAGAGCTTAACGGAGTCAGCAAACAGACCATCCGTAAATACCTGTGCCTATATCTTACTTATCAGCGAATGGAGGTACTGGCGCCACCTGCTAAACAAAGGGAGCGAGAACTCACTGCCGACGAAAAAAACTTTCGGTGGGCACTCAACAAGTTATATTACACCCAACGGAAGCACAGCTTGCCAACCGCATACAATCTAATGCTGCAGCATAAGTACACAGATGCCGCCGGACAACTGGTTCAGGGATATCCGCCTTTTCATCGTTTCAAGTACTTCTACCAGCGCCATCGCAAAGAGCAAACGGCACTTATTTCTCGTGAGGGCAAAACTAATTATCAGAGGAATGCCCGCCCACTTTTAGGCACTATCCAGGACTTTGCACCATCCGTCGGCACTGCTATGCTGGACAGTACCATTTGCGATGTGTACCTTGTGAACGAGTCCAACCAACTTGTTGGTCGTCCAGTTCTAACCTTGGCAGTGGATGCTTACAGCAGCCTTATCTGTGGATACCATCTTTCCTGGGAAGGCGGTGTCTATTCCTTGCAGCAGCTCATGCACAATGTGGTCACAGACAAGGTTAGCTGGTGTCAGAAGTTCGGCATTACCATTTCTCTGGATGAATGGCCGGTGAATTCTCTGCCCGGTGTCCTGGTTACAGACAAGGGAAAGGAGTACGTGGGCAGCACCTTCGAACAACTTACCGAGCTGGGTGTTCGTATGGTCAATCTACCGCCGTACCGTCCAGAACTCAAGGGTATTGTGGAGCATGCATTCTCTCTGCTGCACAGCTATTTTCTGCCGCACCTCAAAGGTAAAGGAACCATTGAGCCGGATTTTCAAGAGCGCGGTGCGCGTGATTACCGTAAAGACGCTTGCCTGACGATGGACGACTTTGAAAAAATCCTGCTCCGGTGCATCAACTACTATAACAACAATCGACTTCTCGGTGAGCAGATTCTTTCCAAAGAAATGGTCTATGCTGGTGTGCAGCCTACGGCAAATGCGCTCTGGCGTTGGGGTTGTGCACAAGCGGGGGCAAACTTGATTCCTGCCGATGCTGGGGAACTGAAACGGACTTTACTCCCGAGAACCGAAGGCAAGTTCACACGCCGGGGGCTTGTTGTAAACAAGCAAAGATACCGGCATTGCGAAGGTAAGTTTACCGAGCGTTATCTGAATGGTGGCAAAGCAACGGTTGCTTATGACCCCGATGATATCAGCTCCGTTTACCTGTACGAGTCCGGTTTATACACAAGGTTCGAACTAATTTTGAAGGTGTACGATAACCTATCCCTGGACGAGGTAATGGAGCTGCAAGCACAGCAGCAGGCAGCAAAAAAGAGCGCTCAGCCTCAAAAAGACCAGGCGCTCATTGACCTTGTTGCCAGCATCGAAACCATAGCCAACACCCGTGGACATAGCGGTGATGTTAACATCAAGGGCATCCGGCAAACCCACAAAACCGAAAAACAAAGAAGGAGGTCTAAGCAATGACCGATATTTTGAAACTAATCCCACCCATGCTCACCGGTGCTGAGCTTCACCAGGCACTTGCGGTGAACCCTGAATATGACCCTGCCATTCGCCAAGCCTCTGCGGCAGAGCGATTGGTGGCACTGAATGCTTTGTACGAGGTATACTACCCCTTTAGCATGAGTTCAACCATTTATAGCAAGATGTATTTGTCAATGATTCGCTCCCTGCAGAAGAAAACCGGCAAACTCGCGGTGCAACAGCGTAACTCCAATCATTTCGGTAAGGGACAGTCTTACTTTGGCATTTGCAACAGTGACTCCTATACCCTGACCGGCGCCTCCGGTGTGGGCAAGAGCACGGCGATTGCCAGAGTACTTGACCTCTGCCGGGGCAACAGCGTTATTACACTGCAATCCCCCTATTGCAAAATCCTGCCGGTGCTGGTTGTCCAGTGCCCTTGGGACAGTAGCATCAAGGGTCTGTTTCTCTCGATTTTGAAGGCGATTGACGAAGCATTGGATACCACATACTATCCTAATGCTGCCAAAACCCGGGTAACTACAGACCTTCTGATTGGCATGGTCAGTAATGCCTTACTCAACGGAGTCGGTTTGTTGGTCGTTGACGAAATCCAGAACGTCGTGAATTCTCGTAATGGCACTTCTCTGATTGGCAGCCTCATCCAGCTTATCAATAGCAGCGGAGTGTCCATCTGCATGGTAGGCACGCCGGAATGCATCCCATTCTTCGAGCAGGATTATAAGCTTGCCCGGCGCTCCTTAGGCATCCATATCGGCGAAATCCCTTTTGATGCAGATTTTGCCGGCTTCTGCGCGACTCTGTATCAATATAAATATGTATCCGGTGATATGGTGCTGACCGATGGCATCATCCAATGGCTATACGACCATAGCAGAGGCGTTACTGCCAATGTTGTCGCTCTTATACATGACGCACAGGAAATTGCCATATTGGATGGCAGCGAAACTGTAACCATCGAAACACTTAATCAAGCGTACTCGCAGAGGCTCGGATTGCTACACACCCACATTGACCTTGCATGGGTGAAGATGTCGGCAAAGCGGGAGTCTGCTCCGGAACTGCCTGCGGTTACCGAACCAAGACCCTCCTTTGAAAAAGGATTGCTGGCGCAGACGGCAGCAGAAACGAAACGCAAGGAGCTGCCAATCCTTGACCTTTTGAAGCAGCGAGTTACCGTTATCGAGGTGCCCGTATGATTGGGTATCTGCCAGAGCTCTATCCTGATGAACTTGTGTACAGCTGGCTCAGTCGCTATTTTGTGCATTCTGGACACGCGCTACATAGTGCGGTGCTGCGTGAGTTCTTCTGCAAACGGTCGGATAATCCCTCCAAAGAATTTCTTGGCAACCTAAACGAAGATGCCAAAAAAGTCATTCAGAATGTTTTGCCTCTACGGGAGATGATACTGCAGCATACTATGGTACCACAGTATGCGCGCTTTCTCCCATTAGCTGAAAAACAAGAAGCACTGCGCCGGATGGAATTTGACTACTGCGACCCGCATTTTCTCTTCCCGATTTTGGTACGCGAAGAGGAGGACACTTTTCTTCGGTACTGTCCCTGCTGTTTAGGAGAACAAAGGCAAGCTTTTGGAGAGGCTTATTGGTGTCGGAAGCATCAACTGCGGGGTGTAAGCTTGTGCTATAAACATGGGTGTTTTCTGGAACACTCGCCTGTTTCTGCCAAGAGCCATACTGCCTATAACCTTTCTACCGCAGAGGAGTATGCCGTAGTTGACGCTCCAAGGTATTGCGATAATCCAGAGCTACTACGATATACCCGGTTCTTATCGGATGTATTTGACGCTCCGATGGACTTTGAGAGGAATACCCCTTTTACAGCCATACTGCACAATGCGCTACTGGGTACGAAGTATATGAAATCCAGTGGTAAAACTCGGTACACACAACAGCTTGCGGATGACCTGCACGCATTCTATCAGGCGATTGGCGTCACAAATATCACATCTATGACCCAAATTCAAAAGGCCTTGCTTTCAGGCAAAGCGGACTTTACGGTGGTCTGCCAGATTGCGTATTTCCTTGTTATTACTGTCGAAGAACTTACGGCACCGGATTTGACCCCAGAGCAAATTGCAGCAGAGCGGGAGACACACTATATCCGAGACCGCATCCCGGTAGACTGGGCAGAATTCGATGCCGAGACGGCAAAGATTTTGGAACCGTTAGCACAGTCAATCTATGACGGTACTTTCCGCACAGACGGACGCCCGGAACGAGTATCTGAACGGCTTATATACCGAGTACTGGACCTTCAGGGGCACAGGCTTGAAAATATGCCGCTTTGCAGAGAAATTATCCGTAATAGCCGTTTCACGGAATCGTATCCAGACCACTGGGCTCGTAGACTTGTCTGGGCCTACAACAAAATCAAAGCAGAGCACGGGGAGAAGCCAATCTATTGGGTGCACCTACGCCGCATCTCCGGTGTGAAAGAGCGCAATTTAACGAAGATTGCCCCGCTTATACACAAGCACACGGACCGCAAGACCGCTAAGATTATCCGTCAGATTATCGAATAAAAGTGCTACCTCCGGGCGGCACTTTTACTGTACACCTTGAATTTCATAAGTAATCAGAGTATAATTCTGTTAGATAAACTTGAATTTGACGAGGTGAGTATACAACATGAAGATTCATAATGCACAGTATAAAATTGATGATAGCAGTATTTTGAACTACTATGAGGTTGGAACCGCAAAAAACAAATTATTACTGCTTCATGCCCAAGGGACAAACTCTTGCAGCTTCGATAATGTTGTTACAAAACTTGCAAAGTACTACCATGTGTACATGGTAGATTATTACGGACACGGAAAGAGTTCCCGCAATCCAGGAAAATACAATCTGGTCAGTATCGGCAACGACATCATGGACTTTATTGAGAATGTGATTTGTGATTCTGTTGCCGTGTTGGGTCATTCGTCAGGTGGACTGATTGCAGCATACATTGCAGCACAATCTCCCAGATGCACCAAACTAATATTGGAAGACCCTCCGTTCTTCTCAAGCTGGGGCGAAAGAAGATATAATACATACAATTACAAGGATTTATCCTCTGTCTGCCATAATTTCCTTTTACAGGATG
>JAZSEN010000099.1:0-19233 GCA_045531675.1 Faecousia sp.
TGCCGGCGGGGGTAGCGGCCTTCAGAGCCTTCTGGTCGAACTGGGGATGCAGCAGGGTGTCCAGGTTACGGGGATCGATCATCGCAACGGCCTGCTTCTCGGTGATCATGCCCTCGTCCACCAGGTCGCAGGCGATCTTCAGAGCGGCCTTGGCGGTACGCTTGCCGTTACGGGTCTGCAGCATATACAGACGGCCGTCCTCGACGGTGAACTCCATATCCTGCATATCACGATAGTGATCTTCCAGGATGGCGCAAACCTTATTGAACTCCTCAAAAGCGGCGGGGAACTTCTCAGCCATCTCGGCGATGGGCATAGGAGTACGCACGCCGGCAACCACGTCTTCGCCCTGGGCGTTGGTCAGGAACTCGCCCATCAGGCCGCGCTTACCGGTGGCGGGGTCACGGGTGAAAGCAACGCCGGTGCCGCAGTCATCGCCCATGTTGCCGAAGGCCATGGACTGAACGTTGACGGCAGTACCCCAAGAGTAGGGGATATCATTTTCACGGCGGTAGATGTTAGCACGGGGGTTGTCCCAGCTGCGGAAAACAGCCTGAACGGCGCCCATCAGCTGCTCCTTGGGATCGGAGGGGAAGTCGGTGCCCAGCTTGGACTTGTACTCAGCCTTGAACTGGCCGGCCAGCTCCTGCAGATCCTCGGCGGTCAGCTCAACGTCCTGAGTGACGCCCTTCTTCTCCTTCATCTCGTCGATGAGAATCTCGAAGTACTTCTTGCCGACTTCCATAACCACGTCGGAATACATCTGGATAAAGCGGCGGTAGCAGTCCCATGCCCAGCGGGGATTGCCGGACTTGGTAGCCATGACATTGACAACGTCCTCGTTCAGACCCAGGTTCAGGATGGTGTCCATCATGCCGGGCATGGAGGCACGGGCACCGGAACGGACGGAGACCAGCAGAGGATTCTCCTTGTCACCGAACTTCTTGCCGGTGATGGCTTCCAGCTTGTCCACGTACTCCATGATTTCAGCCTGAATATCATCGTTGATCTTCCGGCCGTCCTCGTAGTACTGGGTGCAGGCCTCGGTGGAGATGGTGAAGCCCTGAGGGACAGGCAGACCGATGTTGGTCATTTCAGCCAGATTGGCACCCTTGCCGCCCAGCAGCTCACGCATAGAGCCGTTGCCTTCGGTGAACAGGTAAACATACTTGTGAGACATTCGTATATACCCCTTTCGTTTCTTCAAGAGCGTGTATATTCCGCTCGTATATTTTGCATATTTGGATCGTTTCCATTTTTGCGTAGATAGTATACCACGTTCCTTGGAAAAATGCAAATATATTTCATATTTTTGTGAATTATTCTGAAATGTAGAAGGAAATTGCGGATGTAGGTCAGCGGGCATCTTTCGAGTGCGGACAAATGTCCGCGAGGCGGTATGGTGGTTGGTGCTATTTGAACACTTTTGCATTTACTTTTAGGGTTGCATCTTCGGGTGCAACTTTTTTTCGTTTTCGGGCAGCGGTTGAAAGGGAGGAGGAAAATGAGCGATGGATCTTTGAAAAAACGGATCAGAGATGGAAATGTCCGGCGGCAGGATGTGGTGCGGCGGATGGCAGAACTGGCTTTCGGCAAAGCCAATGACTGCGTCCGGTTGGCGCTGGAGGACGAGCCGCCTCTGGACAAGCTGGATTTGAGTCTGCTGTCGGAAGTCAAGCGCAACGACAAGGGTACTGTGGAAATCAAGCTGATTGACCGCCTTCGGGCGCTGGAACAGCTGGCACAGGCGGCAGGGCAGGAGGAAGGGGATATGGAATCCTTCCTGCAGGCGCTGCAGGGAGAACCCTCATGAGCTACGAACGGTTCTCTGACAAGCAGCGCACGGTGCTGAACTGGTGGATGCCGGGCAGCCGCTACTGGGATAAGGAGGCCATCGTCTGCGACGGGGCGGTGCGGTCGGGGAAAACTCTGGCCATGGGACTTTCCTTCTTCCTGTGGGGAATGACCTGCTTTGACGGTAAGCGGTTCGGCGTCTGCGGCAAGACCATCTCATCCCTGCGGCGCAATGTTCTGTCTGAAATCCTGCCACGGCTGGAGGGGCTGGGCGCCACATGGAAGGAACGGCGGTCGGAGAATATGGTGACGGTGTCCTTTCGGGGACACCGGAACGAGTTCTACATCTTCGGCGGTCGGGATGAGGGGTCGGCAAGTTTGATTCAGGGTATTACCTTTGCGGGGATTTTGCTGGATGAGGTGGCGCTGATGCCCCAGTCCTTCGTGGAGCAGGCCTGCGCCAGATGCTCTGTGGCAGGGTCGCGGCTCTGGTTCAACTGCAATCCCGCAGGTCCAAGTCACTGGTTCTACAAGACATGGATTCAGGAGGCGGAGCAGCGGAACTGTCTGCGGCTTCACTTTACCATGGAGGACAACCCCTCCTTGACGGAGCAAATCCGGCAGCGGTATCAGCGGCTGTACACCGGTGTGTTCTACCGGCGGTTCATTCTGGGCCAATGGGCCCAGGCGGAGGGGCGGGTCTACGACTTCTTTGAGCCGGAGATGGTTCGCCCTGCGCCTGAGGGTCCTTTTGAGCAGTGGTATGTTTCCTGCGACTACGGCACCGTCAATCCTACATCAATGGGGTTGTGGGGGAAATGCGGCGGAGTATGGTATCGGGTGAAGGAGTTCTATTTCAACTCCCGTGCTGCCATGCGCCAG
The DNA here is from genome assembly GCA_045531675.1 of Faecousia sp. GTDB lineage: Bacteria > Bacillota > Clostridia > Oscillospirales > Oscillospiraceae > Faecousia. The sequence continues at coordinate 2,677 of JAZSEN010000099.1, forward strand.
ATGACCGATGAGGAATATGCCACGCAGTTGAAAGCTCTGGCAGGGGACAGAAGAATCACGGCGGTCATTGTAGACCCTTCCGCTGCCAGCTTCATTGAGGTGCTGCGCCGGAAGGGGTGGCGGGTCCGGAAGGCGGACAACGATGTGCTGTCGGGAATTCGGCTCACCTCCGATGCCCTGAAGGAAGGTCGGGTGGTGATTTGCGATGGCTGTGCCGACTGCCTGCGGGAGATGGATGAGTATGTGTGGGACTTGTCCAGCGGCGCAAAGGATCGGGTGAAGAAGGAGCATGACCACGCCATGGATGATATGCGCTACTTTGTTTCCACGGTGCTCAAGGAGGGCGGCACAGGCTTCGCCGCCTGCACCGTGGAGCGAAGAAGGTAAGATGCTAAACAATCATTTACTACACATTTTGGAAAGGGGCAATTGTTTTGAAGAAGAAACGCAAGGGAAACGGAACGGTAGCGGCGGCTTGTCAGCTGCGCAGCGGTACGGCGCATCCGTTTACGGATCTGCGGGGCTTTGTGCCGCTGGGGCTGGGGGAGGAACGGGTTTACCGCCAGCTGCGGGAGGCCATTCCGGTGCTGGATGCGGCAATCAGCAAGCTGGTCCGTCTGTCCGGCGGCTTTCAGGTGCAATGCCGCAACCGGCTCTCCCAACAGGCGCTGGAGCGGTTTCTGAATAACGTTCCCTGCGGTCGGGGACAGGTGGGCATCGACAGCTTTCTCAGCGGCTACATGGACAGCCTGCTGACCATCGGTCGGGCGGTGGGCGAAATCGTGGTCGCCGGCGGCAAGGTCAAGGGTGTGTGCTGGGGCGATGCCACGCAGATTGAAATTCAGGAGGACGGCAGTCCCATGGATGTGGTGCTGTGGGGTCCGGACAGCTCCGGAAAATCCCGTCCGCTGCCCTATCAGCATCTGCTGCTGTTTACCACGCTGGATCCGGAACCGGAGCATCCCTACGGAGTCAGCCTGTTCCGCGGAATGCCCTTTCTGGCGGACATTCTGATGAAAATTTACGCCACCATCGGGACCAACTGGGAACGGGCAGGCAACATCCGTTACAGCGTAATCTGCAAGCCCGGTGAGGATATGGATCCGGCAGCGGTGCAGGAACGGGGCGCCCAGATGGCCAAGGAATGGGCCAGAGCCATGGAGGACGGCAAGAACGGTACTGTCCGTGATTTCGTGGCGGTGGGAGATGTGGAAATCAAGGTCATCGGCGGCGAGGCTCCGATTCTGGATTCGCAGGTGCCGGTACGTCAGATTCTGGAGCAGCTGGTGGCGAAAACCGGTCTGCCGCCTTTCCTGCTGGGGCTGAACTGGAGCACCACCGAGCGGATGAGCACACAGCAGGTGGATATTCTGACCAGCGAGCTGTGGGCGCTGCGGCGAACCGTGGAGCCGGCGGTGCTGAAGATTTGCCGTACCTTCCTTGCGCTGGAGGGACTGGATGACCGGCTGGAAATTGTGTGGAAGGATATCAGCCTGCAGGATATTACTCAGGAGGCTCAGGCGGACCTGTACAAGGCTCAGGCAGAAAAGGCCCGGAAGGGAACGTAAATTATCGTTTGGCGCACTGACAACAACCACTGTCATTGCGAGCCAGTGCGCACACTGGCGTGGCAATCTCCTACAGATTTCGGAAAACTCAGGGGATTGCCACGTCGCTTCGCTCCTCGCAATGACATGGATTTTTGTTTTTGCGGTAGTAAGCTAAACAATCATTATCTTTCATCAAGGAGGTTATTTTATGCAAGTCAAGAAGGAAACGGAAGTGGCTGGGGGTGGCGTGCCCTCGGCGGTTCAGCTGGAGGCCATCAACGCGCAGGCGAAGGGTACATTGACGGCGGAGCAGGTATATGTATTCAGCCTGAGGCTGTGCGACGATCAGGTGGATCGGGACGGCGAGCGGTTCGACACCGCTGCGTTGCCCGCGCTGGCCAAGCTGTTCATTGGCAAGACCGGCATCGTGGACCACAAGTGGAGTAGCGATTCGCAGGTGGCACGAATCTTCGCCACGGAGGTGGTGCAGGAGGAGGGTGTCAGCTACATCAAGGCATGGGCGTACATCCGTCGGGGCGGTAACGCCGATGAAATCATTGCCGACATCGAGGCAGGCATCAAGAAGGAGGTGTCCGTTGGCTGCTCCATGGGGCGCAGCATTTGCTCCATCTGCGGCAGCGACTACGGCACTTGCGGTCATATTAAGGGCGAACACTACGATGGCACGGTGTGCTGCGCCATTTTGAAAGAACCCATGGACGCGTATGAATTCTCCTTTGTGGCAGTGCCGGCACAGCGGGATGCCGGTGTACTGAAGGCGCTGGGCTGCCGTCGCACCCTAAAAGAACTGGCGGAGGAATTTGGCGCGCAGGCGGAGTATCGGGCGCTGTTTAAGGAGGCGGAGCTGGGTCGGCAGTACAGAGGCGTACTGGGCGACGAGGTGGTTCGGCTGTGTCTGGCGCTGGAGCTGGGCATGGAAGAGCCGGTACTGCGCAGCATTGTCGGCAAGGTTTCTGCGGAGGATCTGGTGAAGATGAAAGCGGCGCTGCAATGCCGGATGGAGCAGATGTATCCGGTGAAGTGTCAGCTCCCCGGCGCTACCGCTGTAAGCAGTAGCATCGAAAGCGGTTTTATGATTTAAACGCAAAATGATTGTTTAGCAAACTAAGCGCCAAGGCGCCATACCTTCTCCCCGGGAGAAGGTATGGGCGCTGCCGCGCCAGTGCTGTAAACGATAATTTATCACTTCAGGAACTACCGGGGGACCGGTTTCCATACATTACTTTTCAGGAGGAATTTGAAAATGGGTTATGACAATCTGAAACTGGAGAAGGGGATGTACCGTCAGGAGGGGAAGTCCTTCACTCAGGTGCTGGAGTCTCTGGATCCCAGCGAAAACTATCGGGGCACTGCGCTGGAGAATACGGATGCTTTTCAGCGTCAGCTGAAGCGCTTCGGCATCCGTGCCAAGGGTGCAGGCTCTTCCACTGTGGAGAAGTTCTTCCGCACCATGGACAGCGCTGTGCTGTTCCCTGAGTACATCGCCAGAACCGTTCGTCAGGGTATGGAGGAAAACGATATCCTGCCTGCCATCACGGCTACCACTACGGTAATCGATTCTATGGATTACCGCTCCATTTACTCTGTCCCCACCGACGAGGACAAGGAGCTGAAGGACGTGGAGGAGGGCGCTGCCATCCCCGAAACCGAGGTCAAGTCCAAGGAGCATCTGGACAGTCTGTCCAAGCGGGGTCGTATGCTGGTGGCTTCCTACGAGGCCATTCGTTTCCAGAAGCTGGATCTGTTCTCTGTGATGCTGCGCCAGATTGGTGCCTACATCCAGAAACAGCAGCTGGCTGATGCGGTGAAGGTGCTGATCAACGGCGACGGCAACGATAATGCCGCTGTCCAGTACACCGTGGGCACCAGCCCCATCTCCGGCACCAAGGGTACTCTCAGTTACGATCAGCTGGTGGAATTCTGGGGTAAGTTCGATCCCTACACCATGAATACCATCCTTTGCTCCACCGGTACCATGACCAATCTGCTGAAGATTCCCGAGCTGCAGAATCCCATGACCGGTCTGAACTTCACCGGAACCGGCAAGGTCGGTACCCCTCTGGGCGCACAGCTGCATCGCACCTCTGCGGTTGCTGACGGCGTTATCATCGGTCTGGACAACCGCTATGCCCTGGAGTTGGTTCGTGCCGGCGATGTGCTGGTGGAGTACGATAAGCTGATTGACCGTCAGCTGGAGCGTGCCGCCATTACCTCCATCTCCGGCTTCGGCAAGATTTGCGACGGTGCTGCCGCCGTCCTGAATGTATGACCCTGACGGATCAGATTTACGCACAGGCCCTCCTGCTTTCAGGAGGGCTGTCCGCCAAACAGGAAGCGGTGCTGAAGCTTCTGTGCCGGGGCGCCGCCAACTCCCTTGCCCAGCGGCTGCGGGAGGGGCTGACTCCTGAGGACTGCAAGGCGGATTTTGTGGCGGCTGCCAGTCTGTATGCGCTGGCTGCGTTGTCCGGCACCGATGATATGGACCGGCTGGAGCAGGTCAGTGTGGGTGACCTGACCATGAAACGCTCCGATGCCAGTGCCGCCGCCAACTGTCTGCGGTATCAGGCGGAGCTGATGATTGGTCCGTATCTGAAGGACCGCTTTGCTTTCAGGGGGGTCTGAAATGCGGAAGGTCATTGACGGACTGCTGGAGCGGTTCGGCGTGGATGCTACCGTGAATGGAATCCGCACCCGTGTTTTTCTCCAGTTCAGCAACTCCAAAAGCTGGGACAGCATGAATCCCATCATCACGCCGGTGGGACAAATCCCCGGCGGACGTTATCTCTACATCGGCCCGGCCCATCTGGAGATTCAGCCCGGTGACGAGGTGACGGTGGGGGAAACCTCCTACATTATGCGGCGGTGCGAGGCGTACCACGGCGGTGAGGGCATATTGTATCGGTGGGCGCTGTGCGCGCTGAAAGGAAAGGAGGACCAATGGGGTTACCGTCCGTAGAACATGCAACACTTCAGTTGGTTTTGGCGGGAATTGCCGCCGATATCGGAAATCCAGGTGATGTGATGCCCCATTTGACCCGACCGCTGGTGGCGGTGAATCTGCTGGATTCCACCCTTACCAAGCGGACCATGGTTGCGCATATTTGCGCGCCTCAGAGCAACGGGCGCAATACCTGCGAAAATCTGGCGGCGCTGGTGGCGTCACGCTGGAAGCTGCTGGGTGCCCGCTGTGAATGGGGCGACTATCGCTTTGACAGTAAGGCGGCCATGCACATTGTTAAAGTTACTGCTGTGTGGGGCGCATAGCAAGGATGCCATCCCGATTGGGATGGCATTTTTGTTTGATTTATCGACTGGACGGCTTTGGGTCAGGTGACGCTGACGCTTTTGCGCATGGTGTTGATGGCGCCCTTCTCCAGACGGGAAACCTGCGCCTGTGAGATGCCAAGGACATTGGCCACCTCCATCTGGGTCTTGCCGTCGTAGAACCGCAGGGACAGTATCTGCTGCTCCCGTGAATTCAACCCCTGAAAGGCGTTGCGCAGGGAGATATGCTCCATCCAGTCGGTTTCTGTGTTTTTGGTGTCCCGGACCTGATCCATCACCGTCAGCGGATCACCGCCGTCGGCGTAGACAGGATCGTACAGACTCACCGGCGCACAGACTGCATCCAGCGCCTGACTGACCTCCTCCATGGGAATTTCCAACTCTTTGGAAATCTCCTCTAATGTGGGTTCCCGCCCCAGCTTCAGCAGCAGGGCCTCCTTACATTGCAGCACCCGATAGGCGGTATCGCGGATGCTCCGGCTGACCCGTATGGCGCTGTTGTCCCGCAGATACCGGCGAACCTCGCCGGCAATCATGGGAACGCCGTAGGTGGAAAAACGGACCTGCTTGTCCGGATCGAAGTTGGCGATGGCTTTCATTAGTCCGATGCACCCCACCTGAAACAAATCGTCGGGGCTTTCCCCCCGCTTGTCGAAGCGCTGAATGACACTGAGGACCAGCCGCAGATTCCCTTCAATCAGTCGCTCCTGGGCTTTTCTGTCTCCGGCTTTGGACAGCCGGAGCAGAGTGTCCATTTCCTCATGGGTCAGGGTCTTCAGCCGTGCGGTGTTGATGCCGCAGATCTCCACTTTTCCCTGCATGGTGAACCTCCTTGTTTCTGTAAAAGGAGTATCTCCAACTGGTGGACGATCATACACATAGCGGATCTGGCGGATCTCCACAAAAAAACACGCCTTTTTCGTGGGAGGAAGAGGGGGCGAATTAGGCGGTTTTGGCGAATTCTGAATCATTGGGGGATTTTTGGAGGAAAAGTTTCGGGAAAACAGCGGTGACGTAACACGATAAAAGGGGGATTATGGAAACGGTTATCCGGAATTTATATGCATGTTTGAGGGTGTGGATAAATAAAAGGTTTACGGAGGAATTGTGGAAAACTTCAACTTTTCCACGATCTCCACAGAGTTATCCACAGAACTTTTTAACATCCATTCGTGAATGATATCCAATTCGAGTCGACATAACTTCGGCAGGCGTAATTCGACAAACTTCGCACTTTTCCGGCAATGATGATTTCCACAATTGTGCCGGATTCGATTCCAAAATTGGGGCTTGACAAAATACGGCGGATGTGCATGGGGCTATGCGCTATCCTGCTAGACAATCATTTATCCCGTTATCCGGCTTTTGGTGCGCAAAGGCTGTGGTTGCCCTTTGCGTCTGAAGGTGTATTTTGCTGTTTTGGCGGCTTTTTAGGACAGAAAAATCCAAAATACCTATTGTACAATCCATATTTCTTTGATATAATGTAGGACAAATGATTATATTGGAAGTGTATTGCCTTGAAATATGGAGTTTGGAATGTATCGATACCGGAGATGAGAGCTGTTAATTCGCTGGTCAGTAGTGGTTATTCCCCCTTGAGTGCCATGATTCTGTCGGCGCGGGGTATGAAAGATGCTGCCGATGCCAACAATTATCTGGACTGCGACTGCGTTCTGCCTGACCCGTTTTTGATGACCGATATGGACCTGGCCGCCGGTCGGGTGGGACTTGCCATGTCCCGTGGAGAGAAAATCGCTGTGTATGGCGATTATGACGTGGATGGTATTACCGCCACTTGTCTGCTTACGGATTTTCTGCGCCGCCATGGTGCAGATGTGGTTTCCTATATCCCCGGGCGGATGGAGGAGGGCTATGGTCTGAACCGGATGGCCATTGACCAGCTCCACGGCGAAGGCGTCAAGCTGATTATCACCGTGGACTGCGGTATTACCGCTGTGGCGGAGGCCCTGATTTGCAAGGATCTGGGCATCGATCTGGTCATTACGGACCATCACGAATGTAAAGATTCCCTGCCGGAAGCGGTGGCGGTTGTAGATCCTCATCGCCCTGACGGCGGCTATCCCCATAAATATTTGTCCGGTGTGGGTGTGGCCTTCAAGCTGGCCTGCGCTCTCTGCGGCGACCCCTATCAGGTGCTGGAGGACTATGCCGATATGGTATGCCTTGGCACCGTGGCGGATGTAATGAGCCTCCAGGGGGAGAATCGGGTCTTTGTTGCCAGAGGTCTGAAATCCTTGCGCAATACCCGTCGTCCCGGCCTTGCCGCCCTGATGAAGGAGTGCGGCTGTACCGCTGACCACATTAATGCCACCTCCATTGGCTTTATGCTGGCACCCCGCATCAACGCCGCCGGTCGGATGGGTAAAATCGATCTTGCTACGGAGCTGTTTCTGACCGATGACGCCGAGCGGGGAATGTATCTGGCCAAGGCGCTGTGCGACCTGAACCGGCAGCGTCAGGCGGTGGAGTCGGAAATCTATGCCGAAGCCATCTCCATGCTGGACGGCAATCAGTCGCCGGAGGCCATTGTGCTGGCCGGAGAAACCTGGCATCAGGGCGTGGTGGGCATCGTCGCCAGCCGTCTTTCCGAGGAGTACAGCTGCCCTGCCTTCCTGATTTGCATGGACGGCGACCACGGCAAAGCCAGCTCCCGCAGCTACGGCGGCTTCAATCTGTTTTCTTCCCTGACCACCCTTTCCCATCTGCTGGAGAGCTATGGCGGTCATGAGCTGGCGGCGGGTTTTACCATTGCCAGAGATAAAATTGACGACTTCCGCAAGGAAATCTGCCGTCTGGCGGCGGAGTTCTACGCCGAGGTGGATTCCCGTACCGTACTGGAGGTGGACTGCGCCGTTCCCACGGAGATGCTGACGGTTTCCGGCATTGATTCCCTGTCGGCGCTGGAGCCCTGCGGCAATGGCTGCCCCAAGCCGGTGCTGATGATGGAACGGCTGGTGGTGGAGCGCATCACGGTGGTGGGCAACGGGCGGCATATGCGCCTGCGGCTTCGTCAGGGTCGCCACGGCATCAATGCCATCTATTTTTCCGCCACCCCCGAAACCGCTTCGATTCAAATCGGAGATACGGTGGACGTGGCGTTTTACCCCCAAATCAATGAATTTCGCGGTGAGCGCACCGTGCAGATGAACGTGCTGGATATCCGTCCGTCCTGCGTGGCGGCTTGCTCCGCCCGTTCTGCCCCCTACCGGGCTCTGCGAAACGGCAGTATCACTGCCCAGACCGCGGCAGAGCTGCTGCCGGACCGAACCACTCTGGGGATGGTCTGGCGCTACATAGCCGCCGCACCCTCGCCTTTGAGCGAGGCACCTATGTGCCTGTGCCGGAAAATTGTCCGCTGGTCCGGATTGCCTCTGAGTCTGGGGCAGATGATGACCTGTCTGGATATTTTTGCCGATGTGGGTCTTTTGCGGATGCAACGGCAGCACCGTTGCATCACCATCGACCTTGCCAGTTTCTCCGGTAAGGCCGACCTGAATCAAAGCCAGACCATGCAGCGCCTGCTGCAGGCGAAAGAGAGCTGAATCATGGAAACTTTTGCTCAACATTACGGAGCTATGTGCGCCGCCATCCTCAACCGGATGCCCGGCGCTGACATTGAACTGATTGACCGGGCAGTGGATTATGCCCGCCGCAAGCACATCAATCAGGTCCGCAAGGACGGCTCCCCCTATATCATCCACCCCCTTGCGGTGGCGGAAATCGTTACCGAGATGGGTCTGGATACCGATGCGATTCTGGGCGCGTTGCTGCACGACTGCATCGAGGATACCGATGCCTCCTATGACGAAATCGCCCGCAACTTCGGGCAGACGGTGGCGGAGCTGGTGGAGGGCGTCACCAAGCTGACCCGTGCTGACTTCTCCTCCACCGAGGAAGCCCAGATGGAGAATCTGCGTAAGATGTTCATGGCTATGTCCAAGGACATCCGTGTGGTTCTGATTAAGATTGCCGACCGGCTTCACAATATGCGCACCATGCAGTACCAGTCCCCCGAAAAGCAAATCAAAAAATGTCGGGAGACCATGGATATCTATGCCCCGCTGGCGCACCGCCTTGGTATGCAGAAAATCAAATGGGAGCTGGAGGATACCTCTTTGCGGTATCTGGACCCTCAGGGTTATGAGGAACTGATGAGCTACCTGAATGCCCATAAGGAGCAGGACGAGGCCTTCATGCACACCATTCAGGATAAAATCACCACCCGTCTTGCCGCCGTGGGTATCCACAATACCACCTACGGACGTATCAAGCACGTTTATTCCATCTACCGGAAGATGAAAACGCAGGGCAAGTCTCTGGATGAGTTGTATGATGTTTATGCGTTCCGGTGCGTGGTGGATTCCATTCCCGACTGCTATAACGTCCTTGGTCACATCCATGACCTGTTCAATCTGGTGCCGGGACGGTTCAAGGACTATATCTCCACCCCCAAGCCCAATATGTACCAGAGTCTGCATACCACCGTCATCGGTCGGCAGGGCATCCCCTTTGAGGTCCAAATCCGGACTTGGGAGATGCATGAGACCGCTGAGTACGGTATTGCCGCCCACTGGAAATACAAGCAGGGCACAGGAAACGGCGATGAGAAGGACTTCGAGTGGGTCCGCCGACTGCTGGAGAGCCAGCAGACCACCGATGCCGAGGACTACGTCCATTCCCTGAAAATCGACATGTTTGACGACGAGGTGTTCGTCTTTACCCCCAAGGGTAAAATCGTGTCCCTGCCATCCGGCTCTACTCCCATCGACTTTGCTTACGCCATCCATTCCGGCGTGGGCAACGCCATGGTGGGCGCCAAGGTCAACAACCGGATTGTGGGCATCGATACCAAGCTGAAAAACGGCGATATCATCGAGGTTCTCACCTCCAAAACCGCGAAGGGTCCCAGCCGTGACTGGCTGAATATTTGCGAGTCCAATCAGGCCCGCACCAAAATCAAGCAGTGGTTCAAGAAGGAAAAGCGGGAGGAGAACATCATTCACGGTCGCTCCTCCTTCGAAAGCGAGATGAAGCGGCTGGGTCTGCCCCTGCCCATTACCGTCGATCCGGAAATCGGACCCCAACTGCTGAAAAAGCTGTCCTTTGCCAGCTGGGAGGATATGTACGCCGCCATCGGCTACGGCGGTCTGACTGCCGTTAAAGCGGTCGGACGAATCCGTGACGATATCAACAAGGCGCTGAAGGTTCAGCAGAACGAAAAGCTGATGAACCCCCTGCGGATGACACCGGACAGCGACAGCACCAAGCGGGACCGCCATGCGGTCAACGGCGTGGTGGTGGAGGACATCGATTCCTGCATGATCAAATTCGCCAAGTGCTGTACGCCGGTGCCCGGCGACGGCATTGTTGGCTTTATCACCAAGGGTTACGGCGTGTCCGTCCACCGGATGGACTGCCCCAATGCCCAGAATCGGGAAGAGCCCCATCAGGCGGCACGGTGGGTCCGTGTCCACTGGGCGGCACAGGCAGAGCAGCCCTTCGATACCACGTTGGAGCTGGATTGCATCACCCGTGACGGCTTGCTGCTGGATGTGGCCACCGTCATGACCACGGCCCGTGTCCGCGTCAAGGAGCTCAACGGTAAGGATCTGCCCGGCGGAAAGAGTATGTTCACCGTCCGCTTCGAGGTCAAAAACGTCAGCGAACTGGAGCAGATTCGCAACCGGCTGCTGAATATCCGCGATGTCATCGGCGCAAGACGAGGACAGAATTAACTATGCGATAAATGATTATTTAGCGTTCCGATTACAACCGCACCTTTTGTAGGGGAGGGTCTTGACCCTCCCGAAAGGTCGCAACTTCTGAGCTGTTAATACTATGCAAACAGGTACGTTTTCAGCACAGTTTGCAACATCTCAAAAGCCATTAGGTTGCGGGAGGGTCACGACCCTCCCCTACAATATAATCCGGATTAAACCGCTAAACGATAATTTACATCTGTGGAAAAATTCAGACCCACTGCGTAGGCAGTGGGTCTGCTGCTATACATATTATTCCGCAGAGATCAGATAATAGTACACCGGCTGACCACCGTTGAGCAGATTTACATCCGCATCGGGGCAAAGCTCAGCGAAAATATCCGCAGCTTTCTGGGCATGCTTTTCCTTGACGTCCGCACCGTAGTAGATGGTGATGTATTCCTTGCCATCGTCACGGACCTTCTTCGCCAGAGACTTCAGCAGAACCTTGATGTCCTGACTGGTGCCGAAGAGCGCAGAGCCGTAGAGCGCCAGATAATCGCCTTCGTGGATGTCGTAGCCGTCAAAGTCAGAGTTACGGGCAGCGTAAGTGATCTGCATGGTGTCCACGGTGGACAGTACCTCGGTCATGGCTTCGGTGTTCTCGCTCTCCTCACCTTCGGGGTTGAAGCTGAGCATGGCGGTAACACCCTGAGGCACCGTCTTGGTGGGGATGACGATGACCTTCTTGGGGGTCAGGGCATCCACCTGCTCGGCGGCCATGATGATGTTCTTGTTGTTGGGCAGAACATAGACGATTTCAGCAGGAACCTTATTGACAGCTTCCAGAATATCCTGAGTGCTGGGGTTCATGGTCTGACCGCCGGAGATGATGCCGTCCACACCCAGATTGGTGAACACATCCGCCAGACCCTTGCCGGCGCAGACGGACACGACGCCGAAGGTCTTTTCAGGCTCGGCGATTTTGGGGGACTTTTCAGCCTCGCTCATAACCTTTTCGGTGTGCTGCAGGCGCATATTCTCAATCTTCACGGTGACGAAGGAGCCGTAATCCATAGCTTCGTGGAGTGCCTTGCCGGGGTCGTTGGTGTGGACATGGACCTTGATGATTTCATCGTCGTCCACCAGCACCAGACTGTCGCCCAGGCTGGACAGGAACTCACGGAGCTTTTCGGGATCCAAATCGTTCTCGCGGGAGATGATAAACTCGGTGCAGTAGGTGAAGGTGATATCCTCGGTGTCGAAATCGGAGAAATCGGCGGAGGACTTTACCTGCTCGTCACCACCCTCGGGGGCGATGATATCCTCGCCACGCAGGGCGCAGAGCATAGCCTCCAGCGCCACCAGCCAGCCCTTACCGCCGGCATCCACAACGCCGGCCTTCTTCAGCACGGGGTTCTGATTGACGGTGTCGGCCAGAGCGACCTTTGCCTCGGCAATGGCGGCTTCGTGGACGAATTCGAAGTAGTTGTTTTCCTTGGCGGCGCGCCTTGCCTTGGAAGCAGCCAGACGGGCCACGGTCAGAATGGTGCCCTCGGCGGGCTTCATGACCGCCTTGTAAGCGGCATCCACGCCCTCCTGCAGAGCCTCAGCCCACAGCACACCGTCACAGACGGTTTCGCCCTTCAGCCGGCGGGAGATACCGCGGAACAGCAGGGACAGGATAACGCCGGAGTTACCACGGGCACCACGCAGCATGGCGGAGGCAGCGGTAGCGGCAGCCTTTTCCAGGGAAGGATCCTCGGTTTTACGCAAATCCGCAGCGGCAGAGTTGATAGTCATGGACATATTGGTGCCGGTGTCGCCGTCGGGAACGGGGAAAACGTTCAGCTCGTTCAGCGCCTGCTTGTTGATTTCGATGTTGGCAGCCGCACTGATAATGAGTCTGCGAAGATCAGATCCGTTGATCGTTTGTTTCAATTTCACTTACCTCCAAAATCAACCAATCATCATGGAATCGACGAAAACATTCACAGCGCGGACCTGAGTGCCGGTGCACTTGGTGACCACATAGCGGACCTCGGAAATGATAGAGGCACCCACAGCGGTCAGGTTTACGCCGTTATCGACCATGATGTGCAGGTCGATGGAAATGGTATTGTCCTCGTGGAACTGGACGCGGACGCCCTTGCCCATGGATTCCTTGCGCAGCAGGTGGTACACGCCATCCTGAACGGAGCGAGCAGCCATGCCCTTTACGCCGAAGCAGTTGCTGGCGGCGGTGCCGGCGATGTCGGTATATACGTTGGTGCTAACGCAAACGGAGCCGTTTTCGTTGTTATGACAGATCATAATAATACCTCCAATATTTAGTTGCGACCGCAGGACGGACGCTTACACCATGCTGGCTTCCCAGCAGTCGGGAGCTGACAGACCCATCATCTTGACCACGGTGGGAGCCACGTTGGCAAGACCGTACTCGCCGTCAAGGATTTTCCAGTCGTTGTCCTTGTCGTAGATGATGAAGGGGACGGGGTTCAGGGAATGGGCGGTGCGGACTGACACCTTACCCTTCTTGGTTTCGGTCATCTGATCGGCGTTGCCGTGGTCGGCAGTAATCAGGACGGTGTAGCCGTACTTGTCAGCAGCGTCCAGAATGGCCTTCAGGCCGTTGTCCACGCACTCCATGGCGTAGATGACGGCATCCATGGCACCGGTGTGACCGACCATATCGCCGTTGGGGAAGTTGCAGCGGAGGAACTGGAACTTCTTAGAAGCCATGTTCTCCACCATTTTCTCGGTGATTTCCTTGGACTTCATGGCAGGAGCCTGCTCGAAGGGAATCACGTCGGAGGGAATCTCCTCGTAGGTTTCCAGCTCCTCGCTGCCCTTGCCGGATCGGTTGCCGTTCCAGAAGTAGGTGACGTGACCGAACTTCTGGGTTTCAGACAGGGCATACTCGTTGATGCCGGCGGCCACCATGACCTCGGTCAGGGTGTTGGTGATGACGGGGGGCTGAACCAGATAGTTCTCGGGGATGTTCAGGTCGCCGTCGTACTGCAACATACCGGCGAACTTGACGCCGGTGTAATCGCCACGGTCGAACTTATCAAAATCCTTGCGGTCGAAGGCCAGAGAAATCTCCTGCGCCCGGTCGCCGCGGAAGTTGAACAGGATTACGCTGTCGCCGTTGTTGATGGTGGCAACAGGCTTGCCGTCGCGGGCAACAACGAAAGCAGGCAGATCCTGATCGATGCAGCCGGTCTCGGCACGGTAGGTCTCGATGGCCTCGGTGGCAGAGGCGAACTGCCGACCCTGAGCCTGAACGTGGGTCCGCCAGCCCAGCTCAACCATACCCCAGTTGGCCTCGTAGCGGTCCATGGTCACCTGCATACGTCCGCCGCCGGAAGCGATGGCGTAGTCACAGCCTTCGGGGTTCAGCTCCTTCAGAACCTCCTCCAGCTGACTCACATATTCCAGAGCGGAGGTGGCAGGCACGTCACGACCGTCCAGCAGGATGTGGCAGTAAGCCTTCTTCACGCCCTCGGCGTGAGCCTGACGCAGCAGGGCAATCAGGTGGGAGATGTTGGAGTGGACGTTGCCGTCGGACAGCAGACCCATGAAGTGCATGGCCTTGCCCTCGGCGTTGGCGACCAGATCCTTCCAGGTAGCGGAAGCATAGAGAGAGCCGTTCTCGATGGACTCGCCCACCAGCTTGGCGCCCTGAGAGTAGACCTGACCGCAGCCCAGAGCGTTGTGACCGACTTCGGAATTGCCCATATCCTCATCGGAGGGCAGACCGACAGCGGTGCCGTGAGCTTTCAGGTAAGTATGAGGACAGGTAGCAAGCAGCTTATCCAGAGTGGGAGTGTTGGCTACGGTAACAGCATCGCCACTGCCGCCGTCACCCTTGCCGACGCCGTCCATGATAACAAGTACGATAGGTTTTTCCATGTTTTACCTCCAAAACCGATTTGATTCGGATTCATTGCAGTATATTGGTTTTACTATTTTACATCATGTTTGTCAAACTTACAACCCATTTTTTTGATCTTTTTCCGATATTACAAAAATTACTCAGAAAAAACCGCACAATTCGGCAGTTTTCCCTGAGGAAATTAAAAAAATCTTAATGTGCATGGTATATATTGGTCCACAGTGGTGGACAATTTTCATAAAATGCCTTGCGCCGGCGGCAAAACCGGCATATAATCGATGCATATAAATGAAAGGGGGTGCCGGAGGTGAAAGAGCAGATGAACCGCAGACGCAAATGGCTGTCGATGATTTCGCTGATAGTGGTTTTGGCGTTGTTGACATTGCTGACACTTGTGGTGTGGCACTGGCTGTCCTCCTTTTCACAGGAGAGTTTTCGGGACTATATTCAGTCCTTCGGCCCGGTGGGCTGGCTGGTATTTCTGGGATTGCAAATTCTGCAGGTGTTCATTGCCCTGATACCCGGGGAACTGCTGGAAACGGCGGCGGGCTACGCCTTCGGACCGCTTTGGGGAACGGTGCTGTGCTATGTGGGCGTGGCGGCGGCTTCGGCGCTGATTTTCGCTCTGACCCGTCGCTTTGGCGTGGGACTGGTGGAGTTGTTCATCTCCCGTGAAAAAATCAACGAGCTGAAATTTCTGAAGGACGAACGGAAACGGGACCGGTTGATCTTTCTTCTGTATTTCATTCCCGGTACGCCCAAAGATCTGCTGACCTATTTCGTGGGATTGACAGATATCCGGTTTGGGGATTTTATGCTGATTTCTCTGGTGGCACGGGTTCCGTCGGTGCTGTCTTCCACCATGGGCGGACACATGCTGGGAGAGGAAAACTACATTGCGGCTATCTGGCTCTACGCCATCACGCTGGCGGTCAGTCTGGGCGGGATGATGCTTTATCAGGCTATCATAAGAAAAAAGCAACGTGGAAAATAACGCGGATACGGAAAATGGCGGATGATTTCATCCGCCATTTTTTATTGCAGTGTGCCGTTGGCAAGGCTTGCTACCAGCGAGTACATTTCCTGCTCCGAGCGGACGTTGTGAGCTTTGTTCAGAACTGTTTGCTTTTCCGCTTCGGACAGTTGGGCATAGCGGTTCATGGCGGCGGTATTGGCGGAAAGCGCCAAACCGAACCCGATAGGAACCTTGTAGAAATCCATAATTACACCTCCCTATGCCGCGGTATCCAGCATATTTTCAATAAATATCCCGTAGCCGGTGGTTGGATTATTCACAAGAACATGAGTTACCGCACCCACCAGCTTTCCGTCCTGCATAATCGGTGAGCCGGACACGCTGATGTCAAGTAAGGGATAAACGAATTTTGTGTTTTTCTGCGGTTTTTATGCGTTTTTACAGGTAAAAGGCAGGATTTTACACAACTTAACCGCTGTCCTTAACTTGACATAGATGAATTGTCGAAAAAGGAGACTTTTAATCTTCCTTGCCTTTTTGACAAATTCTGATTTGGGGGGGTGCGCAAGTGTTTAATGCACAAACCGGCAGCTGTTTGTAGCTTCCGGTTTGCGTGATATATGCTTTTAATCAATACGAAGGAAATACGGGCCACAATCACTTTCGTGGGTGCGGGCATAGGCCCATTTCCCCTTTACATCAAAGATATAAACATCGGCTCTCTCAAAAGAGTAGTCTACATCTAAATCAGCGCTAGTTAATATCTGTGCGTTTTCGATTCGCCATGCTTCATCGGTACATTGTATAAATAAATATGCGGATTCCTTTTCGCAACAATCAAATGCGCGTTTCGCATCATCACCCTTTAATGCTTCAATTTTTTCGTAGCTGAACATATGCCATTTGAAGCTGCTGTAATAAATCTTTCTTTTCTCTTCGAGTGAAATTTTTGAGGCAAAAAATGCATCCCATTTCCTTGTAACAGTTCTTTTGGATATTGGCTTAAAAATCAACCCGCGTGCCTCAACGGCTTTACAATGTTGCGCGTAATTGTATGCATTGATGTGGGCATTGTAATCCAAAACTTTTTCATTGATTTCTTCC
>JAZSEN010000045.1:0-8933 GCA_045531675.1 Faecousia sp.
GACAATCTGACGGGACTGCCCATGGGCAGTCCCGTTTTTGCGCCGGTAAACAATCATTTATGTCCTTTGACAAACTGGCAAGGGGACTGTCTTGCGACAGTCCCCTTGGTTATTTAGATTTTCAGCACGAAATCCAGCATGTCGGTCTTTTCAATCACGCCGGTGTGACGTTCGGTTTTGCTCCGCAGGTTTGCCAGATTCTTAGGAATCGCAACGCCGGTGGCAGCGCACAGCTGCTCCATCTGGTCGAAGCCGTCGCCGGCAGGAATCTGACCGATGGACTTGAGCACCGCCTCGGGGAACTTGTAGGGAGATGCGGTGGACAGCACCACCATGGGGCGGTTGTCACCGGTCTGGTTTACATAATTCTCCGCCGCAGCCCAGCCGGAAGCGGTATGGGGATCACAGACGTAGCCGTGATTCAGCCAGACCTTGCCGATAACAGCATGAGCACCTTCGTCATCGCAGTAATCACCGCAGAATTCCGCCTGAATCTTCTCCAGCAGGCTCTGAGGCACGGTGTAGCTGCCCTGCTCGTTCAGCTCCTTCATCAGCTTTGCCACCAGCTCCGCGTCACCACTGAGCAGGAACAGCAGCCGCTCCAGATTGGAGGACACCAGAATGTCCATGGAGGGAGAGTCGGTCTTGTACAGGGGGCGCATCCGGTCGTAGGTGCCGGTGCGGATGAAGTCCGTCAGCACGTTGTTGGCATTGGAGGCGCAAATCAGCTTGCCCACAGGCAGCCCCAGCTTCTTAGCCAGATAGCCTGCCAGAATGTCACCGAAGTTGCCGGTGGGAACAGAGTAGTTGACCTCATCGCCCAGCTGAATCTTGCCTGCGTCCAGCAGATCCCGGTAGGCTTTGAAGTAGTACATAATCTGGGGTGCCAGACGTCCGATGTTGATGGAGTTGGCAGAGGACAGACGGCTGGGCAGCTCCTTGTCGCGGCAGGCGGCGAAGATGTTCTTCACGCCGGTCTGGGCATCGTCAAAGTTGCCAACTACGGCACAAACCGTCACATTGCTGCCCTCCTGGGTCACCATCTGGGCGCGCTGGACCTGAGAAACACCGCCATCGGGGTAAAACACGCAAATCTTGATGCCGTCCACGTCCTTGAAGCCCTCCAGAGCCGCCTTGCCGGTATCGCCGGAGGTGGCGGTGAGGATCAGGATATCCTGTTCAACGCCCTTGGCACGCCGAGCAGCCGTCAGCAGCTGGGGCAGCATGCACAGCGCCACATCCTTGAAAGCGGAGGTGGGACCATGGAACAGCTCCAGCACATGGAAATCGCCCACGGCAACGGTGGGAGTCAGCTCGTCGGTGGCGAATTTGCCGGTGTAGGCCTTGCGGACCAGCTCGGGCATATCCGGAATGTCCGGCAGCAGGGCGGACAGAATGTCCGTGGCCATGTCCATGGCGCTACCCTGAAGGCATTTTTTCCAGTCGAAAGCGGGAATTCCCCCGGGGACGTACAGACCGCCGTCGGCAGCCAGTCCCTCCAGCACCGCACGGGCGCTGTCCGCCTGCAGCGATACGCTGCGTGTAGAATGGTAAATCATATATCCTCCTGAACCCCCTGTTACCTGCCAAATTGCACGAAACAGGGTAATAATATTCTTGATTCCTTGTTTTTGATGCTATTGCATTTTTTGCAGGTATATGATATACTGTTTCAGGCAAAAAAGCAAGTGTTTTCGCTAGTACATATAGATATCGGAGGAACGGATATGAAAATCGGTTTGCTTGGCTTTGGCGTTGTGGGCAGAGGCGTCTACGACATCACCGCCAATATGGATGACATTCAGGTGGCAAAGGTAGTCTGTCTTGAGGACGTGACCCTGCCCGACGCGGAGGTTACAAAGGACTTCCAGAGCGTGCTGAACGACAGCTCCATCGACACAGTGGTGGAAGCAATGGGCGGTCTGCACCCTGCCTACGAGTTTGTCCGCGCTGCCATCGAAGCCGGTAAGAACATCATCACCTCCAACAAGGCGCTGGTCTGCACCTACTACGACGAGCTGATTCCCCTGGCAGAGAAGATGGGCGTTCAGTTCCGCTGCACCGCGGCAGTTGGTGGCGGCATTGGTTGGCTGTCCGAGCTGGAGCGCTCCCGCCGGATTCAGCCCATTGAGCAGGTTGGCGGCATCATGAACGGCACCTGCAACTACATCCTCGATTCCATGACCCGTCTGGGTCTGGGTTATGACGAAGCCCTGAAGCAGGCTCAGTCCCTTGGCTACGCCGAGGCGAAGCCTGCCACCGACGTGGAGGGCATCGATACCTGGCACAAGGTCATTCTGTCCAGCAATATCGCCTTCGGCGTCAGTCTGGACCCCGAGACTGTGCCCGTCACCGGCATCAGCAAGATTACTGCTGCCGACGTGGCTGCCTTCACCGCCCATGGCTATACCTGCAAGCTGATTTCCACCGGCAAGTGCGACGGCGGCAAGTACAGCGCCTATGTCCAACCCACTCTGGTTCCTCAGGGTCAGCCTGAGGCGGCTGTCCCCTCCAACTACAACCTGATTACTCTGGTTGGCAAGTATTCCGGTCGCATGAGCTTCTTCGGTCAGGGCGCCGGACGCTACCCCACCGCATATAATGTGGTGCAGGACTGCGCTGACCTGCTCTCCGGCAAGGGCTTCTACTGCTCCTACGGCCAGAAGGTCTCCGCTGTCAACGACGATGAGCTGATTTTCTACGTCCGTGGCTGCAAGGACGCATGGCTGGAGGAAAACACCTCCGAAAACTGGTGTGAAGCCGTGGTCACCAAGCCTGTCACCGTCAGCGCCATGCACGCATGGCTGAAGCGCAACCCCGATGCCTTCATCGCCGCTATTGCAAGAAATTCCCTGTAATTGAAAGAGGTTTCATTATGTTGAAAGTAACCAAGTTCGGCGGTTCTTCCATGGCCGATGCCGGTCAGTACCGGAAGATTCGCGATATCATTCAGGCCGACCCCGGTCGCCGTGTGGTGGTGGTTTCCGCCGCCGGTAAGCGGGATAAGAACGACCACAAAATCACCGACCTGCTGTACCTGTGCCACGCCCACACCCAGTACGGTGTGGACTGCGACCGCATCTTTGAGATGATCACCTCCCGCTATCTGGGCATCCGTGACGAGCTGGAGCTGAAAATCGATTTGGAAAGCGAATTTGTCCAGCTGAAAAAGCGGCTGGATGCCAAGGCCATCTCTCAGGATGAGCTGGTCAGCCGCGGCGAGAATTTCTCCGCCAAGCTGATGGCTGCTTTCCTTGGCTATCAGTTCGTGGATGCCATCGACTGGATCAAGTTCAAGTTCGACGGCACTGTGGATCAGGAGGCTACCTACGCCGCTCTGAAGAAGCAGCTCAAGGGCAAGGGCGTTGTGATTCCCGGCTTCTACGGTCTGATGCCCGACGGCAATATCCGCACCTTCACCCGTGGCGGCAGCGATATCACCGGCGCTCTGGCAGCGGCGGCGCTGGATGCCGACGTTTACGAGAACTGGACCGACGTTTCCGGTATCCTGATGGCGGATCCCCGCATTGTGGACGATCCCATGGTCATCCCCGAGGTCACCTACGACGAGCTGCGCGAGCTGAGCTACTCCGGCGCGCAGGTGCTGCATGAGGGTACCATCTTCCCCGTCCGCGAGAAGAATATCCCCCTGAATATCCGCAACACCAACGCCCCCGAGGATCCCGGCACCATGATTCGTGAGCGATTCAGCGGCGAGCAGGATCCCAGCCGTTTCATCACCGGCATCACCGGCAAGAAGGACTTCACCATCCTGCACATGTCCAAGCGGGGCATGAGCAACGAGGTGGGTGTGCTGCGGAAGATTCTCACGGTTCTGGAGCGCCACGGCATCTCCGTGGACTACGCCCCCAACGGCATCGACTGCGTATCTGTGGTCATGCCCACCGCGTCCATCGCTCCCTGCCTGTATACCGTGCTGGGTGAGATTCAGCAGGAAGTCAAGCCTGATACGCTGGACGTCCACGACCAGATTGCCGTGGTTGCCGCTGTCGGTCGGAAGATGGCCTTCCGTCCCGGTATTTCCGGCAAGATTTTCGCCGCTCTGGGCGAGGCGGATATCAACATCCGCATGATTAATCAGGGTCCCGACGAGCTGAACATCATCTTCGGCGTGGACAACAAGGACTTCGCCCATGCCATCAAGGTGCTGTACAACAGCTTTGTGAAATAAGCACGATTTCTTGCCTCCCTCTCTGAGGGAGGTGCCCCGAAGGGGCGGTGGGAGTGTCGCTCCAATGTTAGAACAGTCCCTCAGTCACGGGTTATGCCGTGCCAGCCCCCTCAAAGAGGGGGCCAAGGTTCTAACTTAAGGAGGTATTTTACCATGAAATTATACACTGTTGCTATCCTTGGCGCCACCGGTGCGGTGGGTCAGGAGATGATGAATATTCTGGAGGAGCGGAACTTCCCTGTAGGTAAGCTGGTTCCTCTGGCATCCGCCCGCTCCGCCGGCAAGACCCTGAAGTTCAAGGGCGAGGATGTTACCATTCAGGAAGCCTGCGATACCGCCTTCGAGGGCGTAGATATCGTGCTGGGCGCCGCTGAGAATGACATTGCCGAGCGCTTCGCGCCTGCCATTGTCAAGGCCGGTGCTGTGTTCGTGGACAATTCCTCCGCTTTCCGTCTGGACCCCAACGTGCCTCTGATTGTACCCGAGGTCAACGGCGAGGACGCCAAGAACCACAAGGGCATCATTTCCAACCCCAACTGCTCCACCATCATCACCGTCACCGCTGTCAACGCCCTGAACTCCATTTCTCCCATCAAGAGCATGGTGGCCTCCACCTATCAGGCCGTTTCCGGCGCTGGCGTTGCCGGTATGGCAGAGCTGGAGAATCAGGTGAAGGCGCTGCAGGAGGGTAAGCCTGTGGATGTCAAGACCTTCGCCTACCAGATTGCCTACAACCTGATCCCCCAGATTGGCGGTGAGCAGTTTGAAGGCTACACCAGCGAAGAGATGAAGATGCAGAACGAGGGCCGGAAGATCATGCATCTGCCCGAGCTGAACGTTTCCTGCACCTGCGTCCGTGTTCCGGTTATGAGAAGCCATTCCATTTCTGTGCAGCTGCACTTCGACCGCCCTGTTTCTGTGGAGGAGGCCCGTGAAGTGCTGGCAAAGGCCCCCGGCGTCAAGCTGGTGGATGACCTGAAGAACAAGCAGTATCCCATGCCTCTGGACACCTCCGGTCAGGATATTGTCTATGTGGGTCGTATCCGTCCCGACCTGACCGACCCCAACGGTCTGTGCCTGTGGTGCTGCGGCGATCAGGTCCGCAAGGGCGCTGCCACCAACTGCATCCAGATTGCGGAGCTGCTGGTAAAGTAAATAATCACACCCCTCCCGAAACCGGGAGGGGTGAACATGTTTCTTATTAAATAATCTGCATATCACGGAGTTTGTTCATAAACTCTGCGATATCAGCGGCGGCGGTTTCGCTATCCACGTCGTACTCTGCCAGAATGGCAGACAGGATTTCCTCCTCCGTCTGCACCTGCGGCAGCAAATCCCAGATAAACGCACCCACTTCCGTCAGGAGAAACAGACCGTTGGAATCATAAATCGTCTTGCCCACAGGCACCAGAAAGGTGTCACCGGCAATTGATCGCTTCATCAGTTCTTTTTTAATTTCCATTGGTTATCGCTCCTTATCTGTACGCGCCAGCTCTGTGGCGGCGAGGGTGGCATCGGTCATTTCGCAGACATAGCGGGGTACCCGATCAAAAGCTCCGGTCTCCGCGACACACACGGCAGCGCAAACGGAACAAACCTTCCGCTTGGGGCAGGCAACACATTCCGCAGGCATTCGAATCTGACGGGTAGCCTGACGCAATTGCTGCCACGCCGCATCAAAGCCGATTTCCAGCGGATATACCACAGGATCGAGCATCATACCGCAGGGCAGCATCCGTCCATCCCAGGTGAGCCAGAAGCTGGAGCTGCCGGCACGGCAGCCAACGCCCTCATCCATATCCACAGGGCAATCTGCCGGATCTACGTTGACAAAATGACTCATGGCCTCCGCCCGCTGATTAAAATCCTCCGGCGACAGCCGCAGCTTTTCCCACTCCACACTGGCCTGACCGGCCTCCGTTGCCGAAAGACGGTGCCCGCAATCCCCATCCAGCCGGATAGGGGGATACATATATGCGCTGGTCTTGACATGGACTCCCAGTTCCTGTGATACGGCGAAAATCTTTGCCACATCCTGCCGGTTGTAGGGAGTGATGGACACATTCAGCCGCACATCCACGCCGTTGCGTTTCAGGGTGCGGATGTTCTCCACCACGGTGTCGTAGGCGCTCTGACCGCACATGGCCCGGTAAGTCTCATCACAACCGCCATAGAGAGAAATGTTGATTCGGAAAGGGGGATCCTCCAGCAGCCGCTCCAGCACAGAACCGCTGAGCATGGAGCCGTTGGAGTTGATGGACACCATTAAGCCCATAGCCTTCATAGCGGCGTAAATCTCAAAAAAGTCCGAACGGACAAAGGGTTCGCCGCCGGTGAGGAGGGCAAAAACCATACCTGCATCCCGTGCCTGCCGCGCCAAATCAATCCACTGGGCAGTGGACAATTCTCCCTCGGCATCGGATTCCTTGCGGTGGACGTAGCACATGGGGCAATTGAAGTTGCACCGTGCCGTCAGCTCGAAGTTGCCGCCGATGGGCAGTCCCAGCTGTCCGCCACGGTTGTGCAGATAGGTGGACAGCACCGGCTCAGTCCTGTTGGGCATATGGTCCCCTCCTTTCGCTATTCTTAATGATACCATAAACTAACTGGTATGTCAACGAACCGCGCTGGTTGTAATTAACAGAAAATTTACGTCCTTCGACGGAATTGGCATTGCTAGACCAGAAAAAGTGTGGTATCATAAATCAAAATACCCCAAGGAGGACTCAACGAATGGAGCAAAATCGCCCCGATTCTTCCAATAACAAAAACAACCCGCCCGAGGATAAGAAGCCAAAGGGTAATATTCTGGTAGCGCTGATTGCCACAGCGGTGGTGGCACTGCTAATCATGTGGATATACGGTGCCATTGAGGACAGCCGCTACACCGAAAAAAACTACGACGAATTCCTCGCCTCCATGGAGGCCCACGAAATCGCCGAGGTGGAATTTCAGTCAGACCGGATTATCTATATGACCAAGGATGAAAAGGCCAAGGATTCCGATCAGCAGATTGCCTACTATACCGGTCTGCCCAGAGGCGGCGACTACGAAGCCCTGTCCCGTCAATTGACAGAAAACGGCGTGGAGGTCAAAACGGAAATTCCCAAGGATAACTCCTTAATCATTACCATTCTTTACTACGCCGTACTGCTGGGTGTCCCCTTCCTGCTGCTGTATATGCTCACCAAGAAGCTGGGCAGCGACGGCGGTCTGGGCGGCATAGGCAAGAACAACGCCAAGGTCTACATGGAAAAACAGACCGGTGTCACCTTTAAGGACGTTGCCGGTCAGGACGAGGCAAAGGAATCCTTGCAGGAAATCATCAATTTCCTCCACGAGCCCCAGAAGTATGCCGAAATCGGCGCAAAGCTGCCCAAGGGCGCACTACTGGTGGGTTCTCCCGGTACCGGCAAGACCCTGCTTGCCAAAGCCGTGGCGGGCGAAGCCAACGTGCCCTTCTTCTCCATCTCCGGTTCGGACTTCGAGGAAGTGTTCGTGGGCGTGGGTGCCAGCCGTGTCCGTGACCTGTTCCAGCAGGCGGCAAAGGTGGCGCCTTGCATTGTGTTCATCGACGAAATCGACGCGGTGGGTCACAGCCGTGATAACCGCTTCAGTCACAACGACCAGACCCTGAACCAGTTGCTGGGAGAGTTGGACGGCTTTGATTCGTCCAAGGGCGTGGTGATTCTCGCCGCGACCAACCGTCCTGAGATTCTGGACAAGGCTTTGCTCCGTGCCGGACGGTTCGACCGCCGGATTATCGTAGACAAGCCCAATCTTCAGGGCAGACTGGATACCTTGAAGGTACACACCCGCAAGATTAAGCTGGCAGAGGATGTGGATTTGAAGAAAATCGCTCAGGCCACCGCCGGTGCTGTGGGTGCGGATCTGGCCAATCTGGTCAACGAGGCTGCCCTGCGGGCCGTCCGTCAGGGTCGTAAGGCAGTAAATCAGGATGACCTGCTGGTTTCCTTCGAGACTGTCATTGCCGGCACCGAAAAGAAGAACACCGTCCTGACCGATACAGAAAAGCGGTTGGTGGCATATCATGAGGTGGGTCACGCACTGGTGGCGGCGCTGGAGAAGCACTCTCAGCCCGTTTCCAAAATCACCATCGTTCCCCACACCTCCGGCGCGCTGGGCTATACCATGCAGATGCCTGAGGAAGAGAAGTACCTGCACACCAGCGAGGAGCTGATTACCGAGCTGAAAACACTGGTCGGCGGACGGGCAGCGGAGCAGGTGGTGTTCGGTGTCAAAACCACCGGCGCTGCCAACGATATCCAGCGCGCCACCGCACTGGCGCGGAACATGATTGCCCAGTACGGCATGAGCGATGAGCTGGGACTGATGGCTCCCGGTGCGGTGAGCAATCAGTATCTGGACGGACAGTCCTATATGGACTGCTCTCAGGAGACTTCCGCCAAGGTGGACAAGGCCACGCAGGAACTGCTGGACAAGGTCTATGAGGATGCCAAAGCGCTGCTGACTGCCAACCGGCAGCTTCTGGATGAGGTTTCTGAGTTCCTTCTGACCAAGGAAACCATCACCGGTGACGAGCTGATGGCATTTGTCAACGCCGCGAAAAACGAAGAATAAAGTCAGGACCACCGGCGTAGCCGGTGGCTTGCACTGGCCCTATAAGGGCCTATTACTCGCCTACGCCTTAAGGCGTTCGATTGATTCGCCAACCGCTCATAATTTACTGGCTGCCCCCTCCCGGGGGCAGCTTAATTAT
>JAZSEN010000117.1:0-8132 GCA_045531675.1 Faecousia sp.
TATCCCACCAATGTGATTGCTTACAGCCTGGGTGCATACTGCAAGACCCTGGCCGGAAACGGCAACGCCTTCGGTGCTGCCACCGCAGTCTACGGCTACTACGCCAAGGCTTACTTCGCAAGCTGATTCCATACAAAAAAACACCACGGGGAGACCCGTGGTGGTTATCTTTATGCGGTTAAGCGGCATCTTTCTTTGAAAAATCGGCGTATGCGGTGCTTACATAAGGGGTGGGGTTGGCATCTGTTTTGCTGCTGTACTTACCCCCGCCGGTGACGTTGCCGAACATCTCGCCCCAGCCACCGTAGTAATTCAGATATTCTCGAAAATCGTTATAGTGGTTGTGGGTGTAGAAGACGTAGATTTCATTCTGTTCGAAGGTGCCGTTGCGGTTCAAATCCTGTCGGGCGTAGACCAGACGGGCAGCACCGCGATTAATGGAATCGTTTTTGATATAGGGCTTGGCGGCATAGCCGGGGGTGGCAGTGCCGGTGGTGCCGATGTCCAATTCGTAATACTGCAAATCGCCGCCGCAGCCGGAAATGTCAGGTAGCTCCGGCTCGTAGGGGTATTTGTCTGTATTCCCGATGAATCGGGAATGATTCACGCGCAGATATTCCCCCCAGATGCTGCGTGAGGGAGTGCCGCTTTTTTTGGAAATATAGTTGGCGGGAAGGCTGCCATCGGCACCGCCGAAGGCGTACATATATGCCGCTACTTCCTCCAGCGTGATGTAGCCGCCACCCCGGTAGATACGCATGGCTTCATTGCCGTAGGCATCCACCACCACATAGGTATCACCGCCGTCCAGATAGTAGCTGCCGGTATTGCGGATATATTGGCTGCCCTCCATGGGGCGGTAGTCCGCCTCCTGAGCGTATTGTCCCGGCACATCCAGAGAACCGGACAAAAATCCGTGTTCTGACCGGAACAGCGCGTTCTGACGGCAGCAGGCAGGGGTATAATTGGCATAGAATTCCTCACCGGACATGCCTTCGTAGGGATCCGTGGAGGAGCAGGTATGGGGGACGGAGGCTGGCGTCTTGCGGTCACAGCCGCAAAGACCGGTCAATAGAACTACCGCAAGCAGAAATGCTATAATGCGCTTGTACATCATCGTTTACTCAGTTCCTTTCAGGAAGAGATGAACCTATTTTACTCCGGTTCAAAAGGATTGTCAATTTGGAATATTCAAGGCAGAAAAGGGAGGTAAGCATGACTGCTTACCTCCCGGAATGTATGTAGATAATCAGCTGGTGCGATACTGACCGCAGGTCTTGCACATCGCGTGGTTCGTGCTGTTGGTTGTTCCGCAACGGGTGCAGATCCAGGTGTTCGGCGCAGGAGGAACCGGATATCCCGGTGCAGGCATGGGATTCTGATCGGAATGGCCGTTACTGCGCTCGATTTGATAGAGAATCTTAGCATTGATTTGCTTGTTTTCTGTGGTGCTTTCAATCAGTTCACCGAAGCCGGCCATAAACAAGGCACTGATGTAGGCAACCGCGATGCCGCCGGCAATGACAAGGAGGCCCCAAATAAACATATCCTCATCCGCTGCCATAAGGCCGATACCGGAAAAAACAGCAGCGATTGACTCAATAACAAAAACAATCTTTGCGTACTTAATGATTTTTTCACCGGCGTTGTCGAACAAATTATCCATAATAATCTCCTTTCAATCTCTCGCCCTTACAGGCTCTTTCTAAATAATACCATAATAAGAAAGTTAATACAACATAATATTTCCAGTAACTGGCGAAAAATGACGATTTGAAAAGATGAAACTCAGCCAATGCCCATCAAGCTGCTCCATGTGGCAGGACCGACGATGCCGTCTACGTCCAGCAATTTGCTTTTTTGGTAGCGGCGAACGGCTCCATCGGTGGCGGCGCCGAAAATGCCATCCACCGAAAGGCTTGCGCCATAGCCGTTGAGCAGAATCTGCAGCGCTCCAACGGTGTTGTTTTTTGCCCCGCGGCACAGCTGTGGCAAAGTGAATTCCTGAGGTTTTGCACCCAACCATTGAGCGATGACCTCTGCCTCTGTCCGGGCCAGCCGCTCCAGATTATCCTGTTCCAGCAGCCAGCGGGCGGTGGTCTGATGGGTGTGGAAGCCGTGCTCCAGTATGACACCGGGCGTACCCACGCTGTACGCGCCCCGGAGGACGCCGTAGTAATCGTCCTTTCGTCCGTCTCCGTCCCGGTCTGAAGCGGATTCCCGGCAGGTGATTTGGTAATTCACTCCCATGGTATTTGCCACCGCGGCAGACAGGGCGGTGGCAATCTGACGGCTGCGGTCGTCCACATCGCTGGTGGCATCCTCCACGGAGCAGATTCCAACCACCCAGTCCGGCTTGGCGGTGGATGCGGCATTGGAGTGCAGGGACAGGAACAAATCCGCTCCCTTGGAACGTTTGCCCCGTTCCACAAGCGCAAGGTCTTTGTCCTTGCCGCTGCGGGTGGTGGTAACGGCGATACCTCGCTGCTCCAGCTGCTGTTTGAGCAAAATATGCAGCTTCCACACCATATCCGATTCGTAATACTCCGGTACCACCGGAGAACGGTTGTATTTTCCGTAGTGGCCGGCGTCCAGACACACCACGGGTTTGCTGTGATTCATAGTGAATCCCCCTTTCACCGGTTTGGTGAAAGGGGGATTGGGTTGCATCAGTCTGTGCAACGAAAATTTAAGTGTTTTTCATTTTGACGATTTCGTTGGCAAGTCTGGCGAATTCCGGAATCCCCAGCGTTTCGCCGCGGACATTGGCATCAAAACCGCAGGCTTCGATTACCGCTTCAGCGCCGGCTTTGCCCAACTCGGAAAAACCGGCCGCCAGACCGTTGCTCAGCTTTTTGCGCCGCATGGCGAAGCTGGCACGGA
Organism: Faecousia sp.; assembly: GCA_045531675.1. Lineage (GTDB taxonomy): Bacteria > Bacillota > Clostridia > Oscillospirales > Oscillospiraceae > Faecousia. Next base: position 2,884 of record JAZSEN010000117.1, read on the forward strand.
CAGTCCGGAAGAAAATCGCCGGATCTGCGATATCCCACGGGCGTTCCTTGCGAATCTTCAGCATAATCACCGCAGAGGTGACCTTGGGCTGGGGCAGGAAACAATGGGCAGGCACATCAAATAGGATCTCCGGCTGGGCATAATACTGGCAGAACACCGTAAACGCGCCATAGTCTGCTGTCCCGGGCTCTGCCGCGATGCGCTGTGCCACCTCTTTTTGAACCATGACCGTCACCGTTTCGAAACATTCCGCTTCCAGCAGTGCCGTCAGGATAGGGGAAGTGATATAGTAGGGCAGATTGGCGCAGGCCATGGGGCGCAGACCGCCCAGCTTTTCCGCCACAAGAGCGGAAATATCCCGCTTCAGTACATCGTCCCAGACAATTTCCAGATTGGGAAACTCCCCTACTGTCTGCGCCAGAATGGGCTCCAGTCGCTTATCCAGCTCCACAGCGCAGACCTTGCCTGCCCGCTTGCACAACTGTTGGGTCAGCGGTCCGATGCCGGGTCCAATCTCCAGAACACCTGCGCCCTCGTCCACGCCGGATTCCAGCGCGATGCTCTCCGGCACCCACCGCTGGGTCAGAAAATTCTGTCCCTTTGCCTTGGAAAAGTGGAAACCGTGCTCTGCCAGCAGAGGCTTCATTACATTGATATCACAAACGTCAATCATAAAAAAAACGCCTTTCTTCCTGCTATCATAGCAGAAGAAAGGCGGTTTTGCAACCTATTCAAGAATTAACCGAGGAAGTAAACATAGCAGTCGCGGACACCGAAGGCTCTGGACTCTGCATCAGTTTCGTAGAACAGATCCAGTCGCTTGTTTTTGATGTCGCCGCCGCAATCCTCAGCGGTGCCGACGCCGTAGATGTAATGACCGTCCTTGGTGACGATGTACATACGGGTGCCGTAGGGAATCACTCTGGGGTCTACCGCAACCACGCCCACACGGGTCGTGGTACCGGTGGAGGTGATTTGACCGCCAACCTCAGTACGGTTGTAAGAGGTTGCCTTGAAGGTATCCACATGGGTGTAGGTCAGTACATCACCCTCGGGGGTGATAATCACACCGTCACCGATGATGGGCATTTTCTTGCCGGAGGGCTTACCATTGCCGGTGCCCCGGGCGATGACACGGTTTACAGGCTCGCTGGTGACCTTCTCGGACAGAACGGTGCGGACAGACTCCTGACCGTTGATGTAAACCACCTCGGCGGTGCAGAGCTTCTGACCGGCAACACCGGCGTTGAGGACAATCTCCTTACCGGCGGGCAGCAGGTCGGTATCCTGATACACAGTCTCGAAAGGGATGGTCAGGGAGTATGCGTCGTTGGTGATTACCGTATCGGTGATGTCGATGACCATGCCGTCCTCAACCTGCGTATCCAGATCCACAGAAACGCCGAAGGTATCCTTCAGGGTGATGCCGTTGCGTTCCAGCAGCTGGCCGAGCGGCTCGCCGTAGGAAACGAACTCCATAGGATTACCGCAAATGTTGATGGTAATCTTCATACCGCGGACAACGTTAATGGCGAAACCGTCCTCGGTGGGCTCGGTCTGCAGCATATCGGTATCCTCCAGAGGAATACCCAGCTCCTTCACCACATCGGCAGGATTGGTGGCGTAGGTGGTATGTACCAGCACCCGGTCACCGTCGGTGACCACATAGGTGGTACTCCTGGCGTAAGCGGTCTGAGCTGCCAGCAGGGCTGTGCAAAGGATTCCGAAGGTCAGGACACTGACCCGAATCAGCAGAGAATACTTTTGATAAATCGTCTTGAGTTTGTTCAATGGTAGGTACCTCCTTCCAATCGTCTTGCATGAAAATAGCCGGTCAAGCCGGCGCAGTTGATTGAGTAAATATCGTATTGACACTGTATGTCACGAATGCATTATAACATTTTTTTAGAAAAAGTCAAGTCTTTTCCATCAAAGTATAATATTCGTCAACTTTTTAGCCAATTATTCGCATGAATTTATGTAAACATTCATCCAAAATATGCGAGTGATTGTGCAATTTGACCACAACCTGTTGTGGTTTGTACCGGGCCTGTTTACATAACAACCTGTTTATGACTACCACATAGCTAAACAGGTTTTTTTGCATATTTTCGGGATTTTTACGGCTCAAATTTCAAAAAGGGTTGACGATCCAACGGATTTGTGATAGATTTTCCTATAGAAAAAGGCTGTGACGAAGACACGCATTTTCGGAAAGATTTTCAGAGAGGGATCAAAATTTTTGGTGCGATGATCCTAAAACACTGCCGGAAATGATACCACTTCCGAGCCGCGGGTGCGGAAATGCCTCGCCGGGTACGCCCGTTAGAGCGTCAATGAGTGGCATCCCAAGGGGTGCAACCAGGGTGGAACCGTGGAATACTTTTGTATCCCACCCCTGATTTTCAGGGGATGGGTATTTTTTATACCTTTCTCCCCAATCAAAAAGGAGGAAACACTATGGAAAACGAAAACCTGTACACCTTTGAGAACCCTGAGTACCGCAAGACCTTCTGGCACACCTGCTCCCATATCATGGCGCAGGCGGTCAAGCGTCTGTGGCCCGAGGTACAGCTGGCCATCGGTCCCGCCATTGACGAAGGCTGGTACTACGACTTCGATGCCCCCTTCTCCTTCACTCCCGACCATCTGGCTCAGATTGAGGCGGAGATGAAGAAGATTTGCAAGGAGCGGATTCGTCTGGAGCGCAGCGAGAAGCCCCGTGCCGAGGCCATTGCCTACATGGAATCCCTCAACGAGCCCTATAAGGTGGAGCTGATTAACGACCTGCCCGAGGATGCGGTCATCTCCTTCTACACCCAGGGTGATTTCACCGACCTGTGCGCCGGCCCTCATCTGGACCACACCGGCCGCGTCCGTCACAACGGCTTCAAGCTGACCAAGTCCTGCGGCGCCTACTGGCGCGGCGACTCCAACCGCAAGATGCTGCAGAGAATCTACGGCATCGGCTTCCCCAGCAAGGATGAGCTGGATGAGTACCTGAAGAAGCAGGAGGAGGCTCTGAAGCGGGACCACAACAAGCTGGGTCGTGAGCTGGAGTTCTTCACCACCGTTGAGGAAATCGGTCAGGGTCTGCCCATCCTGCTGCCCAAGGGCGCAAGAGTTATCCAGACTCTGCAGCGCTGGGTGGAGGACGAGGAACAGAAGCGGGGCTATCTGCTGACCAAGACTCCCCTGATGGCAAAGCGGGACCTGTACCGGATTTCCGGTCACTGGGATCACTATCTGGACGGCATGTTCATTCTGGGCGACCCTCATGACGAGGAGAAGGAGTGTTTTGCGCTGCGTCCCATGACCTGCCCCTTCCAGTATCAGGTCTACCTGAACCGCGCCCGCAGCTACCGTGACCTGCCCATGCGTCTGGGTGAAACCTCCACCCTGTTCCGCAACGAGGACTCCGGCGAGATGCACGGTCTGATCCGTGTCCGCCAGTTCACCATCTCTGAGGGCCACCTTGTGCTCCGTCCCGACCAGCTGGAGGAAGAGTTCAAGGGCTGTCTGGAGCTGGCAAAGTATTGTCTGGAAACCGTGGGCATGCTGGAGAATTGTTCCTTCCGGTTCAGCCAGTGGGATCCTGCCCGTGCAGGCATCAAGTATGAAGGCACCCCCGAGCAGTGGGAAGAGGCCCAGCGGGTTATGGGCGAAATTCTGGACAATCTGGGCGTGAAGTACGAAATCGGCATCGACGAGGCCGCTTTCTATGGTCCTAAGCTGGACATTCAGTATAAGAATGTATTCGGTAAGGAAGATACCATCGTCACCATTCAGATTGATATGCTGCTGGCCCAGAAGTTCGGCATGGAGTACACCGATGCCGACGGTCAGAAAAAGACCCCCTATATCATTCACCGCACCAGCCTTGGCTGCTACGAGCGGACGCTGGCCTACCTGATTGAGCGCTATGCCGGCGCACTGCCCCTGTGGATGATGCCCACTCAGGTGAAGGTCCTGCCCATCACCGACCGCGCCCACGACTATGCCAAGGAGCTGGCTGAGAAGCTGAATGCCGTGAACATCCACGCCGAAACCGACTGCCGCTCTGAGAAGCTGGGCTACAAGATCCGCGAGGCTCAGATGCAGAAGATTCCCTATATGCTGGTCGTTGGCGACCGGGACATCGAGAACGGCACGGTTTCCGTCCGTACCCGCAAGGGCGACGATCTGGGCGCCATGACTCCCGACGAGTTCATCGCCAAGTGCCTGATGGAAATTGCCACCAAGAGCAAGGAAGTCTGATACCATATACAAAAGCCGCCCTGTCAAGGGCGGCTTTTTCCGTTACAAAAGTCTGAAACGGGTGAAATCCGGGCAGAATAGGTACAGAGGTGGTAGCAAAATGGCGATATCCTTTGGGCGGGCGGTGTTTTTGTATCTGATGCTGATTCTGATGGTGCGGCTAATGGGCAAACGTCAGGTGGGACAGATGGAGCCTTCAGAATTTGTTGTGACGATGTTGATGGCGGATTTGGCGTCCATTCCCATGGATGACCCGTCCGTTCCGCTTCATCGGGGGCTGATACCCATGGCGGCGGTGCTGGGGACCGAGCTGCTATTGTCGGTGCTGTCCATGGATTCGGTGGGGCTGCGGCGACTGCTGTGCGGCAAGCCGGTCATTTTGATTGAAAACGGACGACTGATTCAAAGGAATCTGCGACGGACCCGTATTACCGCGGACGAGTTGTCAGGGCATTTGCGAATCAAGGATATACTGGATATCACATCGGTGCAGTATGCTATTCTGGAAACCAACGGAGAACTGTCGGTGTTTCCCTGGCCGCAATATCGACCTGCGACAGCAGAGGAAAGCGGTATTCAGGCGGAAAAGCAAAGCCTTCCGGTGACGCTGATTGAGGACAGTCGTTTGCTGCGGCAGAATCTGGCGATATCCGGAAAAGATGAAAAATGGCTCAAAAAGACCCTCAGCCGTCACAAGTCCAGTATTAAGGATACTTTTCTACTGACTGTGGATGGCAGTAATAAAGTGGTTTGGATTCCGAAGGAAGAGGCTTAGCCACAATCGCCACATCAACAGCGGTCAATGCTAGGGCTACCATATTAATAGAAAATCACCACGGGTTTCCCCGTGGCGATTTTTTGAGGATTAGTTTGCGAAGTAAGCCTTTGCGTAGTAGCCGTAGACGGCAGTTGCAGCACCGAATTCGTTGCCGTTATTCGCCAGACTCTCGCAGTAAGCACCCAGGCTGTACGCGATAACTCTGGTGTAGAAG
>JAZSEN010000019.1:0-21023 GCA_045531675.1 Faecousia sp.
AGCTATAAGGATGCGTCGGATATCAAGGTGCAGTTGATTCCGCAGGGGCAGAGTATGCCGGCTTATGAAACCGTCGTCACGGGCAACACTGTGGATTACTGCTTTGCCGGCGTTGCGGCAGGCACGTATACCCTGAAAGTAAGCAAGCAGGACCATGTCACCCGTGAGTACATCGTGGTGGTGACCAATGACGTAGTACAGGATGTGGAAATCAACCTGATTGGCGACACCACCGGCGACGGCAAGGTGAACATGAAGGACTGGAGCCGTCTGTATGACCATATCAGCGAAACCAATCCTCTGGAGGATTACAATCTGCTCTGCGCCGACGTCACCGGCGACGGCAAGGTCAATATGAAGGACTGGAGCCGTCTGTACGACCACATCAGTGAATTGAATCCCCTGTGGTAATCGATGATACTATTTCAATGGAGGAATAACAATGAGTATTTTTGATGCGCTGAAAAGAAAAGCGGAGTCTGCCCTGAAAAGGGAAGCCTCCAAGGCTGTAAACAATGCGGTGCAGTCTGTTGGCAAAGGCAGAAACCACTCTGAGAGCTTCACCTTTACCGCCTTGCCCCAAAATTTGGAGCAGCTGCAGGCGTTGCCGGAGGCCGCTCTGGACTCCGCCTTCAAGACCACAGCTCTGACCATCCTTGCCCTGTGCCGTTATGAGCATTCTCCCGAGGATGCCATCGCTATGCTGAATTTCCTGAAGGGGCCCGCAGAGGTCAGCGGCTACGAAAAGCAGTTCATTCGGGAGCGGCTGCAGGGCAAGGCCTACATTCCCCGTTCCTACTTAGGCGGCGCAACGCCCCGGAACGGCTATCAGCCCACCACGCCTTATACCGTCAAGGTCAGCGAGAATCCCTATTCCTTCGATAATGAGAATTGGGCAACCCTGTATGTGACCAGCGGCGGCGCGGACAACCCCAGAGGCATCAAGCTGCGCCAGAAGCCCTCCACCGGTCAGTGGTTTTTGAATGATATCCAGTGCCTGTCCGAGATTCGTGTTCCCGTGGAAGAAGACCCTTGGGCATAAGACAGGAGGCGCGCATGAAAAAGATTATCTGTGTGCTGCTTTCGGTGTGCATGCTGTGTCTGGCAGGCTGCCACGATGACGGGGAGAAACCGCAGGTATCCCAGAGCACCACTCCCACAAAGGAAAGCGAGCCGCCGGTTATAGACGAGGGGGAGAAGGTAAGCCTGCTTACCCTTGAGAAGTCTCTGCATACCAATTTCGAATGGGCGGAGGATTTCAACATGGCGCTGGTCTGGAGTGCGTATTCTGATGTGACGCTGGGACAGGAGGATGCTGAAAACTTCCCTGAAATGGCGGAGGTACTCAGCCAGATTGCCACCATGCAGAGCAATACCATGGAGGATGAATTTGACAATCTGGTGGAATTTGCCCATCAGGAGCTTGCTCAAAACCGTAACGGATTTGAAACGCATGTATCCACAAGCAATGTTCAGGTGCGCCGTGGAGACAGTATGGTTGTCAGTCTGCTGTGGGATTCCTACGCCCACTACGGTCAGATTGATAACCTCAGAGTATTCCACGGAAGCAATTACGACACCCGAACCGGCAAAGCGCTGGCGCTGAATGATGTTGTCAAGGAAATCAATAACGATCTGGCGAAAGCTGTGGAAAAGGAATTGACCGGTCATATGTGGACAGGGAAATTTCATTCCGAACATGCGGTGGAGAACTACTTCGCCAATATGCCCTATGACGGCTTCAACTGGACGCTGGATTACACCGGCGTGACCTTCTACTTTGCGCCCGGCGATTTGTGCGATGAAGGCTTCATGACGGCAACGGTTTCCTTTGCCGAGTATCCGGAGTTTTTCCGGGAGGAATACATGGCAACGCCTGCAGAATATACGGTGGAATTGCCCCTGCACCTTTCCTTCTTTACCGAGCTGGACACGGATGGCATTCTGGAGGCGCTGTCCGTATCCGGTCAGCGGGACATGGAACGGATCAACTATGTGAATTACGGGGTTTATACCGAGGCCGGACAGTACGATGGCGATTGTTTTGTCTACGACCTCCATCCCTATTATGTCAAGACGGAAAACGGCCATTACCTGTATTTGTTCCGCGAGGATTTTCAGGAGGGCTGGCGGTCCATGGAACTGATCGTTTTTGCGCTGAAGGCGGACGGCAGTGTTGCAGAAATTGGGAAAAAGAATGTCAGTCCTGCATGGCTGGCGGACAACCGATTCCTTATGCCCACCGACCCCAACAGGCTGATTCTGGATGACGCCGATGCGGGTACGGAGAAGATTGCCTTTACAGTTGGAAATGACGGAATACCAAGCATAATATAAAAATATGAGCCTGATGGTCATTCATCAGGCTCATATTTTTGTGTCCGAGTCCGACGATGATGACGATTTCAGCAGAAACATAACTTTTTGCCTTGCAAAGTTGGGAATAGTCAGGCATAATAAAGGCAGAATGGAGGGAATCTTTATGAATCACAATGGGAAAGAAAACGTGTATTTAAGCAAATACTTTGCAGGCAGACCTTACGGCGAGTATCCCTTCAAGGTGGATTTCTCGGTCCTATTTACAAATGTGGAAAAGAACATCAGCAAACAGCTTATTGATTCGGACGGCAATATTCCCCACTTTCCGGGTGTTGAATTCACGGATGTGATGAAAGCGGAGCTGGGGAGAGACAGTCTTGAGCCCAGAGTGAAATATGAGGTCATATTTGAAAAACTTGATGATGGCAGACTGATAATGGTCTGGACAGTAAGACCCGACGGCCGATACTGGATGGATTCATGGGGCTTTGGCGCGGAGGACGACGAAGCCCTGTCGGTGTACGCATACATAGATTCTGAAGGCAATTTCATGATGCCATTTAAGCTGTATAGCATTGGTTATACATTCTATGGAGATTACCGGCTGAAGAGGGAATAGATAAGGCAGAGGTGAGATGAAATATGACAAATCGCAAAAGGATTTTTGTTGTATCGGACATTCACGGGCATTGCACCATCCTGAAAGCGGCGCTTGACAAATCGGGCTTTGATCGGGATAACCCCAATCATTTGCTGATTTGCTGCGGCGATTATTTTGACAGAGGCAATGAAAATGTGGAGGTGCTGCAGTTTTTTGAGCGGCTGAAGCATAAGGTCCTGCTTCGGGGCAATCATGAGGATTTGCTGCTGAAGCTCCTGCAAACCGGAAAGCTGCAGCCGCATCATTACATAAACGGCACAATGCGTACGCTGGAAAACTTTTTCGGGAAATATGTGATTGATCCGGTAGATGACACCATTGATTTTTCCGGCAAGACCCGCATCACAGACAGACTCTGCCAATTCATTGAAGAAACGGTGGACTATTATGAAACCGAAAACTATGTTTTCGTCCATGGCTGGCTGGCGGAAAATGCGTTGACTCCGGAATCCCGCCGGAATGCCGGCAAAGAGGCATGGGGAAAAGCACGCTGGATCCGGTGGAATGAGCAATATGCCGGTTCGAGCCCCCTTGCGGATAAGACGCTGGTCTGCGGCCATGTGCCCACGTTCTGCGCAAAGGGATTAGACCCCGAACGGGACAAAAATTGCTGCGGTATTTTTTACGGAAATGGTTTCGTCGCCATAGATGCAGGCACCGCCGACACAAAGCAGATCAATGTGCTGGTTTTGGAGGATGCGCTGATTTCGGCAGCATCCTCTATCTAAGACCGGAAAATACAGGGTGCTTGACACCGCTTTTGCCCGATGCTACAATTTTCGGATAAAGCTTTCAAACACACATCAACGACATAAGAGGGATTGCTGATATGCTGGCGAACAATTATCCTCAGGGGAGAACGCTTTGTTTTGTTACAAGCTCCCTGCAAGGCGGTGGCGCCCAAAGGGTCTTGGTCAATATTGCAAACCGGTTTGCCCGGGACGGATGGAAAATCCACCTTATTTGCTTTGTGGCAAAGAACAATCCGCCGATTTATTCTGTGGATTGTGGGATTCAGTTACATTATTTGCCCAGAGGGTACACAATCAAAGACCGGATTCTTCCCAAGTGTGTGAAGATGCTTCAGGCGCTGGTGGCGGAAATCGCGCCGGATCTGCTGATTCCTTTTTTGATGCCTGCCACGGCCTACACCTTTGCCGTCGCAAGAAATCTGGGGATCAGGATTATCGTAAGCGAGCGCAACGATCCCACCCGTACCCCCGCCGACCCGTACTGGAGAAAACAGCGCGATCATATCATGACCCATGCGGATGGCTGTGTGTTTCAAACGCAAAGCGCTCTGGAATACTTTGGAACGGAGGCACTTTCGAAGTATGCCATTATCAGAAATCCTGTGGACCTTTCCGGCGCGCGCAATGACGTTGTAAAGGCATGCGACCGTACGCGAAGGGTCGTTTGCGTAGGGAAGTATGAGCCTCAGAAGAATCTGGATTTTCTGCTGGACGTTTTTGCGGAATTCTTAAAAACACATCCGTACTACACTCTGGAGGTCTATGGCAACGACTATCACCATCGCCGTTTGGCGCTGCAACAGAAGGCAATCGCGTTAGGCATTGATGACAAGGTGTATCTGAACGAGGCCCGGCCTGATATTTTCGATGTGATATACGATGCCAGAATGTGCGTGCTCCCGTCCAAATACGAAGGCATGCCCAACGCCCTGATTGAAAGTGTTTCGCTGGGCGTGCCCAGCATTGCCAGCGATTGTCCGGCTTATGGCGGTCGTCAGGTCATTACATCCGGAGAAAACGGTTATCTGGTACCGGTTGATGACAAGGAGGACTTCGTTCATAAAATGCGTTGCCTTGCCAATCAGGATGCGTTGGCAGACCATTTTACCGAAGAAGGACGAAAAGTCCGGGAAAAATTTGACATTGATGAGGTTTATGCCCTTTGGAAACAGTTTGTGCTGGATGTCCTGAAGGCGTAGACGGATGTATAAAAAAACGCTGAAACTATGGTTTCAGCGTTTTTTGTTGATCGGTGCCATTCATGATCGATCCATAGAACGTATCATATTCCGGCGGGGAAAAGCGGTCTTTGCCGCCGCTGGGGAAAAAGGTGAACTCGCCGAAGTAAAAACAGTCAGAGCTTCCCATCAAGTCAACGCGCACATGCCGGAATTTGGCGGAAAGCTGTTGGGCAAGAGCCACCATTTCGTCGAAGTAAGCCGGCTTTTTGTATTCCTGCGTCCCCCGTTCATAGCCGTAGGAAAAGGGCAACTCGTGAAAATCCCTGTCTACGATTATTTGGTACGGTTCGCCCCGTTGATTCTCTTTCTTCAGCGCGTGCAAAACGGCAACAAATTCCACTTTTCCGTTGAAACAGAAAAATTTATAATCGGTCAGATCAGGGAAGTACGGCATGATAAGAAAATCATTCCAAAACGCGTATACAGGTTCGTTTTTGAATAATCCGTAGTGGACCTGCTTCAGGTGGCGAAGAACACGGTTGATGACCTTCAGGTTGTATATGGACTTGTCCTCAATCACCATATTCATTCCGCTTACATTGGTAGGCTTAATCACGAACTGCTTCGGCAAGGACGCCCACAGACGTTTGGAAATTTTGAATTTTACGCGCCCCAGACTGGGCGGCAGCCACTGCCCAAAGCCGTTTTTTCGCAGATGCTTTCTGACTTTGGCTTTGTCCACATATTTCCGGTATTTTTGATAAGTCGGGTCTACCTTGTTGCGATTCAGAATCTCGTTGTATGTTCGCCCTGCAACCGGCAGGGGATAGCCCCATTCCTTCTCAAAATCGACTTCGACCCTTCTTTTGCGGTGAAACATCGCTTCGAGGAGCTGAGAGCGGTTCATTTGGGTAAGAACAGCTTTGCTTTGAATGTAGTGCCTGGGGTAAAAATCCAGAGCAGTCTTTTTCTCAAGAGAATCAACCATGAACTTTGAAGCATCTTCCACCTGATTGCACAGGTGCATTGTGCGGTGGTTTGCAGCGCATTTGCCGTCCGGAATGATTCTGGTGGCTTTCAACTTTGCGTAGTTCGCAAACAAGCATGCGTTGCTGTCGCCGTCAAAAACGAAAACAGTATCCGAATCGATGACCTTTAGCATGGCGTGCATCGCTTTTCTGCCCAATGGCGTTTTCTCCATAGACGCGCTGAACAGATGGACCCGCTTGGAAAACTGTGCGCGCGCAGCCACCAGACAGTCAGTTTGAACGATGACCGACAGATAGGAGATTTTTTTGACCTGATGGTTAATGAGCTTTATCAAGTAAGCGTTATTTTCACTGAACTCTGTTATCAAATAACAGACCCGTCCCAATCTTTTAGGTTTCATTTTTACCGCTTTCCGACAATCCGTCCGTTTTTTAGCTTAAAGCAACCGTTTTCTTTCCACCAAATCGTAGAAGAAGTCTCTTGTCATGGAATATATGTACATGTCGTAGTATTTCCCGTCATAGAACTTGTAATCCTTCAAGCATGCTTCTTTGTACAGCTCCAGCTTGTTGTGGATATTGATGCTTGGTTGGTTAAACGCAAACACTTCTGTGAAAACCTTGTGAATGTTATAGTATCGAAACAGGTAATCCACGAATTTTGCCCCGGCAAAAATACCGTATAAGCCTGAACGCAACGCCGGCTTTATATACAGGGTGAACTTCATGTGTCCGTCGTTTCTCATGTAATCATAGGCAATCAAAAAGCCGACAAAATCATGGTTTTGATCGCGGATGATCTTAAATTCGGTGTACTTGGTTTCAACGTGCCGTTTGAAGGTTGCCTCGAATTGACTGAAGGTCAGATGCTGCCGGTGTGGCAGAATATTCCTCCGTTCCTGTTGGTCGCTGAAAATTCTGTAAAGCTCCGGCAGATGACTGTCTTCGAAGCTTACCAGTTGGATGCTGTTTTTCATGTAAACCTCCTGAGCGAAGTATCGATAGCTCATTACAAATGGCTGCAGTACCAGTCTATGGTTTGTGCAAGACCCTGCCGAAAGCTCCATTGCGGATCATATCCAATCAGGGCTTTGGCTTTGCTGATATCCGCGTGACTGTGCATAATGTCACCTTTACGGGAAGGCGCGTATCGGGGGGTTATGTCTGCGTGAAGCAGCATGCACAGCTCCTGAAAGACTTCATTTAAGCACGCACGACCGCCGTAAGCCACATTCAGCACTTCGCCGTCTGCTTCATCAGACGCCAGACATGCCTTGAGATTGGCTTCAATCACGTTATCGATATAGGTAAAATCTCTGCTTTGCGTACCGTCGCCGTATATAACCGGCTGTTCTGCGCCCATGAGCTGTTTTATGAATCGGGGAATCACCGCCGCATACGGTCCGTTCGGGTTTTGCCGTTTCCCGAAAACGTTGAAGTAGCGCAGACCAATGGTGGGCAGGCCATAGTGACGGGTATATTGCTTTGCCCACTCCTCCGCGCACCGTTTGGTAAGGGCATAAGGCGACAAAACATTACCTTCCCGTCCTTCCTTTTTTGGAAGATGCGGTTCATCACCGTAAACGGAGGAGGACGAAGCATATACAAATTTCTTAACCTGCGCTCTGCGTGCGGCCTCCAGCATGTTGAGGGTGCCGGAAATGTTGATTCGGGAATACAGTTGGGGCATTTCAATAGACCGTGGCACACTGCCCCATGCAGCCTGATGCAGCACATAGTCAACGCCGTCGCAGGCTGCGATGCAGGTATCGGGATTCGTTATGTCGCCCTTGATGAATTCGTAAGCAGGGTTCTTTGCAAACAAATCCACATTTTCCTGCCTGCCGGTGGATAAGTCATCCAAACATCTGCAGCGGCAGCCCATATCCAGAATCGCTTCACACAAATTTGAACCGATAAAGCCGGCACCGCCGGTAACAAGAAACAGGGTATCTTTATGAAACTTCAGATCTTGATATTTCGTAATCATCAACTCCGCATTTGTCGGTTAGAGTCGCCAATATTGATACGCGCTCCAGGTATCCTTGTTTTTGATTCCTTTCACATCGATGAAAACCTTGTTGCCGTCCGGCTCTTGGCGAAACATATCAGCAATATCCCGGTCCGGAATCAATCGAAAGGCATCGTGGGCAACGGCGATTATCAAGCAATCCAAATTGCGAAAAGCCGTTAGCGGCACAAGGTCGATATCGTAATACTTTTTGACCTCTGCGGGACTGGCTATGGGATCGCTGATTATGGGCTCGATACCGTATTCCCTGAGTTCGGATATGATATCGTAAACCTTTGAATTCCGCACATCCTGACAGTTTTCCTTAAATGATATTCCCAGACACCCAACGGTGGATGCGGACACAGACTTGCCTGCCTTAATCAGTTTTTTTACAACCTGTTCAGCAATGTACTTTCCCATGCTGTCGTTAATTTGCCGGCCGGAAAGGATTACTTGAGGATGATAGCCATGTTTTTCGCCACAGTAGGTCAGATAATAGGGGTCAACGCCAATACAATGTCCGCCAACCAGCCCCGGGGTGAACGGAACGAAATTCCACTTCGTTTTTGCCGCTTCCAGAACCTCCTGCGTGTCGATTCCCATTTTATCAAACAGGATGGATAGCTCGTTCATGAAGGCAATATTGATGTCACGCTGACTGTTTTCAATCACCTTGGCGGCTTCGGCCACCGGTATGCTTGAGACTTTGTGGACTCCGGCCTGAATGATAAGGCCGTATACCGCCGCAATTTCCTCCAAGGCTTCCCGATTGATTCCGGAGACGATTTTGGTGATATTGTGCAGCCTGTGATGCTTATCCCCGGGATTAATCCGTTCGGGTGAGTATCCTACCATAAAATCACGGCCGCATACCATGTGGGACATGCTTTCAAGAATTGGAACGCATATTTCCTGTGTGACACCGGGATAGACCGTAGACTCATACACAACGATGGAATCGTGGGCGAGGTTTCTGCCCACAATTTCAGATGCGGAAATCAGCATGGATAAATCAGGCGTTGTATCGCGATGAATGGGGGTAGGGACGGCGATGATGATAAACTTTGCCGCGGCGAGAGCCTTTTCGTCAGAGGTCCATTCCACAGGAGCGCTTCTGATGGCATCGTCGCCGACCTCGCCGGTCAAATCTGTTCCGCTTTGATATATCGAAATTCTGGCTTCATCAATATCAAAAGCGACAACATCCACATATTTGGAAAACGCTATGGCAAGCGGCAAACCAACATAGCCCAAGCCTACCACCGCAAGTTTATCTTTTCTGTTTATGAGCCTGTCGTATACAGACATAGGCATCTTCCTTTGTTCGTTAATATCCGAAATACTAGCTGTGCCACGGTGCTTTGATTGCCTGTTCCCACTTTTCTCCGATGTTGCGGATGGAGAGGGTTGTCCTCAGCTCAGCGCCTTTTTGGGAAAGACGGTGGGATAATTCCGGAGATTCAATGATTCTCGACATCGCGGCAAGCAGGGCCTGCTTGTCTTTCATGGGGACCAGCAGACCGTTTTCTCCGTCCTTTATGATTGCTCTCGCACCGCCGCCGTGGCAGTCCGTACAAATCGTGGGAATACCGAGAGCCATCGCTTCAATCATGGAGTTGGAGATTCCCTCCCGGTTTGATGTGGAGACAAACATGGCATCGTTGATTACCTTGCTGTGAACCTCCGGCGTAAAATCAAAGAACGTGATGTAATCGTGGAGGTTCTGCTGATTCACAATGGATATCAGGCGTTCTTTCTCGCTGCCATCCCCGTAGATGTGCAACCGGTATTGCGGATATTGACGATGCAATGCGGAAAAAGCATCAATCAAAAGCTCCAGATTCTTCGGCTTTTCAACCCGACAAAAGTTCACAATGTTCTTCGTCCGTGTTTTTGCGGCCTCCGGCGGAAGCTGCGCCAGAATGGGGTTGGGGATGACAAATGACTGTATTTCCGGCAGATAGGTATAGAAGTCCCGCATTTCACGGGTTTGAAAAAAAGCCGCGCTTGCCCGGGGATAAAAAAGCTCCTTCAAGTAGTTAAAACCGCTGTCCGCGGGGAACTCAACATCCGGTGAGGTACATTCTGCAAACGCAAAATCATTTGGCAGGCTGTTCAGCGCCGCCGCGGTGGCGATATTGCAAAAGGTCATCCAGGATATCACTTTGTATTCAGGGTGCTTTTTTACATATTGATATATGCGATTGACATATATTTCTTCCAATTGCTCCAGCTGTTTTCTTGCTTTTTTCTTCTGCGCGGTATCGGGATTTGGGATATAGTCACCGGCGTGCTTAGGGGGCAGGTCGTTTTCCTCAAACCGGACACAGGTGATAGTGTCTTGTGTCAATGGCGGCTCGTTGCGGTGAAGCAGATAAACCAGCTCAACCTGCGCGTCAGCAGGAATTGTTACGCTGGGACATTCCGCAAAACCGATATCAATTTCCAGACCGTTGCAGTCCCTCTTACAGGCGTACATTTTATTCATATCCAGCAACACGATTTGAACTTTGACGCCACGGGAAGCCAAATAGTTGGCTACGGAAACGCACCGCCGTTCAGCACCGCCAACACTATACATATGAAGAATGAACATAACCTTTTCCATGGTACTCCCCCGGGTATTCGATTACATATCAGATATTTCGCTAAAAGCCTCATGCCATAGCCGGCATATTTTATCTTTTGCCAATGTGTCTTTTATCTTTACCGCGTTTTCAGACAGTCGCTGCGCCAATGACGGATCACCTGCGATTCGCTGCATTGCCTGAGCCAGAGCGGCCGCGTCCTCAACCGGAACCAGCAGACCGTTTTCTCCGTCTTTGATAACGGCCCTTGCGCCGCCGCCGTGGCAATCGGTACACACAACGGGTAAACCGATGGACATGGATTCCAGCATGGAATTGGACATTCCCTCAAACAGGGAGGATGACACAAACATCATGTAATCGTGGATTTTCTCGTGAATATGGAGGTCAAAGTCCTGAATGGTGACTGCATGGCGCAAGCCCTTTTTGCTGATATATTCCAGCAGTTCCGCTTTCTCATTTCCTTCGCCGAAAATGTGAAGCTGATAACAGGGAAAAGCTTCATGAAAGATTGCAAAGGCATCTATCAGCAGCGGCAATCGCTTTGCTCTGCGCAAGCGGCAATAGGTTACGATGGCTTTTTTTCGAGCGGCTGTATGTCTGGGTACCCCCAAATCGGCAACGGGATTTGGAATGACGTACTTTTGGGTGCGGTCGAGATAGTTATAAAAAGCCTTTTCGCTTTCTGTTTGAAAAACAGCGGCAGCAGCCCGTGGATAATGGGCGCGCTTAAGTGTATTGAAGTAATGCTGCGAATCAAATTCCGCGTCCGGAGCATTGCACTCCACAAACACAAACTTGTTGGGCAGATTTTTTAACGCCATTGCGCAGGCTACGGAATACAAAGATACCCATGAAACGACAATATAGTCGGGGATGCCTTTCAGGAAATCATGAATTCGCCGGCTGTAGGCTTGGAGCAGCGCGTCAAACATTTCGTTGGTGTACTGGCGTTTATCCCTGCGAAGCCCTTCTTTTTCCGCGATGCTTTTCTCGCCGCCTTCGGGCAGATAGATGACCTGAATCCTGTCGTCTAAATCAAAAAGAATGTCCGGGGCGTCCAGTAATACCGCAATCACACGGTCTCCCCGTCGGGCAAAGGAATTGGCTACCATTGCGCATCTGCGCTCTGCACCGCCCATGCCGAAACTATGCAAGAAGAACACAATATTCATAGTGCTTTCCTGCATATACTCAGATTGGCTTCTGCCTGACGGCAGCCGTTTTTTACAGCAAGCTCGTACAGGGTATGTGCCTTGCTGTGGTTTACGGCAAGGCGTTCGCTGTTGCAACAAGTCCTATTGTGCGGTAAAAATCCGTTCATGTTTGCGCCGGTAAATACTCTTACTACGGTTTGCCGGTCCTCCCAAAGGTTGCCGCATAATTCATAATCATTGTAATAACCCATATTATCACCCGTAATGTAAGAAATGATATAAATTTTATCATATTTTACAGTATTAATCAATACAGGGTCTGTCCGGACACAGCATATCCTTCTTATTGGTGCTGAATAAACAGAACCGGAGGGGCGTTGCCTCTCCGGTTCAATGCTAAACGATAATTTATCGGTTTTTGGCGGTCTAAACCCAATCACTTACGTTTTCTTTAGAAAGGAGGAGTAGCCCTCTCCGTACTGGACGCAACGGGATACCCGGCTCAGGGTGGCGGAGGAAATATCTGCCTTCTCCATCACCTGATGATAGGTCTTGCCCTCCAGCAGAAGCTGTGCGGCGTAGATTCGTTCTGCCATTTTCTCCAGCTCTTTGATGGTGCAAAGGTCGGCAAACAGCTTACGGCAATCTTCTGCGGATTCCATTCCGGCGATAAGCCGGTACATGGCTTCCATTTTTTCCTGCTTTTGCTCCATAGCCCACCTCAATATATATTCTGTGTGCCGTGGAGGAAGGAACGGGTTTTTTCGCTTCTGGGATGGTCAAAAACCTCCTCAGGGGTACCCATTTCCTCAATCACGCCGTCAGCCATATAGATGACGATGTCCGCCACATTCCGGGCGAATTCCATCTCGTGGGTGACTACAATCATGGTCGTATCCTTATCCTTCAGACCGCGGATGACCCGCAGAACCTCGCCGGTCAGCTCCGGATCGAGGGCGGAGGTAGGCTCGTCAAAGCACAGCACCTCCGGACGCAGTGCCAGCGCCCGGGCGATGGCAACACGCTGCTGCTGTCCGCCGGAAAGCTGGTAGGGATAGCTGCCCAGTTTTTCGGAAAGACCTACCTTCTCCAGCAGAGACATGCCCTGATTTTTAATTTCTTCAGGGGTACCCTTCTTCAAAAGGGTGGGAGCAAGAGTCACATTTTCCAACACATTATACTGGGGAAACAGGTTGAAATTCTGAAAAACCAAACCAAAATGCAGCCGGTTTTGTCGGATAGCTTCATCAGAAAGGGTGGCGGAATCCGAACCGTCGATGAGACATTTGTCGCCCACCGTGATGGTTCCCGCGTCGGGCAGCTCCAGAAAATTCAGGCACCGCAGCAGCGTGGTCTTGCCGCTGCCGGAGGATCCGATGATTGCCAGAACCTGTCCCTTTTCAAGGGAAAAACTGATGCCCTTGAGTACGTCGGTACTGCCGAAACTCTTTTTGATGTTGTTTACAGTCAATAATGCCATAGCTTAACTCCTGAAATAGCTGAGTTTCTTCTCCACACGGCCCAGTATGATGGTCAGCAGACCCACGAATACCAGATAGAAAACGCCGGTGTAGAACAGCGGCCAGATCATGGCCTTGGTGGCGGCCAGCTCCTTTGCCTGCTTGATGATTTCGCAGACGATGATGCAGTTGGCAAGGGCGGTGTCTTTAATCAGAGTGATGATTTCGTTGGACATGGGGGGGACGATCCGCTGAATCACCTGCTTCAGGATAATCTTGCGGAAAATCTGGTTTTTGGTCAGACCCAGCACATAGCCGGCTTCGTACTGTCCCTTGGAGATGCTCTCGATGCCGCCGCGGTAGATTTCGGAGAAGTAGCAGGCGTAGTTGATGGTGAAGGCGATGAGCACCGCCAGAATCCGTCCTGCATCCTGTATACCGTAGCTGACCAGAAAATACCGGTCAACATTGCTGAAAATGGGTGTGTCGAACACCAGACCCGGCACGTAGTAGATGATGAAAATTTGAAGCATCAGCGGGATGCCACGGATAATCCATACAAAGACCTTGGAAATGAACTGCACCGGCTTGCATTTGCTCATGGAGCAGAAGGCGATGGGCAGACCCAGCGGTACACCGCAAATCAGCGTGACGAAGAAAATCAGAAGAGAAATCAGAAAACCGTCCCACAAAAAGGCGGTTACTTCTAAAAAGGACATAGTAAAACTCCTAAATACTGTGAAATAAGTCTCCTCTGAGAGAAGCTACCCGATGGATGCATCGGGCGGAGGAGTGGAAACGGGAGAAACAGCACCCCTTAGTCAAAAATCGGTTCCGAAGAACCGATTTTTGAAAGCTCCTCTGAAAGGGGAGTGATATTCCTTACTTCTGGTTGCTGAAATCGGTGATGGCGGTGTTCTCAACGCCATACTTCTTGGCCAGCTTTGCGATGGTGCCGTCAGCGGCCAGCTTTTCCAGCTGCTCGTTGACCTTGGCGGTGAGGTCGCTGCCCTTCTTGAAGCCGATGGCGTAGTACTCCACCTCGCTGGACATACCCTCAACGATTTCCAAATCGCTGTAATCGCCCTTGCCGCAGTAGCTGTTGGCCAGCTGAACGTCCAGAACTGCCACATCGCAGGAACCGGCGTTGACCTCCAGCAGGCAATCGGTCTGCTTGACGCAGCCCTTGATGCTCAGACCCAGACCCTTGGCGTAGGACTCGCCGGCGGAGCCGCTCTCAACTGCTGCCACCAGACTGGAAAGATCGCCGTCCTTGTCCAGAGTGGTGCCCTTCTTCACAACGATGACCTGCTGGTTCTCCATGTAGTTGTAGGAGAAGTCCACCTTCTCGGAACGCAGAACGCCGTCGTCGTCCTTGGTGTTGCAGGTGAAGCCGTTCCACACGCAGTCGATGGTGCCGGAGTTCAGGTCGGTGTACTTCTGGTTCCAGTCGATTTCCTGGAAGATGACTTCGTAGCCCAGATTCTCGAACACGGCCTTAGCCAGCTCGGTGTCGAAGCCAATCAGCTTGCCGTTGTCGTCCTTGTAGTTCATGGGTGCGTAGATGGTGTAGCCGACAACCACAGTCTCGGCCTCCTTCTTGCAGCCGGAGAAGCAGCACAGCACCAGCAGGGATGCCAGCACCAAAGCAATTATCTTTTTCATAATTATGTTCCTTTCTTTTTTCCCGGAGGGATGTTTGATGGGTGCATTATACTTTAATAAACTAAAGTTGTAAAGAGGTAAACTGCATTTTCGGTACTGTGCATAAGAAAGGAGAGCTGCATCAACACTTTATTGTGTTAAAGTGAGCATGACCGGCACAGCGATGATGCATTGATTGACAAAATGCTATTGGAATCTTTGAGCATAGGAGCAGCGGCGGCACAGCTCTTCGGTGGCGATACGCCGGCGGAAACCCTCAGCCATGGTCTGTGCCCGTGGGGAGGAGAGGATTGCTCCAATGTCCTGTTGAAAAATATTACCCAAGGCGATGATACCGTCGCTGTCCAGACAGCAGGGGACCACTGTGCCGTCGCAGAGAATACCAAAATGGTCCTTCAGACCGTAGCAGTACACATGCTCCGACTGGATGGGAGCATCCTTGTCCGGCCAGATGAAACGT
Organism: Faecousia sp.; assembly: GCA_045531675.1. GTDB lineage: Bacteria > Bacillota > Clostridia > Oscillospirales > Oscillospiraceae > Faecousia. The sequence goes on from JAZSEN010000019.1 coordinate 15,247, forward strand.
TCGCCCCATTCCAGATACACATGCTCCCGAATCCGGTAGCCCCGTGTGTTAGGCGTCCATTCTCCGGGCAAATACCGGCGCAGAAGGGATAAGGTGTCGTCGTTGCGTCCGCCATCGTGACCTTTATTCCAAAGCCTGAGGGAAATAATCGTTCCGCAATTTGCGGCGGTTTGGGAAAAATCCGCGATTTGGCGGATGTAGCGCCGGTGGTCATCGTCATCCTGCCCCTCGAAGCTGTGCAGGGAAATGCTGACCTTATGGACGCCGGCGGCAAGTATCTCCGCACCCCGGCGGGAAAGGAGTGTACCGTTGGTGGTAATCACCGAGCGAAAGCCGGACGCGGCTGCCATAGCCAGAAATTCCGGCAAATCGGGATGGATCAGGGGCTCTCCCATCAGATGATAATAAATATAACTGGTCTGCCCGGTGAGCTGCTGCAGGATTCCGGCGAATTCCTCCCGGCTCATGCGACGGGGAGGACGGCTGTGCCCGTGGCAGAAGGAGCAGCGCATATTACAGATGTTGGTGATTTCTACATAAACGCGTGAATACATAGGACCCTCCGTGTCAGGAATTCTCCATATTATCCTAACACCGTACCTGATGTTTGCCAAGGCTTTTTTGATGCCGGACAAAGAAATTATCGCTCCGGCGATGCCCGTTGGGGAGGAAGTATCAAAAACTGCCTTTGACAAGATCACCGTATCCGGGCTGTGCGCCGAAGAGGCGGGCAGCGGCATCGTCAAAGGACAGCAGCTCGCTTTTCTGAATTTCATCATAGACTTCTTTACAACGGGTTCAGCGGGAGTATCGGGGGTAGAGGGACCAGGGGGGATGTTTTTTTTGACAGACACCGGAAAGCACAAGGTATAAACTGCTTTAGGGTCAATATAGAACATCCCCCCACAGAGCTTTGTGGGGGGATGAATTTACAAGTATTCTTCAGTTGTCAGCTTGTCCAAAACTGCTGCCAGCTTTGCATTGACCATGTCAAAATCCGCAACTGCATCCATAATCTCATCGTAAACATCGATTCTGCCTGCACTCTGAAGATCCCGGGCCAGATCTGCCACTTCCTGGGCATGGGCATCGTTGTGGCTGACAAGATACTTCATCATCACCAACAGTTCCTCCAGAGGCGTGGCATTTTCGTCCAGATGATGCTCGTGTTCCATATCACCATGAGCATGGGAATGGGTCAGCCCCCCATGGGTATGCTCCACATCACCGTCATGGGAGTGGGCCAGAGGATTTCGCTTGACACCACTGACCTGATACATATAGCCATTGGAGATCACGACTTCCACATCGAAATGGGCATCAAAGATCCGCTTCAGGCTCTCTGCTGTCATCAGGCCATTGGAAACCTTGCTGGCTGCGCCACTGTGATGATTATCAATGGCTTCCCGACTCATACCGTGGGCAATGGTCAGCCGTCCGCCCTCTTTCAAAAGCATTGCCAAAATTTTAATCAGCCGCTTGGGATAGGGGAAATGGGGAAATGCGTTATACACCACGATCCGGTCAAATTTCCGGTCAAAAGGATACTCCTCCACATCACCGCAAATCACCTGCACCTTGGGCTCTGCCCCGTACTTTTCTGCCGCGATTTTTGCCATTTCGGGCGCAATATCAATGCCGGTTACCGATGCTACACCCCGCTGCAAGTAGTAGTCAAACATGACGCCTGTGCCACAGGCAACATCCAATACTTCCATATTTTCGCCTACTTCGGCGTTGTCCAGAATCTTGCCGATGATGGCATCGCTTTTGATCATATCCGCGTCCCATGTTGGAGCGCAGCGGTCAAAGAATTCAATCACATCTTTCTTGTCCATTTGGATTTCCTCCGATGGTTTTTTTATAGCATATCACAGTGTGACAGTTCTTGCAAGAAAAAGCCGCCTTGCGGCGGCTTTTCCGTAGTCGTGCAGATTAACCGAAGAAAGTCGCAGTATCGATTTTGCCGTAGCCGCCGAAGCTGGAGGGGCAGGCAAAAATCTCGTCTGCCAATTCGGTGCCAAGGAACATCTTGGTAACTTCGTTGGTCTTGGCGGTCAAGTCGATGTCAGCGAACTGTTCGGGGTAGACAGTCTTGGCAATGAACCAGGTGTTGATTAGAGCAATCTCGTAGTTGGTGTAGTAGGCATTGTATGCCATTTCCAGATACACTTCACCATTTTGCCATGCCTTGCAGGTGTCGAACATGGTCTTATCCTCGGCGTACAGGGGCTTGATGTTCTTGACTGCAGCTGCGTCCATGATGATAATGTCCATATTTTCGCCCAGCTCCACGAACTTCTCTTCCTCAATGGGGCCAATGCCCTGGATGCCCAGACCGCTGACCACGTTCTTAACGCCAGCCACCTGGAAGGAAATGTAGTTCTCGGCAGTCATCAAATGGTTGGTTGTACCCCAGTTGCCCAGACCGCAGATGTACACACTGGGCTTGTCTGCGTCGGCAATATTTGCGACCTTGGCTTCAATGGCAGCCTTTTCATCGGCAACAAACTTCACAAGCTTGGCGGCCTTTTCTTCCTGCTGGAAGATCTTACCCAGCAGTTCCAAAGAGCCGGAGAACTTCTCGTCAAAAACGCCCTTGGAGCCTGCGCTCAAAGTGATGACGGGAACACCCAGCTGCTCCTGCAGCGCATTGGACTTATCCACGTCTTCAAATTCAGAAATAACGATATCAGGTTCGCAAGAAAGGATTTTTTCTGCTTCCGCAGCCTGAGCCATAGGGCCGCCAACACCGCAGGAGGGCAGCTTATTAAAGGTTTCGCCGAATGCCAGCACATAAGGACGGGCAACGGAATCAAACATCTTGGGGCGTTCTGCCAAAGTGGTATTGTCGATGTCTTCCACGCCGGCCAGCAGGGTAACATCACCGATGTAGGAATACATTCTCAGTGCGCCGGCACCGATGCAGGCGACCCTCTTGTAGCTGCCGGGAGTGACAGTGACTTCGCGGCCGATCATATCGGTGACGGTTGTGGTTCCGGCATTGCCTTCGCTGGGGGCGGGACCGCTGCAGGCACACAGCGAAATGACCATCACGAAAGCAAGAAAAGTGATAAGCATTTTCTTAGCGTTCATTGTGGTATCCTCCTAAAATTACTTTTTGATTATTTATCTGGACGATTTTGACCGCTATATCAAAAATGTCCTTGATAACCTCTTCAGTAACGATTTCTTTTCCTCCGGCGTACTTTACCTCACCGTCTTTTAAGAAAAAGAATTTATCGCCAAAATAAAGCGCTTGGTTCAGATCATGTAAAGAAGACAGAATACCGATATTTTTCTGCCTTGCGAGCTGTTTGGCTTCCTTAATAATAAGCTGTTCGTTGGCAATGTCCAAATTGCCGGTGGGTTCGTCAAACACCATCAGCTTCGGCTCCTGCGCCATAGCACGGGCAATGGCAATCTTCTGGCGCTCGCCACCGGAAAGCTCGTCTACATTCCGGTGGGCAAAGGCGCTAAGCCCCATATCCGCAATGATCTTTTCCACAGCTATATAGTCATCCCGGCTTGCCTTCAGACCGAAGTAGGAAACACGACCCATCAGAATGGAATCAAAAACTGTCAATGCGCCAAAGTGAATATCTTGCGGTACATAGGCAATCCGTCGTGCGCGCTCCCGGCGATTCATCTTCAAAAGATTCTCCCTATCAAACTGTATGGAGCCGCTTTTCGGTTTTTCGATGCCCAGAATATTCTTAAAAAGGGTTGTCTTTCCGGAACCGTTCTTTCCCAACAGAATGCCTACCTCACCCTGACGCAGTTCCAAAGAAGCGCCCTTCAGGACCGGGGCTGCGTTTGCGCTGTAACGGAAGTGTAAATCCTTTATTTTCAGCATCTGCGGTTCTCCTTTCTACTAAAGATAATCGCAACAAAGAAAGGAGCACCCAAAAGGCTGGTAATGGCACCCACCGGCAACGCCGAACCGCTGCCAAGACTACGGGACATGGTATCTGCCAGCACCAGCAGCAGGCTTCCCATCAGACAGGAAACCGGAATCGTTACACGGTGATCCTGACCCAGAAGTTTCTTGGTCACATGGGGGCAAATAATGCCCACAAAGCCGATGATGCCCAGGAACGACACGCAGGCGGCAGTAATAACGGAAGCAATGAGCAGTGATGCAAAACGCAGACCCACCACGTTGATACCCATGGTTTTTGCGGTGGCTTCACCGCTCAGGAGGGCATTGTACTTCCAGGCCATGAGCATAAAGAACACAAATCCCGCCAACACAACCGCTGCCATGATACTATCTGTTCGGTAAGTGGCACGGCCCAAATCGCCAAAGCTCCAAACCACTGCGGCAGACAGACCCACATCGGTGGCATAAAACTGCAAAATCGTCGTTGCCGCAGTCCACACAGAACCGATGGCCATACCGGAAAGCACCACAACATTCGGTGAGAAGGACCGGATGGTACAAAGGCCTAAAATCAACAAAATGGAAGCGGTGGAAAACACGAATGCCAGCACAGATGTGGCATAAGGATTTGAGCTCACATCGAAATTCTGCAAATTGTTGCCGGTAGACAGGAAACCGCCTGCAAAGGTAATAATAGAAAGATTCGCGCCGAATACTGCCGCATTGGACACGCCCAGAGTGGAGGGCGATGCCATCGTATTATTCAATGTAGTCTGCATCACCAAGCCCGCCACGGAAAGGCCTGCGCCTGCAATGATGGCAGCAAGCACCCGGGGAATACGGATTCTCCAAATAATCCGACTCTGGGCGGTGGTTCCGCCGCCCAGCAATGCGTTTAGCGCAGCTTGAAAGGACATATTTGACGAGCCCACAAACAAACACGCAACGCCTACGACAATTACTGCCACCAGCATTGCGATAATCACAAGGGTATTTCGTCTGTTTCTCTTTTCCAGTTCTTTGATATGGTTCATAGGGGCTTATATTCTCCCTGTCATCAGTATGCTTTAACTTTTTGCATTATAGCACCGTTTGTCACCTTGTGTAAGCCCCCCGGGGGGATATGTTTTCAAAAAACAGTATATGCCAAATCGTAACAAAACAGATATTTTGCCATATCCTGCAGGGGCGCTTTTGCTTTGGGGGCCGCAACATATCATGAGCGAAAACAGAAAACCGCTATAAAAACACTTATTTTACTTATGAAAGCCGTTTTTGAAAGGGCAAGAAATTGCATTTTCGCTTTTTAATGCTATGATGATATCGTAACTGTCCAGACGGACTATGCCACCGGCGGCAGACCCTGTATGCAGTATAAGATTGGCCAATAAGGCGTGTAAAGAATGCAGGATACAGATATTATGAAATTGGCAGAGGAAATGGGGATTTCTGTTCGGAATATTGTTTTTGTGTAGAACATGACCAAAACAGCAGGTGAATTGTTGTGAGATTCGCTACGGTTCTGTGTTGACATTTACCCGTTTTGTGCTATAATGCCACTGATAGATAATTTCATAGTTGTTCCCGTGGCCGGGCTGCTCGTATAGACTGACCGGCTGAACAAGATAATGGGGTGTAAGTCCCCGCGCTGCCGGCGCTGTAAGTGTCGAGATGGCCTGCCGTTGACGAAAGTCAGTCATTGAGTGAAAACTTGAGAAGGCAGACAGGTGATCGTTTGAGACATAAGTCAGAAGACCTACGGGAATGGTATCCTTCTTTGCACCCGTGCGATGGGCAAAGAGGCTTTGTTGTAACGCAGAAAAACGGCTGCGGCAGTAGAAATACTGCCGCAGTTTTTTGTTTTGGAGGTGAACAGAATATGTCAAATGAAGCC
>JAZSEN010000080.1:0-28330 GCA_045531675.1 Faecousia sp.
CAAATCTTTTTGATGGCTGATATAGTTTCCAGTTTGCTTGAAAACAACTGCCTGTACAACGAAAGAGGCAGATTTATATAGTCCCCGCAAAATATCTTCACTCTTTTCATGGAGCATATTGTGAACACATCCGTGGTACACATTACAGGCACCGATTTTGATTGCTCTGTTCACAGCGTTTTCATCAATAACTGCCATCACCTCGTCAAGGCTTCCCTTGATTGGTGTAGTGTCATGGCAAAACTGGAACAGGTCAGATGGCTCCCAATTCATAATTTCTTTTTTTCCTGAAAGGAAACCACAAATCAGTTCTCTATGAGACATGGTGTCCAGCATGTTGTTATAAGTTTGAATATCCATAGCAGATAATTCATCCAAAATTACAACAACATCAATGTCACTTGTTTCTGTTGCTTCACCACGACCATAACTGCCTTGCAAACCAACAAACCATACACGGTTTGCGAAAGTCTCATTTAATGTCTGCAAGAAGTCTTGCATCCAAGCAGTAATATCTATCATCTTAATCACCTCGTCAAATTCAAGTTTATCGGCCGGTTACGCCTTGTGTCCGCCGACCTGCTCGTTCCGGTCCTTGGTAGTGGCGCCTTCTTGCAAATTCATACCTTTCAGAACGGCATTCTTGCCAAAGCGTTTGCGGAGCGCAATGATTGCCTGCTGCCCGCGCTTTTCCCGTTCCAGTGCTGCTTGTTCTGCCTGGAGCTTGCGCTCCTGCTCTTCGTAATCAGAGAACATGTCCAGCTGCTCCAACGGTGCAGCAGAGCCGGCGGCACTTTCGTGCACAACGTGGTTGGCAGAAATGGTCACCCGGCGCACCAGTAGGTTCTTATCCACGATGCGCTCGTAGAGCTCCATCATGGCATCAATAATCAGACGGGTAGAGGAAGTGTGCCTGCCAAGATTGGCGGTGCCGTGGGCGTGCTTGGGCACCTGGCGACCGTAGTGGTCTGTGGTCACCGGTCCGGTGTAATACTTCCGAATTTCCGGATTAGTCAGATTCTCAATATCATAACCAATGGTCAGCACCAGCTGGTCGGTAACAAGATGCTTCTCGACCAAATCCAGTACCATCAGGTCTGTCATTTCCCGGACGATGAGCCGGGCTTTTTCATTATCATAGGGACAGTGCAGAACCTGTCCGGAACTGAGGCTATTGGTGGAAGGCCTATACTTCTTAATTTCTGCGATGGTACAGGGCTCCCAGCCCCAGGCGTGGTCAATTAGTAATTCGGCGTTCACACCGAAGAGTTTATATAAGCGGTCCTCACCCCACTCGGTCATTGATGCCAATGCGACATCGCCCATAGTGTACATGCCGTTATCTTCTAATTTTTTAGCATAGCCCCTGCCGACTCTCCAGAAGTCTGTAAGTGGGCGGTGGTCCCAGAGCTGCTGCCGGAAAGACATCTCATCCAGTTCGGCGATGCGGACACCGTCCTTGTCGGCGGGCATTTTCTTTGCAACGATATCCATTGCAACCTTACAGAGGAACATGTTGGTTCCGATGCCTGCGGTTGCGGTAATGCCCGTTCGAGCGAGAACATCCCGTATCATGCGGATTGCCAGCTCATGAGCCGTGCATTTATAGGTACTGAGATAATTGGTGGCGTCGATGAACACCTCGTCGATGGAGTACACATGGATATCTTCCAGCGCGATATATTTGAGATAGACATCATAAATTGCCGCACTGGTCTCCATATACAGCGCCATCTGAGGGGGCGCTACGATGTAGGAGACGGCAAGCTCCGGTTGAGCTTGCAATTCGGTATGGTCATAGGATTCGCCTGAAAAGGTCTTACCAGGGGCATTCCACTCCCGCTGCTTGTTCACAGCCTGGATTTTCTGCACAACCTCATATAGACGAGGTCGGCCAGGAATACCGTAGGTCTTTAGTGAAGGAGAAACCGCAAGACAGATGGTTTTCTCGGTGCGGCTCTCATCGGCGACAACCAGGTTCGTGGTCATTGGGTCCAGTTCCCGCTGGATACACTCGACAGAGGCATAGAAGGATTTTAGGTCGATTGCGATATACCTTCGTTCTTTCACCTTCCACGCCCCCTTGTGCATAAGCCTATTTTATCCACCATCCATTGCCGTCCTTATAGCCGTATCTTTCCATAAAGGGAGCTAAGACGGTAATCCTCCCGCGATTGGGAATCTCAACTCCCTCACTACGGAGAATGGATAATATCTGTTCCTCATATTTATCCATTAGTCCACACCATTCGTCGGTTATGGCCTGGGCTTTCTTGTGTTCCGGTGTGCCTTCTTCGTAATCATAAACATTGTCCTCGACCCACCAAAACTTATTGCTGCATATGGCAAATGCGTCGGCGATATCCTGCTCCGAGAGGTGGTCGTGAAATCTGGACCGGATATCTTCAGGAGTAGCATTGGGATAGGGCTCACCTGCCATTACAACGAAGTCTCCTGCTTCCATCACAGAACCACCTCACTTTCTTGAAAATTATGCTTGTGTATAAATTTCGCCCCCATTTTGGGCTTGTATATAAATCGAACTTATTCGGCATTAGACAGCATTTCAGCCCAGTCACTCAATTTATCCAGTGTCTCGCGTTGGAATTCTACCAGTTCATCGTAGTTTGAGCAGGAAGGCTCAACAGTAAGACAATGCTTAAGTTTTGACCACCGGGCGCCTTCTGGGAATGGTTCGTCAAAATCGTATTCCTGGTCAAAAGCCACATAAATATTGGTGTGACCTTCGCCGTCCTCAGGATGTCCGGCGCAACAGCCCGTTGTTTTATAGCCCTTCGAATTCAATTCTCTGACAATGGGAACCATCAAGGTATCCACTTGAATTAGAAAATAGGGGTAGTGCTCACAACAGCAATCCTGTACTTCTCTAACGCAATAAGGGCAGACATAGGTGAAGTCTTGGATGCGGTGTGTCTTCTGTGTGCCATCACCTGCGGGTGCCTGATAACGAATTTCTTTCCTTGCGAGGTCTGCTGATAGGGCCGCCACATCCTGCAAAAATTCCTGTTCTGCCTCTATCTCCTTAGCGATTTCTTCCTCCGAGAACTCCTTAAAGGTAATTTCCTGCGTCCACATAAAGTGGCCAGGTTCACCATCAATGTTTTCAACAAGAGAATAGTTGAGGGGGTTATTCAGAAACATTGGGCTACCCTTGTTTTTACGGACGAATTCATTAAATTCATCAAAGTCATTAAAATGGAAGTCCTGTACATCATCGCCATTCAGGTCTCCTACCATCAATAAGATAAAGTAGTCAATACCAGCTATCTTCATAATTGGTAACCTCCAGAATCCACGCCGTTGGAGCGCGGTTTATGCTCAGAATTTGCTTGCAATTGTGTTGATAAAAGCGTGAGATTCGTCCTCATCATATTCTTGGCAAATCACATCAAATACGCGTTCCAGAACACGCCGCTGCTCAACAGTCAACTTTTCGTTGATATTGATGGCGGTGTATTTTGTTTGCCGGCTCTTTTGCCCCAGAATCAAAGATAGCTTGTCCACGAAGTCAGCTTCTGCTTCCAGGTTCCCGTCACTGATATGCATAAGGGTGAATTCATCAGTGTCACATGCAAAGTTCATGTCTTCAACTGCAAGCCCATTTACATCATCGGCAATAACAGCTTCGACAACCGCTTTCTTTTCACTACTAAGGCTCCGTTCATAGGAAAGCTTGCGTAGTTCTTTGGTAATTACAGCAGCACACTCGCGGATTTCATCAGAGAGCTGGAAATAAGGTTCATTTTGCTCGAAGTTATCACGGCGTGAGTTAGCAATCAATCCGTCATGGAGAATATGTACCTCTCCGATTACCCAGCCATTAAAGCGTTCCTCTTTGAAGAATTGTGCACAAGTGGTATTATTGCCAATTAAAATATTACCTTGACGAATGCGTAGACCTTTGACGGTCGAATCAATAATGGTGCCATAGAAATTGGTAGAGGCGTACCAAAGAATCGCCAAGGGGGCCTCCGTGGGCCCCAGAACCTTGAGTTGTATATCATGGATATTGTCATCCAATCTTTTCACACGGTCAGAAACAATGATATCTCTGTATGGTTTATACAGCTGCTCGGTGCGGTCATTATAGTGCAGAAACACATTATATTCCGGGACCTTATATCCGTTGATTTCAACCTTAGATAAAATAGTACGTCCCCAGTGGAAGTCTGGATGGAATGGAAGTGGGATGTTTTGCGTTAGGTAATCCTTAAGTGCATCATAAGTTGTTAGTTCGTTTTGCAGAGATACACCACTCAATACTACTTCAAAGTAGTGTACATTCGCTTTCTCCGGAAGAGTCTGCTTAGCCACAACCATATCGATAACATCATAGATGCTATCATCATCGTTGGTGCCCGGAATTAGCAACTTCTTGAGGTGCTTTGCATCAAATGAAATGACGCTTTTCACTGCTTCGCCTGCCGCAGATGTGACGAAGCTCAGCGAGTCGCAATATCCCAATCCGGCAAGACGACCAATCCCGCGAAAACCTCTGCTCGTTGCCCGAGACTTCTTGGAATTACCGATATCCACCAGAAGACGTGCGGCATTAGCAGTACCAATACCGCCGCCATTGTCTCTGATGCTAATTGTAGAAGCGGCAGTATCAACCGAAATATCAATTCTGGATACTGCCTTTTCAACCACTCCAGACCTTACCGCGTCATCAATGGAGTCAACGGCGTTTTGGATATATTCCCGATAAAGGTCCATAGGGGAAGAGTACATACCGTTCGTAAGGGACTCCAGGGTGTACTTGCCCACGACAAATGAATGTGTCATTGATTATCACCAAATAGAGTTAGTTGTTCATTGAGCTTGGTTAAGCTCTCTTTTATACCGTTTATGATGTACTCACTACCGACTTCCTCAGCAGCAATCTTTTTAAGTTTTTTCTCGAAGATAGGCATATTATCCAGGAGTATTTGTTTCAGCTGATACTCCTGAAGGTTCTTTATCAGCAAAGCGATTTCCTTTTGGGCAGTCTTTTTAAAGACACCGGCACGGCAATATAGCCGAGCATATTTCACCAAGTTAAAATCAAACAGCTTCAGCTGCATCTTTGCTTGGACCTTCTGGAAGTTGGAAGCTACATAGCCTTTGTCTTCGTCCAAAACATCAATCAAAGCAAAGACATCGACTACAAGTTTGGCTCCAAATGCACGCACAGGTCCTTCCAAGATGGAATACTGCGTCCGAACAGTAGCAATATACTCCACCATGCGCTTATACATAAGGGGGAACTTGTTTGTAATGTATTGGACAATATCGCTAACAGTATCTTCATTTTCAGATGCCAATGCCTTAATAAGAGCCGGCAAACTAAAGTAATGGATAAACAGCTTGCGGTGGATTGATTTTGTAATAGTTTCAAACCGCTCAACAGTGAACTTGTTGTCATGGATGTAGCCGATGAACTCTTTGCGCTCCTCCGCATCCATGCTCCGGAAGAGTTTCTTCCACTCGCTAAGATAGCTGTGGTTCTCATTCCAAACCGCTCTTCGTGCTGCGGTAATCTTTTTAGCTTCGTCCTTCTTTGTGACAAAGTGACCACGCCATCCAAGATGGGTTTCCGGCATTGCAAGGGCTTCTACAAACTCGTCAGCAGTCTTTCCAAAGTCAGCCTCAAAGAACGACCGTGTAGCAACTCCTTTACCCTGTGTAGGAATGAGCATTCTCTGAAGTGCACGCAGATACTTCGCGTTCCATTCTGTTCCCACAAATCCTCTTCTGAGGTCTGACAGAGGGATGTAGCGCATGGGGAAAGAGAAGATTGTTATTCTGTTTTCCAATCGCTCATTTAAAGAATCGCACAAATCAAGTGTGATATGCATCCGGTTGTACAGGTCTTCTGGGGTATCTGCACGATACTGGCGTCCCTTACCAGGAAGTGGCACACTATTGTACAGCAGATAGTTACTCATATGGGTAATACCGCTTTCCGCACACAAGGTAATTGCACGCTTATATGCTTCCACGTCCTCGATATGGTCGAAGGCAATTCTTGCGGGACGGATAGCCAACTCACCCAGGCGCTTTGCTTTTCCAGGCGTCAACAGATAAGCATCCAACCCCTGGTTGAAGTCGACATAGCGTTGCACACTCTTTCCAGTCTTAGGATTGATATAGGTAGCACCTTTGCCAAAGCCCAATGCAATAATCTCATCAATGATTTGGTTGAAGTGAGGAGACCGCAGTACGTTGTTGTCCATCAGAAGCAGGTCCTTCTTGGGACCAAATTGTGCATCAATTCGCCGCACACTTTCGGTGATGGAACAATAGGGAATGTATCTGGGTTCGAGGGTCTGAACTGCACAGAAACCGCATTTCATACCACAACCGCGAGTCATGTATGCAAAATAGGCATCATGGGCCGGATAGACATACTCATCCTTGATGTCATCCAGAATGCCATAGTCGGGCGTTAATGTATCAATGCGTTCATCGCCTTCCAATCCGAGCGTGCCGGGAACATTCAGAAGACCAGTATTGTTCCTGACGGTGGGAAAATTCTCTGCAATCAGTTCGGGCATTAGAGTAGCTAGGATACCTCCGGTGTAGACCTGCGTCGGGTCCTTTACAACACTCAATGCATATTCGATAGCCTTTTTGGTATTTTCCCATTCAAAGGTGAAAAGAGTGGTGACATATACTCTATCCCACTTCTTATCCTTGAACGCCTCAGGGAGTTGCCCCTTTGCGAAGCGCACATAGTCCCCGTGAATATACTTATGAAAATACGAAATCTTCATAAGTCCAAGGGGCGGGTATTTATTGCTGTATCCCGGTTCCAAAAGCAATATGTCAGCCATGGTTACTCTCCTATTTGTGCTATACACTTTGTGCTCAGAATATACAGATAATACCTGGCACGTGTAATAGCAACATATTCTCGTTTATGATGTATTTCCGTTTCCGGAATGTTTTCAAAGTTGTGCCTCAAGTAAATGACAATGTTAGCTTCCAAGCCCTTAAACTCTTCTGCCGACTTGAAACATATTTCTTCACCGGACACAGAATCAAAGTCCCCAAAAAACAGGGAGTATGCTCCAATCTTATCCTCTGCTGCGAGTATCGATTGCTGATAAGCAACATCAGACACAATCACAATGGACTTGGTATCCACATACTCTTTTTGCACGAGACGATTAACAATGTTCGTCAGAGCCTTAACTGCCTGAGAACGCTTGCTGTAATTGTGAAGTTCGGGTTGGACGCCCTCAATGTTACTTGCAACAGTGTCCCGACCTAAATTGGTCCGGTCAACTGCGCAACGATAGATACAACCGGTGTTACGGATATTGTATCTCAAAACATAGGGAGGCGTATCAATCGCAAATGCATTCTCGAAGTTAGTGGAGAAAACATTCTGATTCTTATCATAGAACACATAGAGGTCAGACTCCCTCTCACTCCGAAGCAGAGCACGAATGGATAAACCCATATCCACATCGAAATCTTGTGCCTCATCTACCACAATAGAATCGTATTTGTTACCAAAGGAAATGTCGCCAAGCAGCTCAAAACAGCAGCGGTTTCCGTGCTCATTTAGGGGTGCAGTCAGATATTTGTCGCCCAGTAATCTTAGCATCATTTCGTCGTAAGTGCAACAGTCAATCGGATATCCCTCGGGAAATTTCTTGCTGACGAACTTTGCAAGCTCAGAATTGCAGCATACGAACAGCACTTTTTTGCCAAAATGGTGGTCACGAACCGCCTTCTTCATAGCAATAAAGGTCTTGCCAGTACCCGCGCCGCCCACAATTTGCACCTGACGATAGTTGAACAGGCAGTCAAGAATGCTGTCCTGAACAAAGTTGATTTTCTCGAACTCCTTCTCCTTTAACGGAATCAGTGCACCAGCAGCTGCGCCCAAAGAAATCTGCTTATTCACAACATTGATAAACCGCTGCCGCTGTTCAGCTGAGAACGGAATGGTGATGTTTCTTTGGTTTTTCCAATAATGGAAGATGTGGTTGATTTTCGTCCGCAGATTGGACATGTCATTCAAGTCAACGGTCAGTTCTGGGGCTGCCTCCGGTGCGAGTTGCTGTGTGACCGCAAAACGCGGAAAGCCGACGGCAAAGCCATATACACCATTGAAGTTCTGATTAAATTCATTCACGAAATAATCATGGAAATGGCGCATACTTTTTTCAGCTTGGATATACGGACTGCATTTCAACTCGCGGCGTCCTCTGTCACCGTTTTCGTGAATTTCATCCAGATACCATATTCCGTCGACAACTTCGATTCCCTCGCCGCCTTTGACTTCCAGTGCAAGGAAGCCAAAAGACGGGTCGTAAATCAGAAAATCACTTTCACTATCTACACGACGGTTTTCCTCAGATGTTTCAAACCAACGGACGGAGTAAAACACCTGATACTTATCGGGCAACTGTCTTTTCAGCTCATCATACATTTGCTTCTCTGAGGCTGTGTATTTGTAATTTTCTATGTCGGCGGGGTGCATGATAGCCATGGCTATTCCTCCCAGAAACCTATAATTCTTTTTTGTGTCGCCCTATCGATATGACCAACTACAAGGGAGCGGTCCAGGTCCTTATTGAAATGCTGACAAGATACTTCGTTCACAAACAAACATCCTGTACATGCTTTATGTCGTTCAATACAGATAGGGTCAAATACGCACTTCTGTGCGGATGTGTATGCCTTATTGAGCCACTTGTCGAAATAGGCTTCAAAAGTATTAAACAAGGAACCCAGATTGAATCCCTGAGAGTTCTGACAATAAATCAAAACAGAAGGAATGCCCGGGAATATATACTCTGACAATGAATCCTTACCAAGACCGCCGATATCAGCTGCAGCACGAATGAGCAGATGGGACAAGGAATGTACCAATCTGTACACATAGTAAGTCTCTTTACTGGCTACCTCATCAATCGTAGAGAAGGGGCGAATCAACTCGGGGCGAATATGGTTGATAAACCACAGCTTAATCTCTTCGTCAGACTCAAGGTCCGGAGCTGAATCTGCTTCAATGAACTGATTAGCAAGCAGCCACTGGATTATCTTTTTTCGGTCAAACTCAAAGAGGACTCCTTCTGTGTTAAGTTTTGTCGCATAGATATTCTTTCGGCCAGGTGTTTCCTCTTTCAGTGCATGCAACTGCACACCTTCCTTGTATTCCGACTCTCCTCGGGTATATCCGTAGGAGCAGGATACAAACGGAATCCTGTCGCAGACACGTGCACTGGCAATACCATATCGAGCAGCAACTTCTGCATAGCGTTCGGGATTTGCATTGGTATTCAAAAGTCGGGCAACCTCAACGGCTGTGTCCAAAGTAGAAACATCATCCAATTGCGTAACCAAATCAAATTCAAGAATACGCTCTGCAAGGCTTGCCATACTCTTTTCTGTAGTGGCAATTTTACCCTTCATCTCACTAACAATGGCGTTATATTTATTGCCACAGATATTGTCTGCTGCCATTTTCGCAGCCTGTGCAGCCAATACTTCATTGTTGAAGCCTCCCATGAACATAGCAAACTGCTGGTCATATACTCGCTGGTATTCGTCAGGGTCAGATACAACGCCGGTCTGAATTAGCTTATCGAGTTCTTCTCTGTTGATACGGTTCAACCAATAGGCGAATGTCAGGAACGGGCCTTCCTCCGTATCAGCAATAAAATTCTCCAAGCGTTCATCAATCAAGTCAATCAGACTCAGGCTGAAAACGAAGAACTGTGCAGGGTCAAGAGCGACTTTGGGACCTAAGCGGCTATTGCACACCGGGCACATAGTCTGCATCGGGATTTTTTTGTTGCATCCAGGCTTGGTGCAAGTGAAACTATATTTTCCATCCCATTTGATATGCTGAAAACCATGCTCAGGGCAACGGACATTGTGCTTATCTGTTGCATATCCACACTTACAGAAGTAAATCTGTCTAAACTGTGTTAGCTCAGTGCGGCAATTAAAGCATCGGTGATTACTGCGATAGTTTTCCTCACTATTGAATTGGTAGACCTTATAGCAGTGCTTACAGTAGAAAGTTAGAGGGCTGATGCGCGCAACGATGCTACGCTCTTCTTCAGAGACGCGAGGAGTTAACACGTCACAGTTAAACTTTGTTAGCTCTGCACCAAAACCCAGAACTGGTGGAACAGCAGGATTGCCGCCTGTAGACTGGCTGGCAAAAGACTGCACCGCATCATTGACCGTTCGAATGAGACGCTGAGCATTGACGCCCTCCAGCTTTACGCCATTCCAGCGCTCCACCTTTGCAATGTACTGCTTACGTTCCTTACCGCGGACAGAAAAGTCTATCCATGTTTCCGGCAGGTACTTATATAAGGATTGGGTTTTTCCGCGTTTCATTTGGTTTTTAGAACTCATATAAAGTCACCCACCAATCAGTCCAATTCGATAATCAGCTGCGTATCAGTATCGCGCAAGCTGTTCATAATATGATAGCCCAGCAGGGTAAAGCCGGAGAACAGGTTTTCGTTCTCCCAGTTCTTATCCACAATCTTTTCAAAAATGGCATCAACGAATTCCTCAATCTTTGCTTTATACTGATTGCCCAGTTCATAGACCTGTCCACCAATGATGCAGCCATATGCTGTTTGTAATTCGTGCTTGATTGTAGCTGCATTCAGCGTACCACTTTGGATGGCCTTTTTGATGCTCTTCATGAAGAACAAACTGCCTGCCGTAAATTGAAGCTCGGGGTCATACTTGTTCAAGAGTAGGCCCACGAAGATGCCGGGAAGGGTTCCGTCAATAGCCTTCGTTGCCCAACGGTTAATCGGGACGGATTCAACCATGATATCCTTAAATTCATGGAACTTGATGAAATTCTTTAGATAGCTTTGGTCAGTCTCTCGTGACGGACGAATGATATCGATAACGATGCTGGAATGTTTACGACCTGTACGGCTGTATGCCTGGATGTACTCTGCAGTATTTCCGGGAATACCAAAGAAGAACATGATGTTGAAGCGGTCAGCGTCAACACCGTGAGAAATCATGGAAGTAGCCGCAATCAGGTTGATGCCTTCATAAACATTCTCGTTATTTTCGACTTGTGCCAGTACTTCACGAACATCTTGGAAGGTTTCATCACCGGTCATCTTCCGGGTAATAAATTCAGTAATACCCTGCTTCCGCAATTCAACATTGATAGGTGTGTCAAGTGCGCCTTCAACATTGTTTCCATCACGCTTGACATTGTTGTACTCAAGGAAAATCCAGTAGTCTTTCAGAATCTCCAAGGCATCTTCAATCGTGTCAATGCCGATGTTGGGGATTTCCAAAATTGCCTGTGGATTCACGAGGTAAGCATAGACAACCTCGCGCATATACTTCAAAGAATACACAACAGAGTTGATAATGGCTTTGCCATACGGAGCATAGCCCAGAATCAAGCGCTGGGTATCATTTTCTTCGATATAAGAATAGAAGTTTCGGTTTAGGAACGGTGATGCGCAAGGGAAACGCAGCGGGTCTTTGCTGTACAGCTGTGTAATCTGTGTAGCATACGAAGAAATTGTAGCTGTCGCACCAATGGTCTTAATAGGCCGGCGGGACGGAGAAATATTCTTTGCACAGTAGTCAATAAAGGATTCATAGTGCGATGCGTAGGTTCCCAAACTTTCACGAATTAAGTGCAGCTCGTCCTGAATGAACAGTGTCGGTGCAGAGTCATACATTTCAACTTCTTCGAAGTTAGAAACAGTTTCGCTGCAGAATTCACGGTTGACCAAGCACTTCGTGGTACTTGTGTATCCGTGCTTAGGACAGCGATGCGTAGCACCACTTAGTATATTTCTGAAGCTGGGGTTGTTACCCAAGATAGCCAGCTTATCAACCGTACTGATAATCGCAGTCGGCAGATAACGATAGATTTCCTGGTCAACGATGTAAATCGGCAAGTCACCACCAGAGGGACAATCAGGATTGTCACAGAAGTGAACCAAACGATAGGATTCTTCATCAAAGCGCAAATGGATGCTGTGCTTGCCACAGAAGGGGCAAATATCGATGATTCGCTCCTCGTCAATTTCGCTCTGCTTCTGGGAACGATATTTCAGAACATCCTTCTTTTCAATACGGTTTGGGGTGTTGCCGTCGCCGACAAAGTAGCCCAACGAAAATTCTCCAGTGCCGGAAATAGCAGGAGTAGCACGCCGGAGCAGTTCTGCCTGAGCAAGAACATTTGCCAAACGCTGAACCTGCTGCACAGACAAAAGCCTGAGGGGATAACGCAGAATAGATGTAACACCGCACTCCTTGCCTCTGAAGCGGTCAAAGAAGACGTTGAAGATGAGAACACCAAGAAACGCCTCTGTCTTACCACCACCGGTGGGGAAATACAGCAAAGACACTTGGTTGAGGGTGGTCTTTTCCTTCTCCTCGTCCAAGAGCAAATCCTTGTCACAGGCTGCGATATCGGGAATTAAAGAAACAATAAACACAATCTGGAACAGACGCCAGGTGTCATACTTCTTGGCCGTGGCCAGGAATGTTTTGTTCATCAGAACAAAGCTTTTCCAGACCATAGGATAATTCTTGATAATGCGGATACCAAATGCAAAGCGTTCAATTTCTTGTGCGAAGTCTTTTACTTCTTTCTCCAGGTTCTCCTTGGCTTTCTCAGTCAAGGTCGGTTCTTTTTCGGTTTGGTATGCCTTCCAATCATCAAGTTCTTTGAGCATCTTGCGGTGGATTTCTTCCAATGTATGAATAGGGTTATCCACCAAATCCTTAAAACGCACTGCCAGCTTATCATTGGTCAAAAGCCTTTTTTGTGTATAAGTAGGTAGGTGGTCTGTAATGATGGTATTTGTTGCTTCGTCATACACAACAGAACAGTTGGCGCCAACGGCCTTCTGAGTGCTGTCGTACTTATAATCATCTGCAAAATAGTCCATCTCAATGGGTGCGAATTCTGCACCCTGGAGCTGGATGTCCAATCCGGAATTGAACAGCGTTTCGATTGTAATTTTATCGTCTGCTCGTTTATTGGATTTGTGGGTAGTGGGGTTGGACTGTACCTGAGAGCAGTTCACCAGTGCCACAGATACCAAATATCGGGTCTTAATCTTTTTGATACGCAGGTCAACATAGATATTCCAATTCTGCCGAATGGGCGGAGCATCTTTGGCATTACGCTTCAAAAATGCTTTATATACTTCTTCGGAGAGTAAGTCTGTAATAACTGTTCGTTCGTATACTTCATGGGTATAGCAATACTCATCATGAACCAGGTCTTCCTGCAAATCATCCACATAGCGGTTCAGCGTCTCATTTTCAGAGTGGTGTTCATCTGCAAAACCATATCCAATAGTGGGGTCAAACAAGTCGATGAGCTTAAAAAAAACATGGAAATCTGCGTGGTGTATCTGGACCTTCTTGTAAACGGGAATGAGTTTGGATTTTACTTTAGAAAACTGACCGGGATTCTCGTTGTAGGCTATCAGGAGAGCATCAAAGTCAGCAAATGGGGTCTGTACCGTGTTGTTGGCATCCGCAAGAAAAGCCTGCCGCTGCTGTTCCAATGTAGGATAAGCACGGTAATAGAAGTCACCTCTGGGTGCAATTTTCAGCGCAGCCGTAGTTATTTGGCTTTCCTCAATATAGAAATCGGCTCCCATAGACTCGATGAAAACATCAGAGCCGAAAGAAGATGTCTGTCCCTCGCTAAGAGGCAACAACTTTCCTACAAAGTATCGATTTTCCGGATTCTCGCCAATGCAGATATCACTATAATCACCAGTAATCTTTCCGCGAAAATCATCCAATATTCTGAGCGCCAGTTTCTCACGCGCTACACTCAATTTTCCGGCCATATTTTTCTCCCCAGAAAGTAATTTAGTTGAGCTTATCTACCTCTGCCTGTGCCTTCCTTTGAACTGCTATCAAATGATGTGCAAGGAAAGGTTTCTTTTTGTACATTTCCCTAATAGTCGTACTGTTCATTGCCAAAAACTCACCGACGGTTCTAATTCCTGCAGAATTAAATCGGACAGCCTCGGCTTCATTCATGCCAAAGGGCTTGCATGCGGGCATCAGCAGTTTTGCTAAGAAATCCCCCCGACTTCTTTTATCTGCTGCAACCGGAGTAACAATTCCAGAGACGAAGGATGGGCTTGCTGGTTTCTGTTCAGCCAAATCTTCTTCCGGAACCGGTTTCACAGTGGGAATATCTTTGGGCCTTCCTGCCGTCCACCGGACCTTGACATGATACTTTTAACCGTCGAGAACCGCAAGCCAACGGAGCTGAATACCTTGTCGCAGAGGGTTTCCGTAGATAGAGGTAAACTACCTTGCAGTTGCATGATAATGTGCAACGACTGAGCAATTTTCTCAACGGAAGACGGGATGAATTCCATTTCATCCAAACTTTCTATCGCCTTAGGTAGCAGTATGCTGTCAACATGCTCGATGGTTTCGTATCTGTATATCTGAGGAGGTAGCCGCTTCTTTGCATACACAATAAGAAGATAGTCCCCCAGGTCGTCAATTTCATCCTTGTAGGAAATCTGCGTTAACCGTTCGAACAGGTCGCCCATACCCTCTAACCCACTGAGAGCATTGGAAGACAACTTTCTGGTCAAATCAAGCAGCGCATCTTCATCCAACTCTTCCGCTTGGTCATACTCTGCGCGAATGCGTTCAGAGATTTTAGCCAGTGCTTCGTCAATTGACATTGTCGAGAAATCCGCAGTGGCAGTAGAAGATGTGGAAACTTCGCTCAATGTTGTATCCGTCTCCAGCTCAACAATATGCCCTTCAATATTGCCATCGAATTCAAAGTATTCGTTAGCAATGGCATTCATGGCAGCAAACGTTCCAGCACCAATAATGCCTTCACAAGCAATCATGGTCTTTTCAGTGCGACTGGAATTATCAATATCGATTGTCGTTCTAATAACAGCATTGCTGTCACAGAGGAATTCACTGCATTTGACTGAATTAGCAATCATATCAGCACCAACATAAATGCTGTCTGCGTTTATGCTCCCCTGGCAAAGAAGGGTATTAGAACAATTGATTTTTTGCGCATCGATGTTTCCTGTTACAGTCAAAGTGCCGTTGACTTGAACCTCGGATGCAGAAAGGTCTCCGATGATGGTGAGGTCATATGCAGCCCGAATGATGCGAGCATGGGTTTCTTCGCCGATAACGACATAAGACTCATTGAAAAGAACCATATCTTCGCAGTCAAATGCCTGCAAGATATTCTTATCACCAATAATGGTATCGGAGGAATCGTATTGCCGCGGTGAGTTCCCATTGTGTACAGCAGGAACCTTTACGGGAGGTGGTGTAACAGGTTTGGGAGCAGGCTTGGGGACAGGCGGTTGCTGATATATGGTGTCTGCTACTATCGATAAATGCCCAGTTCTAACACCTGATTCATCAAATGTTTTGACACCGTGCACCGGGAAGTCTATGAGCAAATACCCACCGTTTTTATATCCGCGGAACGTACCCGTTCCATAAGTGCTATGGCGAAATCGAGTTTTATCTTTAATGTATGCCATATTAGCGTTCTCCTAAAGCTACATGGAATCATGCAGCAGCTTAATAAAGTCAGACTCACTTGGCGTTTCGGGTGCGATAATATGCAGAACCTCTTTTGCTCGGGTGCAAGCAACATAGAGGTTACGGATTAATGCGTGCGTAGCTTCCACTGCGTTATCGTAGTTTTCTGTGTTCCCTTTAAGTACTGCCCAGTCTGGTTTTTTCACACCTTCGTAGAAACCAAAGGGTTTTAAGCCGCAAATTATTGCCGCTCTAAAGTCCAGACCCAGAACCGACTGGAACTTAATCAACCGCACACCGCCGGTTTCGCCAAAGTGGTCCTGCCACTCACCTTCTGTTGAATACAACCGGCAGAAAGGAATATCCAGTTCAGAAAGTTTTTTAGTCAGATTGTATTCCAATAGATACCTGTAGTCACGCCATCCTGGGAAGCGACCGTTATATTTACCGTTATACATAACTACGGCAATTTCATCATACGGGATGCCATGTGTATCGTGTGTTTTTTGGATAGATGAAATAATCGAACGAACTTCACCGGCATTACTGCATTCTCGTAGCTGTATGTACTCAACGCCAATTCCGTGGGTTACAGCTTGTCCCCGAAGGAATAGGTCGGGGTCAATATCGAAATCCGGTTGGATGGAGAATATATGTTTTTTTGCTTGTGATACATACCGGTTGATATATTCGTTAATCTCAATACAATTCCGGTAATTCCGTTCAATGCGGATGTTCTTGTTTCCGCCACGGTAGTTTGGATAGCCTTCGCCCGCTTGCCAGGGTGCCTTGCCGTGTTTTTGCAGTTTCTTTAAGTCTTGTGTTTTATCACCACAGATGACAAACAGGTGGTCATCAGACGATTTGTTTTCCAATAGGTTGTAGCAGAACTTATACCATTCGTGTTGGAAAATCTGGACCTCATCGATAAAGATTCCGTAGAACCGTTCTTTGATGCCTCCGCTATTCAGACGGTTGATAGCAGAGGTAACCCAACCGTCAAAGTCGTTGTAACCTACATGATAGCCGTTCTTGGTAAGAAGGTAGCGGCACAACTTATGGAAAGTCATGCATGTCACATTCTTTGCACGAAGGCCGGCACGGTCAATAAACCAAGTGTACAGGGAATGCAGATTGTCGTTGTAGCAGGTAATCAGAAATTGCTTATCCGGATTTGCGCGAGCAGCCTTAAAGCATTTGGAAATGAGCAAAACACTTTTTCCAGAGCCCGCGCATGCAAGAATCAATTGGTCACCCTTAGAAATCTTGTTGATGATATTAATCTGCTCCCGGTCCAAACGGAAAGCCTTGACGGCAATGTCATCTTCATCAACGATGAGTAGTTCTTGGTCCGCTCCGGAGGTAGACTTTCCATCAGTAACTTCCGCAACGCGAACAGTCACATACTCAGGTGCGATGCGCTGCATGATTGCATTAATATTGGTATCACAAATAGTAAATGCGTTTGCAGCAACAGGCACTATGGGATGCACCAAGTATGTGCCCATAATCGCTGTAAACTCAGTTCGGAGTTTTGAGAAATCCTCGGAGAACAGACAATTTTGTTCTACAAATGTTTTAACATTTGAGGGCAGGTTTTGGCCGGTGATGTCTGCTTTTTTTAGGTTCGGAAACACATTGATTATGGATGCTGCAAACTTTAGCTTGTTTCCATCACAGATGGTTTTATTGCTCAGCAGTTTCTGGGTGATAACATCCCGGGTTGTTGGAAAAACATAGGATGAATACACCCCCATAGTGCTACTGAATTGTGCCGCATCATCAAATCCGTCAAAAAATTTGCAGAATACTACCCCCTGAGGCAAAATGACTACATTCATAGAATCATTCTTAATCATAGCGGGGTTGACCTTCAAAAGGAGAAAACCGTACTGTTCGCTGGAAATGGCATGGCGAACAAAGAGCTTTTCATACCGAGTCAAGTCAAGGCTTTGATATTCAGAGGGGAAAACTTCCATAGGTGAACCTACTTTCCGTTCAGTTTGTTGATAATCTCCTCGATAATCTCATCCACCAGGAACTTGGAAAGCTTGGTGGAGAGAATATCACTTACAATCGCAAGAACCTTCTTGCTCTTTTTGTCAATTCCGGAATTGACTTCGTTGAGTTTATATTTCTTGCTGGCCGCAACAGCATCAGCTGTGTTTGCAATCCGCTCACGCAGCTGCGCTTGCTGTGCTTGCTGAGTACCATCTTTAGGCTTTACTCTTTCCAATGCTTCTGCCGCAGCCGTCAGTTCGGTTAGAAGCTTGTCCTTATCCACGGAAGAGTTAAACCCTTCATCCAGGATGGTATCTGCTTCATTAAGCTTTTTGGTAACCTCGCGCATCGCCTTTGCAGAAGCGTCATTACGGGCAAGAGATGCTTCACGGATGGCGTGGGTAATGTCCAGACCGACACCTTCTCGGAGTGCTTCCAACAGCTTGAAATAATACTGGTTTTGCTCGAAGTCATCACGGCGAGCATTGGGAATTAGTTTATCTGTGATGATAAATAGTTCGCCCTGTGTCCATCCATTGAACCGTGCTTCGCGGAAGATACCATTCAGCGTCTTGTTGTCACCAATCAGAATGTTACCTTTACG
Source organism: Faecousia sp. (assembly GCA_045531675.1). Lineage (GTDB taxonomy): Bacteria > Bacillota > Clostridia > Oscillospirales > Oscillospiraceae > Faecousia. Next base: position 18,149 of record JAZSEN010000080.1, read on the forward strand.
AACACGGATACCGGAAATCTCTCTTTCAGACAGCGAGCCATACCATCCGCAATCGCCATACCATCCTAAAGCATAAAGTTCACCATCGATGGTGATATCAAAATACACCATCTTGGTGATGTCATCGGCTTTCATTTTGTTCCGGTCAGAATGGAAGCGACTGCGGTTTGGCTTGTACAGAGGTTCCAGGTCCGACTCGCTCTCACCCACAAAAATGGGGAACTCTTCAACTGTGTAACCTTGTTCGTGCAGGTATCCATGTAACTGGGATGCATAAATAAAATGTCTGGACTGATACGGCAGCGGAGCAACCTGGGATATGTAACTGCGTGCCGCCTCAATGTCCAACAGGTCAGAGAAGCCAGTAACATTCTTCATCTCCACCAGGAAATAATGCTTCTCGCGCTTCTCCGGTTCCAAAGAAATGGTTGTAACTTCGCTCAAAACATCAGAGAGCGTCATATCCTCATACTGACCGGGGACCAATAGATTGCGAAGCTTCTTGCAATCGAAAGTCACAACGGTTTTCTGAGGTTCATTTTCTGCCGATGTGGTGAACACCAGCGTGTCACAGTAGCTCATGCCGCCCAAACGACCGATACCACGGAAACCACGGTTATTGGAATGACGTTTCCGGGAGTTACCTACATTCATTAGCGTGTCTCGTGCATCCGCGCATGGGATTCCCATACCGTTATCGCGAATAGAAATAGCAGAATTCTCTTCGTCGATAACGATATCAATGCGCATACCCTGAGGCTCAATCAGGTTCTGTGCAACGGCAGTCTCCAGAGAATCAACAGCGTTTTGAATGTACTCTCTGTATACAATCTTTGGGTCTGAATACATACCGGTAGTCAGAGACTCCAGAGTATATTTACCAACCTGTACAGTTTCGTCAGCCATAATATCCTCCGTTATTTGCTTTCAGTATCTGCTTCAAGGTGGATATACTCCACAATGTCACCATAAGTGACACCTAATGCAACGCAGATTTTATTGAGGACGGCCATACTGACCTCTTCGCCACGGCGCAGCTTGGTCATGGTATTTGGAGCAATATTTGCACGATGGCGCAAGTCCGCCATACTCATATTGCGCTTCATAAGTAGACTAAACAACGGTTTATACGATACCATAGCAATCCTCCTTGGGTATATAGCTAATATGCACAATACAATATTTTACAATATACCACAATTTTTAGCATTTTGCAATGATGTTTCGCATGAATTTGCGAAACATCGCGATATACACCGCATTACTACTGTAGCACCATCGAAGTGAAGACATAGACTACTATACCGACTTACGTAACGAACCTGCAGCAATTTGCGCTCCAAGCCGCGCGGCAGCTCAGATTTCGTGCCTCAATCCGAGCGCGGGTTGTTTGATTATTTGAAATACAGTCTAACGATTATTTCGCTGCACTCGCTGTCGGTAGGCGTATTGGACCTTTTTCAGCCCTTGCTGCCACACACATCGGTCCATTTCAGGCTTTACAGCTCACTGCAGCTCAAACCTATGTTCAGAACCATCGTGCCTCGCCCGTACCCTCCGGTGTTAATTGCCCCCGGCTCCCATTTGACCATTATCGGCAAGCTGCACATTGCCAACGGACTTAACGGTGTGCAGCAAAAAAGGTCGCCGGTGGGTTCTGCGTCCTCCTTGCCGGTGTGCACACCGCCGACGCCGAACCGAGGCCACGAGGTTCTTTTGATATACAGATACATAACGTAGGCGTTTATCAAAGGGGCGAAATTCGTTCCATTGTCACTTTGACCCATCGGAGTTTAAAGTCAGAATGGGAGTCCATCGTCTTCTGTATCGTCAGGCTCTGCCATCATATATGACTGCGGGGCAGTGTACGCTTCTTCCGCAGCATCACCACAGGCAATGACATTGGAGACTTTGTAGGGTGCACCGTTGAATGCATACAGGGATTTCTTGCGACACTTATGGAATACCGCATCACCGTGGTTGGTGCATTCCTCATTATCGCAAACCCAGGATGTTCTTTCCCAGTACTCGCCTGTAATTTCGTTATGTGCGGAACGGCTCTTAATCTTACGCAGCGGTTGTCCGCATTCCGGACAGAGTGTTTCCTTCTTGGGCTTGGGTTCCACCTGAGGTGCCTTCGGAGTGGGGACATTATCTGAGGTCGGCTCTGCATCCGACTTTCTGGCGCGCCGCACCCACTTATTGACAGTGGAAATGGAAATGCCCAGAGCTTCTGAACATTTCTTTTGCGTGCCACCAGGGTTATCTGCAAACCATTGGATAACATCCTGCTCCCGCTTCTTGGGGGCATTATATTCCTCGTTGAGCCAGTCGCAGTGTTCGTCTTGCGTCCTGCCGTTGCGCTTGGCTTTGCTGATTTCAAAGCCGCATTCTTCGCAGAGATACACTCTTGTTCTTCTGCGCATCCAGTAAAGGTCGTACATATAGAAGTACCGGGCATCATTGAGTTGCTTCCGAATTTCCTCCTGGCTGAACAAATGGGATAGGTCCCGTCCCATCTCTTCGAGCTTACGCATTACGTAATCCAATGCATAGCCACCCTTAGCAGCGTAGGCTGCTGCGGTGATGAAAGCCTCTGGCTTCATGGTGGTTTGATTCTTTGCTACGCGCACCTCTCGCAAAAACCACGGGAACAGCTTGGGGTTGTCTTCCCATTTGCTTTCCCTGCGGATGTAAAGCCGCTTTTTCTCGGCGACGCATTCATTTAGCTCGTCGAGAGAAACACGCGGAAGTCGTTTTTGTGGAAAGCGATAGGCATGGCAACCGCCTTTACCGACAACAGTTCTGCCTTCCAAAATCTCTACCGGAGGGGGCTCCGGCAGGCGCAACCCCAGGTTAACCTTCTTGGAGATATCGTTGAAGATTATCTGCAATTTCTTTTGATGGTTTTCGAACATTGACAAGGGGCGCTGCATCGCAAAGCAAAGATACAGCCAGCCATGGTCCACCATCAGGTAGGTGGGTCGAATGAAGGTCATGGTTTCGTTCTTTTCGTAACCCCAATCAAAGCTATCCCCGTTTTTTAGGGGTGTTCTCCGGGAAAGCACTCCGGTTTGCAGATAGCGTTTCATTGCTGCTATCTGGCTTTCCGCTGCATCCGGCTGGGCAGAAAGGTTTATTCTTACAAAGAATGCATACAGGAACCGGGCGTTCTGCGGTTCCGGTTTTCTACCTGCATAGGAAATGCAGTTCATATAAGCATCGCTGACGCGTATCTTGTTTAGCAGTGCCAAATCATCGTGCATATGTAAAATATGTGCAGTATCCATATCCGGCAGGACAGCATAAACCATGGCATTATATTTGCCTGGTTGCTGATTGCCTGCCTCTTCCAGACTGCCCTTAGGAAAGATGGTGCGGTAGAATTCTTCTGCGCCTACTTCCTGTAAGTTGAGTTCCTGGACAAGTTTTGTTTTGAGTAAGTTGTTAATCATGGGGTGTCTCACTTTCGTCATTCATGTTTTTGTGTGTCGGGATTATACCACACCAGCCCTTCTTTGGTCTAAATCGACCATCGGAAGTGTGTTGCTGGCCTGTTTTCGGGATTGCCGAAAATTACTATTAGAGACTTTCGACATAGAATCACCGGTACATAGGGAAGCCCCGAGGATGCTCCGGAAAAAGTATCCTCACTATATAAATTCGCAGAATTGGGTTTTGTTGTACACAAGCCCAATTTTTGCGTTTTATAGGTGATTCACGCACATTTTTGGAAGAAGAATAGCCATACCTCGGAGGAGGCATGGCTGTTGTGATGAGAAAAATTGTGTGGCTCTCCGCGTAGGAGCCCGCCGGGAGGCAAAGTCTCGCTTTGCGAGTGCCCCCTGCATAAGGGCCCCTCTGGATAGAGTGCTTCCAATGCATAATTGGCTCCCTCTGAGAAAGAGCGCCGAGGGATGGGGTTGCCCCATCCCTCTATGGCGTACAGTGCCCTTAAAACCACCGGTATTTTTGTCTTTTTATTGCATCCCAACAAATGTCTTTATATATGTGAACCCGAACAAACGACACTACTCGGGTAGGAGGTCCTTATGCCTGAAAACAAGGTTAGAACAATGGTCCACAGAGGGCGACGCAGAAGCAATGGTGAAGCATTTAACCCCAGACACAATTCGCGTTCCGGAAGTATTGGAAATCATATTCTTGCAAATCCAACTCGTAAGAACATCTACATCACGATGGATTTTGACGGAAATCCCACACTCCACGATGAGGTTGATTTCGAAGCGCACGAAAAGGAATTCTATGAAGCCTTTCGACCTGCTCTGGATGCTCAAAATGAACGATATAGAAAAAAGCGAAATTACGACCGCATCATGTCCATGCGCCAATATCGTCAAGCACACCCTCCGGAAGAAATACTCTTCCAAGTCGGCAATAAAGACCAAGTGATTTCTCCAGAAGTCACTCAAAACGCCATTGCAAAATGGCTGGACGTTGTTCGCGAAACCTACGGAACACGATATCGTGTCTGTAGTGTAAGTTTACATTTCGACGAACCTGGGAGCGGAGGTGGGCTCACATCCGACGGAAAAGTCAGTAAAAACCTCTCTGGCCATGCGCATGTCAGAGCAGTCTACTGTGCAGAAGGAAAGGACGGATGGATAGTTTCCGAAAACAAGGCACTTGAGCAATTGGGAATTCCTTATGATGAGTCCCGCCCTCGAAGCCGCTATAACAATCCCAAGATAACGTTCACAAAGGAAACACGAGAATTATTCAATCGATTCGTTGAAGAACAAAATATTGCTGTAGAAACAGTTCCCGCCAATCCAGGCAAACACAGCATGACCAAAGAAGAGTACATTGCGGCGCAATTGCGTGAGCACCAGAGGGAGCTGCAGGATGAGGTGAAAGAGCTATCGAACGAGTGTTTGGAAATACAGACTGAGACGGCACTGGAGGCTCAGAGACGGGATGAACTCACGGAGGAAGTTGCTGTGCTCGCAGAAAAGAAAAGTTTCTTAGAGACGACCCTGCGCGGTCTCGAAAAGACCGTGGAACAATTGAAAAAGATAGTCTTACCTATTCAAAAATTCTTCACCAGGCTCGCCAGTATCAAAATTGGAAAAGGTCGTTCAGCATTGGACGAACTCATGCTCTCCAGTGAGGTGACTCCTGCTTATGATGCACTGAAAGATTTGCAAGACCTGGACGAACGAGCGTAATTTGTGCAGCGGTTGCAACTGACATAATCTTATAAATAAACCAAGGAGATTTCTATTATGAATACTATTGAAAACAGCACCCCCACCCCAGAAGAGTGCATTGCGCTATGGAAGAAAAAAGACTGGCTCCGTGCCGAAGTTGCCGAGCTGGAACTGGAATACAACGAACTGCAAACCTGTGTGAAACACCTATCCAACATTGAGAAACATCTACGCAAATCCACAACCCAGCTTTGCTATGACCTTGGAATTCTGTTTAATCAAATTGGGAGGCTCGTTGATACAAACAAGAGTCATCTCTGGACCCAATGGCAAGAAAGTGTCGACGAAGCAGAAACGCACAAATGAGGAAGTCCCCATCTGCTACATAGAATTTTATCACTATAGTGCGTCGGTCATTATTGAATCATAAAGCAATGATTAATTCTAAAACAATGATTAATTCTAAAACAATGATGAACATAGGAGTTCCAATACTACAATGGCGTGTATATCCCTTGGTTATAATTCCTCCATATTACAGCAATATATTATCTGCACGCCTTCTAAATATCTGGCAGGTGTCGCCTACCACTTCACGCTGCCGGTCCGGACAGGCTCGGTCCTTATGCCTTTCTCCCGGGACACTGGGCCGGCAGCATCCTCTTTATTTACAGTGCTCAGCACTGCGAAATACACACTCAACATTACAGACAAAGGAGAAGTCAACTATGAAAACCCAAAAAGAACGCACTCTAAAGCTCATCTGTTCCGACGATGAGCCTATCAGCAAAAAGCAGCTACTGTGCTTTGTGCACAATCTGTCTGCAGACATCATCCGGCAGAAACCTTTGATTACATGGTTTACTTCCGGACCTAACACCTTCTATACACACGGTTTAGCGGAAGGTACCCTTATCCAATTGGAATCTGATGAACAGGGCGAAATCAAATTCACCTACAACCGTCATGGCAAAACGGTCTATACGGCAATCGAGACCAATGGCGAGGTTGGCAATTTGGACCACATTGCTACTCTGTATAGTCGTGTCTCCATCATGGCAGCACCGGTATCCAGCCATAAAGCCCCATCAAAGCCTGCAGAATCCAAGTCCTCCAAGCCTGACTCATGTAGCATGACCATTGCAGATGTGATAAATTCCATCGATGTGGATGAATTGGTCTCTACGGTTTTGGACGAAGCGTCCATGCTCAGCTTTCGAATCGCCAGCCGTTGTGCGGAACGCCAGCGATACGAAGCCTTAATTCGGTCTGTTGTATCGTATATAGAGCATCTAAAGCCCAAGGAGAGCAAACTTCTGATGCAATCTTTCACTATTTTTTCCCTGAAAGACGGCAAGATGCTCGGTCACATGGCAACCACTCCGTTGTCCCAGCTTGCAAACTGCCATGTAAAATTCGATGAGAAATACTACGGTGGGTTAACTCCCTGCCAACGGAATTTAAAGTTTGCATCGGATTTCGTGATAAACCTGCTCGCAGGCAACTGATGGCAAGGAGGCACTCATGAAGATTCGAGATGACTTGTACCTTATGCACCAACCCGATTATCACGTGACAATAGAAGATGCCATGAAACTCATCCATTTCTTATCTACGGATATCGCATCTGACGCACCCAAAATCCATTGGAGTTACCATCCCGAGCGAAACAACTCAAACCTTTTCCTCGGCACAGGTCTCAATGACGGAAAGGAACGCGTTATCATCCAAAAGTACTTCTATAAGGATGGTATGGATATAATTCTGGAGTTTTACGAAGGCCCATTACTGCGATATTCCGTAGTGGACCTCTGCTTTGAACCGGAAACATCCGCACTCCTAAAACTGTACGCGCAGGTTGCTCCCAGAGTCTTTGAACACGCCCTTAGACATCGTACCGGTGGTAGGATGCTGCGTGAAATTAACCCTAAATGACAGGCCTCAGCCTTCATAATATTTTACGATTGGAGTTTTTTTACATGAATGAACACAAGCTTGATATCCAAATGTGCAGCGCAAGCTGCGACGATACACCTGTTGACCAGTATGTACAGTCCCTGGCTCAGGCCGGCACAATGAATGAGTGGAATTTCCACTCTGGTCCCGGTGGGTTACTATGCTTTCGCTTCGACGACACCAAAAGAGGTCTTGTCACAACCTTGGTATGCGAGGCCCAGACCGAAGAGTACAGTCAGTACTGTCTGGAGGCCAAAACTCCCGACGGGGTCACTGAAATGCGGTCTGTCGAGTGGGTTGCTGCGGGTAACCACTGCCTTCTCCAGACACTGTATAACACCTTGGAGGAGGCCATGCAGGATGCGGCAGACGGAGTAAGTGAAACCGAGGAAATCGGTCCGGATGACGATGCTACCTTGACCAACGCGTTCATCGATGCTCTTCTGGAGGACATAAAAGGCGACCGAAACCAGATACAGTTTATCCGTAAGGGTGGCGGGTTTGTAGCTGATGGATTTGGCATCAGCGAAAGCATTATCACCTTAACGAAGGACTGGGAAGACGATACATCCGCACGGTTCTTCATCAAGTTGGAAAAGCCGGACGGTGAGTTAATTCTCTCTTGTGCCGAAACCAGTAAACACACCGATGAAGACGCCGAGCTGCGGCAGCTCTACCGGTTGCTTGATGAAACGCTCCCCATTGTCACAATGGACACTGCCACACAGGATGTCCGGTATTTCATTGAGGGGAAAGCATTCGATGCATTTTTAGACAGAGTTCTGAAATATGCACAACCGGATATTCCTGCTATTGAACCCACTGACGTTGAAGGGAAAGTTCTTATCTACGACATTTTCACCAGCGTTGGAGAAGCATCAGTAATTCGGCAGTTTCTGGATGAGATAGCTCTCCGAAAAAAAGGTCTTCCTGAAAACGAATACAAAAGATTAAAAGCTCTCTCACAGAGCGTTTTTTCTATCATCCGCAACACACATAGGCGTCCAAATGGCTGCGTCTTCACAAGCAGAGCCATTCCGGTTGCCTATGACAGCCCCGGTCTTGCCAACCGCGGTACCCGATGGTCTTCCAGTCTGTCCCATATAGCCAACAGCTATACCACGTGGGGAGTTGATGTGGTCAGTCAAAACCCTGCTATCGGTGAGGGACGTGTGCTGCATAAGGTTGCTGTACTTATTTTGTCAGCAATCCTTGCAGACCAAATCGCGTGATGCCGGATGAGGAAACGAGGTGAGGCCCGTGTAGCGTATCAAATCTTTCAACAACAAAGTCTTTTCCACAAGGCGATGAGAACCACCGAACTCAAACGTCCCGACCGGTTTACCGGTCGGGATATTTTTATGTCTTGTGTATAAATCTCTCATAGTATGACATTGCCGAGGTTGATAACGGTTAGTCCGCGGGTTTTCGCCATATGGGCAAATTTGTATGCACCGCCGAATGTTTTATTGATGAAACACAGGCATACATCAGATGCGGAAATCAGATAGCGATTGCGCCAATCAATCGCAAATTTCGGATGCACACACTCAATTCCCTCCGGATACATGGTGTTTCTAAAGTCCTCTAATTCTTCTTTATCTTTGGGGAGATATGCAAGAACCACGCTGTATCGGATATCTGGATACTGTAGCTGAAGCGATTTCAGGCAGATGCGGACCATAGCATCAAACTGTCCCTGATTACCAACCAAGAATTCAGTAACTCCTTGCTTTATCAAATCTTCGATAGTGCTCCGGAGCACCGCTGCATCCAAACCATAGCATTCACTGTGACCGAAAAACGTACAAACTGTCATGAGAGCCCTCCACTTTACCCATATATGGGTTATCTCATGTAATTGTACGGAGAAATATTTTCGAAGTCAACCCGTATTCGGGTAATTATGCGTATTCTTGTTGTTATCATCATATCAACCCGAAAATGGGTAATGATAGCAGTGAGGGAACTATTATGGAGTATTCTGATATCTATGTCCGGCGCATACGAAAATTGTGTAAAGAACGGAACATTGCAATAAACAAGCTGGCTACCATAAGCGATGTTAAGCAGTCCACTTTGGATAATATCGTTCGTGGACTTACCAAGAATCCCAGAGTTAAGACCTTACACAAAATCGCCCTTGCCTTCAATATGACCCTTGCCGAGTTTCTTGACTTTGACGAGTTGAATGACTATTCGTTTGACGAAGGCGACGATGAATGATACACCCCTACCTCGACGGCGCCGCCGGGGGATTTCTTATGCACAAGGAAGTTCTAAGGACTGAACCTGCGATATCTATTGTGATTTGAATACACCTGTGCTATACTAAATCCGCTGAAATTTGCTCATGGATGCTTCCTGAGCAAATCAGGCTCCGGCCGCAAAGGATAAAGTTGCATTGATTGGAACCATCTCAGGTTCTGGATTAAAAATGGCTCTCGGTAGCCGGCCGTCGTATGCATCCTTTAATCATCAGATTTGCGGAGAAAGGAGAGCGTAATGGCGAACAAAAAAGGTGTGTCCAGCAAGACACATACTAAGCAGCAGTTAGATGATTATGCCAATCAGCATAATCCGAATAACAAAGCTTATACGGCTAATGTTGCCAATCAAAAGGTAACACGGTCTAAAAGCAAATCCGCCAAGAAACCGGATATCGGCATTCTTGACGGTGAAAGCTATGGCTGGTGCGATGACTAATCTCTCCCAAGAGGCCTCCCGTTTATGCGGGAGGTTTTTTCGTCTACTATCAAATTATAGCCACCGGGGTTTCTTGTGCACAAGAAAGAGCAGGCCCCGCAGGACCTGCTCCGTTCGACAAATTGGAATTGGTCAAATTGAAATTATTGCTTCCACAAACTGGTTTGCCTTTTCTGTATGAATACCGTGCCCACAATCAAATTGCTTAATTTTCATATTTTCAATCAAGGCATTGACTCTCTGCAAATCTTCATCAGACAATGCGCCTTGCAACAAACCGTTCTCACCAATCGTTGTCTTTGCTTTCATAAACAGAGTGTTGCATTTGATTTTAGAAAGAAGGTCATTG
>JAZSEN010000027.1:0-30698 GCA_045531675.1 Faecousia sp.
GACCATGTCCACCATTCACGATTGGGAGCTGGCTCGTCAGGAACACTACTGTGAAGTTCTGCCCGCCCGCCTGAACATCATGTCCTCCGACCCCGACGGTCTGAAGGGTGTCAACATGGCAAAGGTCTCCAAGGCCAACCAGATCACCTATCCCATCCTGAAGCCCTACCGTGAGCGCCGGGATAACAAGGAGCAGTGGAGCATTGCCGCTGTCCCCGGTGTTGCCTGGGCGAAGAAAGTATTCCCCGGCGTGCCCAAGGGCAAGGCTATGGAGATGCTGTGGGAGGCCATCCTCTCCGCCGCCCGTGTTACCGAGGATCCCGAGAAGGCCTGGGAAGAGCACGGTGCCAACCTGGTTGCCCGCTGCGACCACCTGAACAAGCTGAAAATTAAGAGCCTGCACTACACCGCAGCCAATGGCACCGACCTGACTGTGGGTCTGATTGCAGAGAGCAACTGGCGTGGCGGCGGCGATACCAGCCTGCAGGGGATTTTCTTCAACCCCAATATCCCCACCGAGGAGTGCTTCATCTCTCCCAAGAAGGGTGAGGCTGAGGGTATTGTCTATTCCTCTCTGCCCCTGAGCTACCGCGGTCAGCTGATCGACAAGTTCTGGCTGCGTTTTGAAGGCGGCAAGGCAGTAGAAGTGGGCGCGGAAGTCGGCGAAGAGCAGCTGCGTGAAATGGTCAATATGGACGAGGGCGCAGGCTATCTGGGCGAATGCGCTTTGGTACCTCAGGCAAGCCCCATCTGCCAGAGCGGTATCCTGTTCTACAATACCCTCTATGATGAACACGCTGCCTGCCATCTGGCGCTGGGCCGTGGTTTTGCAGATACCATCAAGGATTTCGATAAGAAGACGCTGGATGAGTGCCGTGAGCTGGGCATCAATGATTCCATGATCCACGTGGACTTCATGATCGGCTGCGACACCATGAATATCGACGCAACCTGTGAAAACGGCGAGGTTGTCCGGATCTTCGAGAACGGCAACTGGACATTCTGATATGAGCAACTGGGATAAACTTCATACCGGGGAGGTTTATTTTCCTGGAGATCCGCAGATTCATGCAGTTCAGACCTTGTGTCAGGAGAAGCTTTACGACTTCAACCAGTCACGTCCATCGGAATTGGAAAAGCGTACGCAGATGCTCCGGGAGATGTTCGCGGAAATCGGGGAAGGGTGTTATATTGAGCCTCCTCTTCATGCGAACTTCGGCGGTAAGTTTGTTCATTTTGGGAAATGGATCTATGCAAATTATAATCTGACCCTTGTGGACGATACCCACATCTATGTGGGGGATGATACCATGTTTGGCCCCAATGTTACGCTGGCAACTGCGGGCCATCCAATTGCTCCGGAACTTCGGGGTAAGGGTCTTCAGTTCAATATGCCGATCCGCATTGGAAAGCGATGCTGGCTGGGAGCGGGTGTTATTGTCATGCCCGGTGTCACCATCGGTGACGATGTGGTGATTGGTGCGGGCAGTGTTGTCACAAAGGATGTTCCCTCCGGTGTGGTGGCCGTTGGCAACCCCTGCAGGGTTCTGCGGCCTGTGGGAGAACATGACCGGGAGTATTATTTCAAGGACCGGAAAATAGATCCGACACTTTTTGAAGAATAATTTCAAAAATCATAAAATAATACTTGCATTCTGGAAGCAGATGTGATAGTATATTCGAGCGATTAAAGATTGCTGGGGCAATTATGCCCTTTTACTTGATGAGAAAGAGGTGAACGAAATGAAGGAAGGTATCCATCCCAAGTACGAACAGACCACGATCCGTTGCAACTGCGGTAACGTCTTTACCACCGGCTCCACCAAGAAGGAGATCCGTGTCGAGATCTGCTCCAAGTGCCACCCTTTCTATACCGGCAAGCAGAAGCTGGTTGACACTGGTGGACGTGTTGATCGTTTCAACAAGCGCTTTGGCCTGAAGTAAAACCGAAGTCCGCACTGCGTAAGCGTAGTGCGGACTTTTTGTATGTTTACCCCGTGCTGTGGGATAGTAGGTTTGATTGTTTAGCGCATCATTACTCCGCTAAACGGTAATTTACAGCACATGGAGGAAGAATATGGAATCTAATTTCGAATCAATGGTGCAGGAACGGGCGGTACTGGTAGGTCTGAACGCCGACTGCTTCACCAAGGCCCAGACCGCCACCGAGGAAACTCTGGAGGAGCTGGATGCCCTTCTGGAAACTGCCGGCGGCTTCTGCACCGGCAAGGTCCTGCAAAACCGCCATACCCCCGATGCCCACAGCTTCATTGGCGAGGGTAAGGCGCTGGAAGTGAAAATGCTGGTGGAGGCCACGGCATCCACCATGGTTATATTTGATAACGAGCTTTCTCCCGGACACATCCGCGCGCTGGAGGAGATTCTGGGCGTGACGGTGCTGGACCGCAGCGCCTTGATTCTGGATATCTTTGCCCAGAGAGCCAAGACCAAGGAAGGTCGCCTGCAGGTAGAACTGGCGCAGTACCAGTATCTGCTGCCCCGTTTGTCCGGTATGGGCAAGAGCCTGAGCCGGCAGGGCGGCGGCATCGGCACCCGTGGCCCCGGTGAAACCAAGCTGGAATCCGACCGCCGTCACATCCGTGAGCGGATCACACGGCTTCAGCACGAGCTGGAGCAGGTGCGGCAGGTTCGCAGTGTCCAGCGAGAGCGGCGGATGAAGAACTCCGTGCCGGTGGTTGCCATCGTTGGCTACACCAATGCGGGAAAATCCACTCTCTTAAACCAGCTGACCGGTGCGGGAATCCCGGCAAACAACCGGCTTTTCGACACCTTGGATACCACCTCCCGTCAGCTGACCGTTTCCGACAATCTGGATGTGATACTCTCTGATACGGTTGGCTTTATTGCCAAGCTGCCCCACCATCTGGTGGACGCCTTCCGCGCCACGCTGGAGGAGCTGGAGTATGCGGATTTGCTGCTCCATGTAATCGACTCCGCCGATCCGGAGCGGGAGGAACACATCGAGGTAGTAGACAAGCTGATTGCCAAGCTGGCAAAACCGGAAACAAGGGTTCTGCGCTGCTACAACAAGGCGGAGCTGGTGGACCCCACGGATATCCCCATCGGGGAGGATGTGGTGCGGATTTCCGCAAAGCATGGCTACGGCATGGAGGACTTGCTGAAGGCTATCGAAAACGCGCTGGGTCACAGCCGCCATCATGTGGTGCTGACCTTGCCCTATTCTCAGGGCGGACTGGTGGACACCCTCCACAAAAACGCCCAGGTCAAGTCCGTGGACTACACCGGCGAGGGCATCGTGGTGGAAACGGTGCTGGACCCCATTCTGTACGGACGACTGAAAGAGTATATCACAAAGGAGTGCTGAGCCGTGGAAGAATATCTGGTGCCGACACAGTTTGGCGAAGATGAGTTTTATGAGAAGAAATCTCATTTCATCGGACGTGTCTGGCCTGTGGAAACAGAAGAAGCGGCACTGGAGAAAATCCAGCAGATGAAGAAACAGCACTACGATGCTACCCACAACTGCTGGGCATATATCATCAAGGACGGTGCGGTCCGGTTCTCCGACGACGGCGAACCCGGCGGCACCGCCGGAATGCCCATGCTCCAGGTCCTGCAAAGGGAAGGACTATATAATATTGTGTGCGTGGTGACCCGATACTTCGGTGGCATCCTGCTGGGTGCCGGCGGACTGGTTCGCGCCTACACCAAAGGTGCGAAAATTGCCGTGGACGCTGCAGGAAAGTCCATGAAACGGGTCTGGACGGCGCTGTATGTGCCTATCCCTTATAACTATTATGAACGTGTGAAGCTGGAGATTGCCGCCTTTGGCGGCATCCTTCGGGATACCCAGTTCGGCGCGGATGTGGAGCTGGATATCCTGATGCCGGAGGCGCAGGCACAGCCCTTTCTGGACAAGCTTACCGACATGAGCGCCGGTACCATTGAGGGTATGGAAACCGGACAGGAATACAGAGCATTTCCTGTCTGAGTAAGTGGAAGGGGAATCGCCATATGTCTGAAACATCCCGTCAGCGCATTTGTATCCTTTCGACCCGGTTGAAGATGGGTGGGATTACCAATGTATTGATTGACGCACTACAGGTGCTACATAAGCGCTACGACACTCATATTATTTGCTTTTGTGAAGATGACGGCGCAGGGGTGCAGGATGCGTTTCCTGAAAATGTGACCATTGACTACCGGCCTCTGCCGGATAAGGGATTGGACAGGTATCTGGCAAAATTGCCGTGGCTTTCCAAAAGAATCTATCAGAAACTGTTGGGCAACGAGATTTGGGATCATATGGTGGTACTGCGCCCGTCGCTTACCAATGCGGTTTTCGCCAAACGGGCAAAGCATACCGTTTTCTGGTGCCACAACGACCACTACAAGGGTTTTGACCTTCCCCGTCTGCCGCTGAAAAAGCGCATCGCAAAGTTTTTCCGTAGAGCGGTTTTTAGAAAATACGATATGATTTGGACGGTGTCCGGGCTGGTGGCGCAGGAGATGGGGCAGTGCTTTGGACTGAACAATGTCTATGCCCTGCCCAATCCGCTGGACTGTCAGGCAATCGAAAATAAGGCGCAGCAGCCTTGCGACATTGCCTTCGACCCCACCAAAGTCAACTTTATCATGATTGGCAGAATGTCCGCGGAGAAAGGATTCTCCCGGGTGTTGCAATTTATGTGCCAAAAGGTGCTTCCCAAGCATCCCGATGCACGGCTGTATGTTATGGGTCCGGATACGGACAATGTCCGTGTTCAGCAACGAGTGGAGCGGCTTTGCATGGGTGACCGGATTTTTCTGCTGGGCCCAAAAGCAAATCCCTACCCCTACTTAAAGCAGGCTCAGTTCCTGATTTGCCCCTCTGTATGGGAGAGCTTCGGATTGGTGATTTTGGAGGCTATGCTGCTGGGAGTTCGGGTGATTACCACGGATACCGTCGGTGGAATCTACACCACCCAAAACGGCACACTGGCAGCCTGCGTTCCCAATACCGATGGGGATTTGCAAGCTGCGGTGGAGGGGTATCTGGAGAATATGGCGACCTATCTCTACGATTTGGACAAGGCACGCCAATGGGCGTGTGAGCATGATATCAGCCGTTTCGGCGAAGGACTGCTGGAACTGCTGCAATAACAGTATTTGAGGAGTGGTTACGATGACCGTACGAGAAGAACTGGAACGGCTGGAGCATCAGCGGCTCAATCCGCTGGCGGCCTTTGCCGACCGGAGCAAGGGACGTCCCCGTGAGGAGGGACCCCGTGAAAACGATGTCCGCACCTGCTTTCAGCGGGACACGGACCGCATTGTTCACTCCAAGGCGTTCCGCCGGCTGATGCACAAGACACAGGTCTTTCTCCAGCCGGAGGGCGACCACTACCGTACCCGTATGACCCACACCCTTGAGGTCACCCGAATCAGCCGCACCATCACGCAGGCGTTGGGGTTGAACGAGGATTTGGCGGAGGCCATAGCCATGGGTCACGATTTGGGTCATACCCCCTTTGGACACGCCGGCGAGCATGCGCTGACCAAGTGTCTGGGGGTACCTTTCCGCCATAACGAGCAGAGTTTGCGTGTGGTGGATATTCTGGAGCGGAACGGTCAGGGCTTGAATCTGACCCATGAGGTGCGGATGGGTATTCTGGGCCACACCGGCGACTATATCCCCGAAACCCTTGAGGGTCAGGTGGTGCGCCATTCCGACCGGATTGCCTACGTCAACCACGACATTGACGATGCCATTCGTGCCGGCATCCTTACCGATGAGGATTTGCCCGGAGATATTCAGGAAATTCTGGGACATAATCACAGCCAGCGGGTCAATACGCTGGTCTGCGATGCCATCCTGACCTCCCGTGAGGCAGGCGCGGTGATGTTCTCACCGGCGGTGGATCAGGCGCTGCTGGATTTGCGCTCATTCATGTTTGAACGGGTCTACCGCAACCCCATCGCCAAGGGCGAGGAGAGCAAGGCCAAGGATATGCTTCAACGGCTGTTTGAGTATTACTATGAGCATCCCGAGGCGCTGCCGGAGGATTTCCAGCCTCAGATGTCCTTTGACGGACTGGAGCGTACCGTCAGCGACTATATTGCCGGTATGACCGACAACTACGCCGTGGATAAGTTCACAGAAATTTTCATTCCTATGGGGTGGAATGTCCGCGGATAATGTGATATAATATAATTTCAAAGCTGAGAGGAGGGGAAGTATGGCGTTTCCGGCGGCATTTATTGATGAACTGATTGCCCGCAATCCCATCGAGGATGTGGTGGGGCAGTATGTTTCCCTGCGCCGGTCCGGCTCTAATCTGTTCGGACTGTGTCCCTTCCACGGGGAAAAAACCGCTTCCTTCTCTGTTGCGCCCGACAAGGGGATGTACTACTGCTTTGGCTGCCACAAGGGTGGCGGTGCGGTGAATTTTATGATGGAGCTGGAGGGACTGAGCTACCCTGATGCCGTTCGTGCGTTGGCCAAGCGGGTCGGCATGGAAGTGCCGGAGGACGAGCAGTACCAGAGCCGCTATCGCCAGCAGGAGCGCCTGTGGGCGCTGCACAAGGAAGCGGCCCGGTTCTTCCACAGCAAGCTCTATGCCCCCGAGGGTCAGGCGGCGTTGCAGTACGCCTACGGCCGTGGTATGCCCAAGTCTGTGCTGACCACCTTCGGCATCGGCTACGCACCGGATTCGTGGACGGATTTGGTGGATGCCCTGCGGAAGAAGGGGTATACGGATCAGGAGCTGCGGGATTCCGGACTGGTCACCGTTTCCAAGAAGAACGGCAACCTCTTTGACCGGTTCCGTGACCGGCTGATGTTCCCCATCATCGACGTTCGTGGCAACGTCATCGGTTTCGGCGGTCGCATCATGAAGAAGGATGACGAGGCGGCGAAGTACCTCAATTCACCCGTAACCCTGATTTTCAACAAGAGAAAAAACCTGTTTGCCCTGAATATTGCCAAGAAAAGCAAACTGGGTTACCTGATTCTGGTGGAAGGCTATATGGATGCCATCGCCCTGCACCAGTACGGCTTTGACTGCGCTGTGGCCTCTCTGGGAACTGCCCTGACCGAGGATGGCGCCAACCTGCTGTCCAAGTATACGGATCAGGTGGTGCTGATTTACGACGGCGACAAGGCCGGTCAAAATGCTACTCAACGTGCCATTCCCATGCTGGAGAAGGCAGGATTGCAGGTGAAGGTCCTGCAGATGCGGGATGCCAAGGATCCCGACGAATTTCTGAAAAAATTCGGGGCGGACAAATTCAAGCTGCTGCTGGAGGAGTCCTCCAACCGGATTGAGTACCAGCTCAACGCCATCCGCCGCAAGTACGATTTGCGCGAGGACGACCAGCGGGTGAAGTACATCCATGAGTCGGCGGAGTTGATTTGCACCTTGGGCAGCGCAGTCCAGCGGGAGGTCTACGGCAACCGTGTGGCGGAGGCTGCCGGCATCAGCTATGAGGCTCTGAAAATGGAGGTGGACAAGGCGTTCAAACGTCGGGTCAACCGTGAAAAGAAACGGCAGGAGCAGATTAATCTGGAGCCTGCGAAGAACCTGCAGCCCAAGACCCGGAGCATCCGCTACGACAATGTAAAATCCGCCCGTGCCGAGGAAACGGTGCTGGCGCTGATTCTTCGGGAGCCGGCGCTGCTGGCCCAGACCGATGCTTTGACTGCGGAGACCTTTTCTGTACCGATGCTGGGCAGAGCCTTTGATCAGCTGCGTCAGCGCTTCCGGGAGGGGCTGGAGGTCAATCTGGGTGTGCTGTCGGATTTCTCCGGCGAGGAGATGTCCCATCTGGCAGGAATCGCCCAACGTCAGGAGGGTCCGGTCAATGAGACGGCCCTTGCCGATTGCATCCGCACCATCCGTGGCGAACACCAGGCCAAGCAGGTTGCCAGCGACGATGATTTGCTGGC
Source organism: Faecousia sp. (assembly GCA_045531675.1). Lineage (GTDB taxonomy): Bacteria > Bacillota > Clostridia > Oscillospirales > Oscillospiraceae > Faecousia. The sequence goes on from JAZSEN010000027.1 coordinate 7,910, forward strand.
ATTTCGAGATAAATTAAAGGATAGAAAAGGAATGAAGGCATAATGCCTGTCTATTTGGAGCCCGAGGCCCCCGTCAGTGCGGGGGAGGACGATGTCCGTCAGTATCTCAATGAGATTCGCCGCTTTCCACGCCTGACGGCAGAGGAAGAGCGGGAGCTTGCCCGTCGCTGTGCCGAAGGGGATGAGGACGCCATCCGTCGGATGGTAGACTGCAACCTGCGGCTGGTGGTGTCCGTGGCGAGAGAATATGCCGGTCGGGGCGTGCCGCTGCTGGATTTGATTCAGGAGGGCAGTATCGGTCTGCTTGTGGCGGCAAAGAAATTTGATTATACGCTGGATTACCGGTTTTCCACCTATGCCACCAAGTGGATTCGGCAGGGCGTGACCCGCTGCCTGATCAATCACAGCACTCTGATTCGTGTGCCGCTGCACACCGCCGAACGGATGCGTAAGGTCATGGCGGTGCGACAGAAGCTGCTGCAGGAAAACGGCGTTCCGCCCACAGCGGCAGAGATTGCTCTTCGCTGTGGCATGGAGCAGGACAAGGTGGAGAAATTGCTGGAGCTGGCACCGGAGACTTGTTCGCTGGATGCCCCTGCCGGTGGCGAGGATGCCACACTGGGACTTTTGCTGGAGGATACCCAGTCCATGCAGCCGCAGGAGCAGGTGATTCGCGAGGAGCTGGAGCAGACTATGGACAAGCTGCTGTCCATGCTCAATGAACGTCAGCAGCGGATTCTTCGGCTCCACTTCGGAATGGAGGACGGAGTCTGCCATTCGCTGGAGGAAATCGGTAAGCTGTTGGGCATCTCCAAGGAGCGGGCCCGTCAGATTGAACGGCAGGCAATGGACAAGCTGAAAAAATGCGGTGCCAGTATGGGACTGGAGGACTTTTTGGAATGAATCTGGATGTGACCTTTGAACCGACTCCATGGGAGCTGGTTTTGGAAAATATAGAAGACGGCGGCAGTCTGTCCGCCGCAAGATTTCTGACCCTGATGGAAGGGGAGGAGGAGTCTGCGGTGGAGGATGCGCTGCTGCAGCTGGAGCAGCGGAAGATTGCGCTGGATGTGTCGGAGCTGCCCAAAGCGGCAGGAACCGGCGAGGCAGCTGTCCGCCTGCGTCGTGAAGAGCAGCTGGTGCAAACCGACCGCTGGGTGGAGAGTCTGGACGAAACCGATCCTCTGCGGCTGTATCTGGAGGAGCTGGCGGCCATTCCTGCCTGCGGCGATGTGGCAGTCCTTGCCCAACGGCTGGCGGAAGGCGACCGCACTGTGGTGGAGCAAATCACCAATCTGATGCTCGGCCAAGTGGTGGATTGTGCCTGTGCTATGACCGGACGGGGCGTGCTGCTTCAGGACTTGATTCAGGAGGGCAGCCTTGGCCTGTGGCAGGGTATTCTGGAGTACACCGGCGGTGATTTGGAGCAGCAGTGTCAATGGCATATTCGCTTTGGCATGGCACGACTGGTGACCATGCAGGCCCGCAGCTGCGGTGTCGGTCAGCGGATGCGTCAGGCCATGGAGGATTACCGGGCTGTGGATGAGCGGCTGCTTTCTGATTTGGGGCGCAACCCCACTATGGAGGAAATCGCCTTGGAGTTGCACATGACCGCTGACGAAGCATCGGCGGTGGCGAAAATGCTGGATGCGGCACGGGTTCTGGCGAAGGTGAAAAAGCCTGACGAGGAACCTGCGGAGGAGGAAGAACAGCAGGCGGTGGAGGACACCGCGTACTTCCAGATGCGTCAGCGGATTTCGGAACTGCTGTCCAATCTGGACGCCGATGAGGCCAGACTGCTGACGCTGCGTTTTGGTCTGGAGGGCGGGAAACCTCTGTCACCGGAGGAAACCGGCGATAAGCTGAATTTGACTCCGGAGGAAGTTGTTGCAAAAGAAACTATGGCACTTGCAAAATTGAGAAATATCTGATAGATTATTACTTAGTATGTAAACGATAGTATCGCTTCTTATAAATATATTCGAAAGTAGGACACAAAATGGCTAAGACCTATTGTATCGCCATCGACGGACCTGCCGGAGCAGGCAAAAGCACCATCGCGCGGCGGCTTGCCAGCGAGCTGGGCTATTATTATGTAGATACCGGAGCCATGTACCGCACGGTTGCGTATTTTCTGGATCTTCTGGGCATCAGCCCCAAGGATACCGACGGTGTGGAGCGCTATATCGACGAGCTGACTGTGGAGATTGAGTACGATGATGAGGGCGTTCAGCACATGATTATGAACGGCATGGACGTATCCGACGACATTCGCACCCAGGATATTTCCCAGAAGGCCTCTCAGGTGGCGGCACAGAGCGTGGTGCGGGATGTGCTGCTGGATATGCAGCGCGGTGTTGCCAAGAAGCACAATGTGATTATGGACGGCCGGGACATCGGTACCGTGGTGCTGCCCGATGCTGATGTGAAGATTTTCCTCACTGCCGACCCCGAGGTTCGTGCCAAGCGCCGCTATGACGAGCTGATTGCAAAGGGTCAGAAGGCGAATCTGCCGATGATTCTCAAGGAAATCGAGCAGCGGGACAATCGGGATATCAATCGCCCCATTGCCCCTCTGAAGCAGGCGAAGGATGCGGTAAAGGTGGATACCTCCGGACTGGATATCGAAGGCGTTGTGGCTACCATCAAGAAAATCGTCGGAGAGAAGATTGGTCTATGAGTGTAACTGTGGCAAAGAACGCCGGCTTTTGCTTTGGCGTTTCCCGTGCCGTGGAGCTGGTGGAGCAGTCCGCCACTGCCGGCAAGCAGGTGGTGACTCTGGGGCCCATCATCCACAACCGTCATGTGGTCAGCCGGTTTGAAGAGCTGGGCGTCAAGGTCATCGACAGACCGGAGGATGCGCAGGCCGGCAGTACGGTCATCATCCGTTCCCACGGTGTGACCAGAGCGGTGATTGAAGCGCTGGAAAAGCAGGGTGTGGAAATCGTGGATGCAACCTGCCCCTTCGTCAAGCGTATCCACGGAATTGTAGCCAAGGCATCGGAGGAGGGGACCCTTCCCATCATCATCGGCACCCGTTCCCATCCTGAGGTGGAGGGGATTGCCGGCTGGTGTGACCGGTGCAGGATTTTTGAAAGTCCCGAGGAGCTGCTCGAATGGGTGGATTCCGGCGAGGTGGCCCAAGATCAACCCCTGTGCATGGTGTCACAAACCACCTCAACTGAGGCACTTTGGAAAAAATGTTGCAAAATTGCAAAAAAACAGTTTACTAAATTGAAAATTTTTGATACAATATGCAGAGCGACTGAAGATCGGCAGGGGGAAGCCGCTATTTTGAGCGGATCCTGTCAGGCCATGGTAGTGGTGGGAGATCCTACCAGCTCCAATACTGGTCGGCTCGCTATGATATGCCGTGAGCACTGCCCGATTGTGGCGCTTGTGGACAATGCTTCCGAGTTGGACGCGTCCATGTTCCGGGGTATCACCAATGTTGGAATCACGGCCGGCGCATCTACGCCGGCGTGGATAATAAAGGAGGTCAATAAGACTATGAGCGAAATTACTAATGTTGAGGCTGTACAGGAGGAGAACTTCGCAGAACTTCTGGAACAGTCCATCAAGACTTTAAATACAGGAGACAAGGTTATCGGCACTGTTACCAGCATCGGCAACACCGAAGTCCAGGTTGATCTGGGCACCAAGCACGCCGGTTACATTCCGTATGATGAAGTCAGCCACGATCCTTCCGTCAAGCCCGAGGATATCCTGAAGGTCGGTGACGAAATCGAGGTTTTCGTTGTCCGCGTCAACGATCAGGAGGGCACTGTTCAGCTGTCCAAGAAGAAGCTGGACGGCATGAAGATTTGGGACGAGATTGGCAGCTACGTCGAGGAGAAGATTACCGTTGAGGGCACCATCACCGAGGAGAACAAGGGTGGTCTGGTTGCCAATGTCAAGGGTATCCGCGTGTTCATCCCCGCTTCCCAGTCTGGCATTGCCAAGGGCGGCGACATGACCGGTATGGTCGGCAAGACTGTCAGCCTGAAGATCACCGAGGTCAACCGCGCCCGTCGTCGTGTCATCGGCTCCATCCGCGCTGTTACCTCCGAGGAGCGCAAGGCTTCCCGCGAGAAGATTTGGGCTGAGATTGAGGTCGGTGCCAAGTACCACGGCGTTGTGAAGTCCCTGACTTCCTATGGTGCTTTCGTGGACATCGGCGGCGTGGACGGCATGGTCCATGTTTCCGAGCTGAGCTGGAACCGCATCAAGACTCCCGCTGACGTGGTTAAGGTTGGCGACGAGATTGACGTTTACGTCATCGCTTTCGACACCGAGAAGCATAAGATTTCTCTGGGCTACAAGACCGCTGAGATGAATCCCTGGAACCAGTTCATGAGCAAGTACGCTGTTGGCGACGTTGTGGATGCCAAAATCGTGAAGCTGATGACCTTCGGTGCCTTCGCTGAAATCATCCCCGGCGTGGACGGCCTGATTCACATTTCCCAGATTGCTGACCGCCGCATCGGCAAGCCCGAGGATGTTCTGTCCGAGGGTCAGGATGTTCAGGTCAAGATTACCGATGTGGACGCTGAGAACAAGCGCATCTCCCTGTCCATCCGTGCCCTGCTGGAGACCTCTGCCGACGAGGAAATCGTCGAGGAAGTCGCCGAGGACGCTGAGTAATTAAGCTACATACCGGGGCTGGCACAGTGCCGGCCCCGGTATTTGCGTAGCTGAGGTTACTATGCGAAATGATTGTTTAGCGCAATAACTACAAAGGGTTTTGTTAGTACGCTAAACGATATTTTACCACACAATGAAGGAGTAAAATTATGGTCAAGCATATTGTTGCGTATACATTCAAGGAGGGCGTGGACAAGGACGCGTCTGTGAAGCTGATTGGCTCTCTGCTGGAGCCGCTGGTGGGGCAGATTCCCGGCCTGCAGGTCATGCAGATCCGTCCCTGTTTTCAGGGTGGCATGGACTACTGCCTGTACTCGGAGTTCGAAAGCCGTCAGGCATTGGTAGACTATGCGGAGCATCCGCTGCACCTTGCCGCCAAGGAGCAGTTTTTCCACCTGTTGGGCAGCCGTGTGGCAGCAGATTTCGAGGTGTAAGCCATGAAAGCTGTGGTAACCGTTGTAGGCAAGGATCGTGTGGGTATCATCGGTGAGACCTGTGTCGCCCTTGCCGGATTCAATGTAAACATCCTCGATATCAGCCAGACCGTCATGCAGGAGTACTTCACCATGATGATGGTGGTGGATGTGACCGGTTGCAATGTTCCGCTGGCGGAGCTTTCCAAGGCCATGGATGCCAAAGGTCAGGAAATGGGATTGTCCATTCGTGTCCAGCGGGAGGATATCTTCGAGGCTATGCATCGGGTGTGAGGTAGAGTATGCTTAATCAGAAGGATATTTTACAGACTCAGGATATGATTGACAAGCGGCATCTGGATATCCGTACCATCACCATGGGCATCAGCCTGCTGGATTGTGCGGATAACGATGTTGAGGTCTGTGCCCGTAAGATTTACGATAAAATCACCAGAAAAGCAGAAAATCTGGTGAAAACCGGTCAGGATATTGAATGGGAATTTGGAATTCCCATTGTCAATAAGCGTATTTCCGTCACGCCGATTTCACTGGTTGGTGCTGCCTGTCGGGATGATTCCTATGTGCCGCTGGCGCTTGCCATGGATCGGGCAGCCAAGGAAGTTGGCGTAAATTTCATCGGCGGTTTTTCGGCTCTGGTTCAGAAGGGTTGCACCGAAAGCGACTGGAAGCTGATTCGTTCCATTCCGGAGGCCATGCGCTGCACCGAGCGGGTCTGCTCCAGTGTCAACGTCGGCTCCACCAAGGCGGGTATCAACATGGATGCCGTTGCTGAAATGGGGCGCATCATCAAGAAAACTGCCCAGCTTACCGCCGACAATGATGGTCTGGGCTGCGCCAAGCTGGTGGTGTTTGCCAATGCGGTGGAGGACAATCCCTTCATGGCCGGTGCCTTCCATGGCGTAGGTGAGCCGGAGTGCGTGCTGAATGTGGGCGTATCCGGACCCGGAGTGGTATACCATGCGCTGCAAAGTGTTAAGGGTCAGCCCTTCGATGTGGTGGCGGAAACCATCAAAAAGACCGCTTTCCGTATCACACGCATGGGTCAAATCGTGGGCGTGGAAGCCTCCAAGCGGCTGAATGTGCCTTTTGGTATTGTGGATTTGAGCCTTGCGCCTACCCCTGCGGTTGGGGACAGCGTGGCGCGGATTCTGGAGGAAATGGGTTTGTCCGTCTGCGGCACCCATGGTACTACCGCTGCGCTGGCGTTGCTGAACGATGCTGTGAAAAAAGGTGGCGTGATGGCCTCCAACCATGTGGGCGGACTGTCCGGCGCATTTATTCCCGTTTCCGAGGACGAGGGTATGATTGCTGCTGCCGAAGCAGGCGTGTTGGCGCTGGATAAGCTGGAGGCCATGACCTGCGTTTGCTCCGTGGGACTGGACATGATTGCCGTCCCCGGTGACACCACCGCTGCTACCATCTCCGCAATCATTGCCGATGAAGCGGCAATCGGCATGGTCAATTCCAAGACCACCGCCGTCCGCATTATCCCTGCCCCCGGTAAGGTGGTAGGTGACCGTGTGGAAATGGGCGGACTGCTGGGCAGCGCACCTGTTATGCCTGTCCATGGCGAAACCACCGAGGACTTCATCGCCCGCGGCGGACGGATTCCCGCTCCGCTGCAAAGCCTGAAAAACTAATAAAAGCGGGTGCCATTCGGCAGCGGCTTTAGTCTGTCAAAAAACTCTTTTTGACAGACTGACAGAGGGCAAGAAAGGCCAAAAGACGAGAAAATCGAAGGCGTCGGCGTACAAAGGTACGGAAGTCCTTCGATTTGCGAAGTAAGTCAAACCCCTTGCGTAGCAAGGCTTTTCCTTATCTATGAATAAAGTATCAAAACGTAATCCAATAGCGTAAAGCCCCAAACCGTGAAACACTGGGTTTGACGGTTTGGGACTTTATTGACACTCTGAAAAGCCGCTGCCATTGTGGCAGCGGTTTTACTATGCGCACATAAATTTGAGAATGGATGCAGATACTATCCGTAAAGAGGTGGCAGGATGGATTCTGTATGGATGAAAAATTTCCGCCCGTCGGATTTTCCGGATTTGAAGGGAAATCTGCGGACGGATGTGCTGATTGTTGGCGGTGGATTAGCAGGTGTTTTGTGTGCGTATATGCTGAAAAATGCCGGCGTGGATTGTGCACTGGTAGAGGCGAAGCGAATCGGTGCCGGCATTACCAAAGACACCACGGCGAAAATCACGCTCCAGCATGGTCTGATTTACAATCAGCTCATCAATCGCCTGGGGGAGGAAAAGGCGCAGCTGTATCTTCGGGCACAGCAGACAGCGGTGGAGAAATATGACTGGCTTTGCCGGAATATTTCCTGCGACTACCAGCGACAGGATTCCTATGTGTATTCCTTGTTTGACCGTCAAAAAATCGAAAGAGAAGTGGCAGCGCTGAACCGGCTGGGTTTGAATGCGGCGTTTTCGCAGGCGGAGTCGTTGCCGTTTTCTGTGGCGGGGGCGGTGCAGGTGAAGTATCAGGCGCAGTTCCATCCGCTGAAATTCCTGAGTGAAATTGCAAAAGGACTTCCAATCTACGAGAACACCAAGGTTCTGGAATTGAAGTCCAACGGCGCGGTGACTGACAAGGGAGAAATCACCTGCGAAAAGATGATTATTGCCACCCATTTTCCCATCCTCAATAAACACGGCGGATACTTTTTGAAGCTGTATCAGCACCGCTCCTATGTTCTGGCGCTGGAGGGTGCGGGCCATGTTGACGGAATGTATGTGGATGAGGATAAGAAGGGACTGTCATTTCGTATGTACGGGCAGTTGCTGTTGCTGGGTGGCGGCTCCCACCGTACCGGTAAACAGGGCGGTAACTGGGCAGAGCTGGAGGGCTTTACCCGCGACCAGTATCCGGCGGCGAAAATCATCAACCGTTGGGCAACCCAAGACTGCATGAGCCTTGATGGTGTACCGTATATCGGGCAGTATTCCAAAAACACGCCGAATCTGTATGTGGCAACGGGGTTCAATAAGTGGGGGATGACCTCATCCATGGTGTCCGCCATGGTGCTGGCGGATTTGGTTCAGGGAAAAGAAAATGCCTTCGCGCCGGTGTTTTCCCCGTCGAGAAGTATGCTCCGTCCACAGCTCGCTGTTAATGCCGTTGAATCTCTGCTTGGATTAATGACTCCGACTACACCACGATGTCCTCATTTGGGGTGTGCGCTGAAATATAATCGGCAGGAACGTTCCTGGGACTGTCCCTGCCACGGCTCTCGATTCTCTGAAAACGGCGAGCTTATCAATAACCCTGCCACCGACGATAAAAAGAACCTGCCATAAAAAAAGGCCTGCCCACAGGCAGGGCGTTCAATATTAATCCTGATCCCAGTTGTGCCAGATGTTCTGCACATCGTCATCGTCTTCCATGATGTCGATGAGCTTTTCCATGAGGGCAATCTGTTCTTCAGTTTCCAGCTTCTGATAGTTCTGGGGGACCATTTCAATCTGGGCGGACACGAAGGTGTACTTGCTCAGATTGGCGACCACAGCATTGAAATCATCGGGCAGGGTGTAGATGGTGAACACATCGCCGTCAGCCTCGAAATCGTCAGCGCCGGCCTCCATGGCATCCATCATGACCTCTTCCTCGTCCAGCTCCTCCTCGGAGTTGTCGATGACCAGCACGCCCTTCTTGTCGAAGGACCAGCTGACGCAGCCGGAAGCGCCCAGATTGCCGCCGAATTTGTCGAAGTGGTGGCGCATGGAGCCTGCGGTACGGTTGCGGTTGTCGGTCATGGTTTCCACGATGACGGCCACACCGCCGGGGCCGTAGCCTTCGTAGGTAATGGTTTCGTAGTTGTCACCACCGCCGGCACCGGCAGCCTTCTCCAGACAACGCTTGATGTTGTCGTTGGGCATATTGGCGGCCTTGGCCTTGGTGATGACGGTAGCCAGACGGGAGTTGTTAGCGGGATCGGTGATGCCGCCGCCCTCCTTGACAGCCACAATCAGCTCCTTGGCGATTTTGGTGAAAGCGGCAGCACGTTTGGCGTCCTGCGCGCCCTTGGTTTTCTGGATGTTATGCCATTTGGAATGTCCGGACATAAGTATTTCTTCCCTTCAAAAATTATCTGCTATATTTTAGCACCCTACGGCGAAAAAATCAATAGAATTTCATATTCTCCCAGTGACTTTCGGAGATTTTGACCTCAATTTCCGGAAAAGCGGCGGTGATTTTGTCAGCAAGGACAGAAACAACGGGGTTTTCCGTGTGGAAATGACCGGCATCAATCAGGTTGATGCCCAGCATTTGACCATCGTGGAACTGGTTGTATTTCACATCGGAGGTGACGAAGGTATCGCAGCCGGCACGAAGGGCATCCATCAGTTCGCCGGCGCAGGCGCCACCGCCCACAGCAACCTTGCGGACCTTGCCCGTGCCCACATACCGTAGTCCTTCGCAGTTCAGACGGCTTTTGACAGTGGCAAGGAAGGCTTCCAGCGGTTGCTCCGCCACTTCGCCACAGCGCAGCAGTCCCCAGGGACGACCCTGCTCATCGGTACCAATGGGGTCGATGACCTCGATGTTTTCAAGCCTCAGCAGCTGCGCCAGCCGGTCATTTACACCATCGGGGGCGCAGTCCAGATTGGTGTGGGCGTTGATGGCGCTGATGCCGTGACGGCACAGAAATTGAATACAGCGACCGGTTTCCGTTTCGTCGGTGACGGCTTTGACCGGATGGAAAATCAGGGGATGGTGGGTGACAATCAACTCCGCACCCCAAGCCGCCGCTTCCTGACAGACATTCTCAAAGGGGTCCAGCGCAACAAGTATTTTGGTGACAGCTTGCTGTTTGCTGCCGCAGAGCAGCCCCACATTGTCCCAGTCCATTTTCATGTGGCGGGGAGCCACGGTGTCGAGATAGGATAAAATATCAGCAACGGTTGCCATTGATTTGTTCCTCCATAGCTTCAAGTTCGGTGAGGATGGACTGAAATTCCACCAATCGCGGACTTTCAGAATGGGAAAGTCCCTGCACGGTGGTTTGAAGTCCGCTGACCACACGGTTGTAAAAGTCCGGCAGCAAGGCAGAGCCGCTTGCCAGCAGGGCAGGGGTGATGTGGTACTGTCCGGCGGTCAGAGGCTGGGAGGGAGCATAGACCACTTCCATTACAGGGTAGATGAACTTTCCGTCCTGCGCCAGTGTTTCCCGCTCAATGCGGTAGCCGGAATCGTAGAGCCATTTCCGCAGCTCGGGGCGTGTGCTCTGGCATTGCAGAATCAGACGGTAGTCACCCTTCAGCCACGGAGCGGCGCTCAGTATGGAAATCATGGTATCCGCGCCCATGCCGGCGCAAACCATCACGTCGAAATCTCTGGGGATGTTTCGAACGCCGTCGGAAAGATAGAACTGCATTTTGCTGCGCACGCCGAATTTCAGGGCATTGCGCATAGCGCTTTGCAGAGGACCGACCTTCACATCGGCGGCGATGACGGCGCTGGCGATGCCCTTGGTTAGCAGATGGATGCCCAGATAGCCGTGGTCGCAGCCGATGTCTGCTACCCGGTCGCCCTGGTTGATAAAATCGCAGCAGGTCAGCAGTCGCTGAGAAAGGGGAATCTTCATGGTGTTCCTCCTGAAATGAAATGCCGTCCCGTCAGACGGGACGGCATAGCCGGTGATTTAAGCGTTTTTCTCAGCCTGATCGGCCTCATAGGCCTCCAGGAAGTGGTTTAGCTGAGTGAGGAATGCATCGCAGTCGATACCGTGGACCATGCAGGCCTCCTCAACGGTCTCGCCACGGGAAGAGGGGCAGCCCAGACAGTGCATGCCGATGGCGAAGAACAGGGGTGCTGCGTGGGGGGCGATGTCCAGTACGTCACCGATGATGGTTTCTTTTTCAATCTTTACAGCCATAATTAGGACCTCCTAAATTGTTTCCTCGGGTATTATAACCGCTGTCTGTGAAAAAAACAAGAGGGAAAGCCTGTTTTTTGCAGAAATACCGGATAATATAGCAGAAAAAGAGGAAGGATTGTTGAAGCTTACGAATAACTCCGGGGGCACTTTGCTGTGCTGAGTCAATCCCGGAAGGTGAATTGCCTGATAAAATACTTTACACCGGCAATGGGGTGTGGTATGATTTATACATAACTGGTGAATATATTTCGGCTGTTTTTGTGAAAAATGGAAAGGAGTATCTATGAATACAAAACTGGTTCGGCGTTTGTTTACAGGCGCGCTGGCGGCCCTGATGACCTTTGGACTGGCTGCGCCGGTGCTGGCGGAGGAGCAGGAAACATTGCCCCTGACCAAATACTATTCCTCAGAGGAATTCGAAACACAGTACACCTACACCGGTACCGATTTGGGTGCCACTTATTCCAAGGAGCAGACGGTTCTGCGTGTCTGGGCACCGACGGCGGAGAGTGTGAAGGTGCGGCTGTATATGAAAGGCAATTTCTACGATGACCCTGAGCCTTTTGAGGAATTGCCGATGACAGCGGATGTCAACGGTACCTGGGTACTGACTCTGGAAGGGGACCGGCAAGGCACATATTACACCTATCTGGTCAGCGTGGACGGCGTTGTCAATGAAGCCTGCGACCCCTACGCCCGTACCACCGGTGCCAATGGTCAACGTGCCATGATTATCGATCTGGACAGCACCAATCCTGAGGGGTGGGATAAGGATGTAGATCCGCACTACGGCAATTCCATCACCGATGCCATTATCTACGAGCTCCACGTCCGTGATTTAAGTGTGGACGAAAGCTCCGGCATTACCAATAAGGGTAAATATCTGGGCCTGATTGAGACCGGCACCACCAATGCCAACGGCGAGCCCACCGGTCTGGACCACATCAAGAATCTGGGCATTACCCACATCCATTTGCTGCCCAGCTATGACTACGGCTCCGTGGACGAAACCAGACTGGAAGACGGTCAGTTCAACTGGGGTTATGATCCCGTCAACTATAATGTTCCCGAGGGTTCCTATGCCAGCAATCCCTACGATGGCGCAGTCCGTGTCCGTGAGTTCAAGCAGATGGTCAAGGGTCTCCACGAAAACGGCATCAGCATCATCATGGATGTGGTGTACAACCATGTCTATGACGCCAGCGGGTTCTGCTTTAACCAGATTGTTCCACAGTATTTCAGTCGCGTGGACGAAAACGGAAACTATTCTTTGGGTTCCGGTTGTGGCAATGACACCGCTTCCGAACGGAGCATGGTCAAAAAGTACATTGTCGAATCCGTGAAATACTGGGCGGACGAGTATCACATCGACGGCTTCCGGTTCGATTTGGTGGGACTGATTGATACCGAGACCATCAATGCCGTGGTGGAAGAGGTTCACAAGACCCATCCCAATGTGATTTTCTACGGAGAAGGCTGGAACATGGCCACTTCCTTGACCAAGGATGGCTATGAACTGTCGGTTCAGGGTAATTCCACCAAGCTTCCCGGCTTTGCATTCTTCAACGATACCCTTCGGGATGCGCTGCGCGGTCCCATGAGCAACAGCACCAAGACCGGTTTTATTTCTGGCTCTACCGGTTACGCCGGTTCCATTGATGATGCCTTCTATGGCGCGGTGTCCTGGTGCAAGACCCCGACCCAGACCATAAACTACGCATCCTGCCACGATAATCTGGCGCTGTTTGACCGCATCATTATGTCCACCAGAGCCAGCTCTTTCGAGGAGCGGGTAAAGATGAATAATCTGGCGGCGGCGGTTGTGATGCTGTCACAGGGTGTTCCGTTCTTTCAGGCGGGCGAGGAGATGCTTCGCTCCAAGCCTTTGGGCGACGGCACCTTCGACCACAACAGCTACAAGAGTCCTGACTCGGTGAATAATCTGAAATGGGATTCGTTGGATGATTCAGCTTACCTGCGGGTTCGGGATTATTATGCAGGTCTGATTGCTTTCCGCAAGAGCCATCCTGCGCTGCGAATGACCACGGCGGAGGATGTCAACGCCAATATCACGCAGATCCGGGAGGGGCTGCAGACCGGCGTGCTGGCGTTCCGGTTCGCGCCCAAAGCCAACGGCGAGGATAACTACGGCATGTTCGTGGTGTTCAACAGCCGTTCCGGCGAGACAAAGGTGGATTTGCCGGGAGGTGAGTGGACGGTCTACGTTCAGGGCGACAAAGCCGGTACCACAGCACTGGGCACTGTCAGCGGCAGTGTGACTGTGGAAGGCGTCAGTACAACGGTGCTGGTTCTGGAGAAGGAGCCGGTAGCACAGCCTGAAATCCCGGAGAAACAGAACAGCTTCTGGCTGATTCTAGGTATCTGTGTCGGTTTTGCGGCTGTGGTAGTCGCCACAGTGGTGATTCTGGTTATCAAACGTAAAAAGTAATCAAAAGGCACCTGCCCCACAGCAGGTGCCTTGCACCATCTATGGAGGAGTATGAAATACATATATGAAACACATTGCCACAGCGCACAGGGAAGCCGCTGCGCCCACAGCACCGCCGCAGAACTGGTGCGTGCGTATCATGCCGCCGGTTATGCCGGACTGGTTCTGACGGATCATTTTGTGCTGGGCAATACTGCTGTTGACCGATCCCTGCCCTGGACAGAGCAAATGAACTGCTACTACAATGCCTATCTGGAGGCGAAGGCTGCGGCAGCGGACTTGGATTTTGATGTGATTTTTGGCATTGAGCATGCCTGCGAGGGCGGGGAGTTTTTGTGTTACGGCATCGATTTGGATTTTTTGCTGTCCAATCCGGATATTCCGGAGTTGACTCTGGATGCCTTTGTTGCCCGTGTCCATGGATATGGGGCGTTGGTGATTCAGGCGCATCCCTTCCGCTGGACGCCGGCAGGAACACCACTGCGCTTCGATATTCTGGACGGCATTGAAATCTACAACGCAGCCAACAGTCCGCAATCCAATCGGGCAGCAATGGACTGCGCTTGTGGCATCTGCACCGCCGGCGGTGATATCCATTTTGCCGGTGACGCGCGAATCGGTCAGGCGGGCGTTGTTCTGCCTTATCGCGTCCGCAACAGCGCAGAGCTGGCAGCTGCCCTGAAACAAAACCGCCATTCTTTGCTGATGAACGGCGCGATAGAGGGGAAACTATAAACCATGTTTTGCCAGTTTTTCTCGAAGTGTGACAGAATCACGGAATCATAATTGTAAATGGGTATACTGAAAGAAAAAGGAGTGATGGAGATGAAAAACTTTTATGATATGGTCGTTGTCGGTGGTGGACCGGCTGGATATACAGCGGCTTTGTACGGGGCCCGCGCCGGACTTCGGGTTGTTGTATTGGAAAAACTGTCCGCTGGCGGACAAATGGCGCTGAGTAGTAATATTGAGAATTACCCCGGCTTTCCGGAGGGAATTGACGGATTTACGCTGGCTGAGCAGATGCAGTCTGCGGCGGAGCAATTCGGTGCGGAAACAGAATTGACAGAGGTGACCGCACTTCGCCTGACTGGCGATATCAAGGAGATTGATACCGATTGCGGCACCTTTTATGGTAAAACTGTGATTTTTGCCACCGGAGCATATCCAAAGGAATTGGGACTGCCTCAGGAACGGAATCTGGTGGGACAGGGCGTCCATTACTGCGCTGCCTGCGATGGAATGTTCTATAAGGGCAAAACCGTTGCGGTGGTGGGCGGCGGAGATTCTGCTGTGGCGGATGCGTTGCTGCTGAGCCGTGTGGCAAAGCGGGTGGTTCTCATCCACCGGCGGGATACTCTGCGGGCAACGAAGGTCTATCATCAGGCGCTGACCGATGCGCCGAATGTGGAGTTCTGTTGGAATTCTGTGGTGACGGAGCTGCTGCATCGGGATAGGTTGACGGGAGTACGGGTGAAGAACCTGCAGAGTGGGCAGGAGGAAATTCTGGAGTGCAACGGCGTCTTTGTCAGCATCGGCAGAGTGCCGGCAACGGAACTGGTGCGCGGACAACTGGAGTTGGATCAATCCGGGTATGTGGTGGCGGACGAGTCTACCGCTACGGGGATTCCGGGGGTTTACGCTGCGGGTGATGTTCGCACAAAGACGCTGCGTCAGGTGGTTACCGCCGTAGCTGATGGCGCGATGGCAGTCCATCACGCGGAATCCTATCTGGCATCGCGGTAACCGGAAACCACAGACCGCATGATTAATGATAAAAAAGCGGGCAGGTCGATTGACCTGCCCGCTTTTTGGATATTAAGCCAGACTTGCGAAGTATTCCTTTGCGTAGTAGCCGTAAACAGCGGCCGCTGCTCCCAGAGGCTGGGCGGCGTTGGTGCTGTCGGCAGCAATCTGCTCCAGATACCGTCCAACGGAGTAGGAAATCACGCCGGAGCAATAGGTGGTATCGCCGGAGGTGTAAACCAGAGAAATGTAGACTGTGCTGTCCAGCTTTCTGGCGACAATACCTGCCACTTTTCCCACATACTTGCCGTCTGCCAGCTCCATGGTGATGGACCCGCTGGCGTTGCCGGTGGTAAGGGTGGCTGCGGACTCATACGCGTCCTGATACCAGTAGTACAGCGTCACATTGCCGGAAGGCGTAGCGCTGGGCGCTGCATAGCAGTTGATGCCGAACGCACCCTCGAAGGAAACGGAAGGGTAGAAGGTGGACAGACCGCCGTTTTTGGTGAAGTTCACGGTCTTGGAGGCGGCAGCGGTTACGATGGGGGCGACCATGCTTTCGTCATAGCCGCTGACCAGCGCCTGTTGCTCGGTGGTGAGGGAGCTGTTCATCAGGGCGTAGGGCTGGTAGTTGAAGTAGGTCTGAGCCGCTGCGCCGTAGTTCAGCAGCGCCACACACAGAGCCCGAACACGTTCGTTGGTGGAGGTACTGATTTGCTGCAGGGCATAGGTTTTGATGCTGTAAGACAGCATTTTGCTGTAAACATAAGTACCGTCCGCCAGCTTGGCGTAGACCTTGAAGTAGATGGTGTTGCCCATGTTCTTGGCGGAGATACCGCCGGTATGAGCCGTATACTCAGAGCCGTTGACGATGGCACCGGGGGTGACGGTGGCGGCGGTTTCGATGGTGCCGTCCTCCTGAGCATTGGTCCATGTCAGCAGACCCATATCTTCAAGGGCAACGCCATCCAGATTCTCGCAGATGAAGTACACATTCAGCTGCACCTCGTCCTTAAAGGAAACGGAGGGACGGGTGGGTGTGATGGTGGGGATGCTCTTGACGGTGTAGGTAGCGGTGTAGACCTGATTGCCTGTGCAGGTGGTGACGGCAGGGGACCAGCCGGCGAAGGTGTAGGCGGAACGAATGGGGTCGGCAGGCACGGTGACGGTGTCACCGTAGTGATAGGTACCGGAGGAAAGCTCTGTGCCGTCGTAATCCACGAAGGTAACGGTGTAGCTGATGGGAACGGTGGTGTAGGTGGCGGTGTAAACTGCGGCACCCTGACAGGTGGTAACAGGCTGATCCCAACCGGCGAAGGTGTAGATATTCACCTGATCTGCCGCGCGGGTGGGGTTGGCGGGAACTGCGATGGTATCGCCATAGTTGTAGGTGGCGCTGGAAATCACAGTACCGTCGTAATCCTTAAAGGTGACGGTATAGTTAATGGCGGAGGAGGTGTAGGTAGCGGTGTAAACCGCATCACCCTGACAGGTGGTAACAGACTGATCCCAGCCGGCGAAGGTGTAGACAACACCCTGTTCTGCCGGACGGGTGGGATTGGCAGGAGGCGTGACGGTGTCACCGATGTTGTACTCCTTAGAGGACAGCACCGTGCCATCCCAGTTCTTGAACACTACGGTGCCGGTCTGGACAGCACCCTCGTCTACCTCGATGTAGTCCATGGATACATTGCTGATGTTGAATTGGGGCGTACCCATGTAGCTGAATACGAAATCCTTGCCGGAAATCCAGTTGGAAGTGACACCCTGATTGGTGGTGCCAAAGAATTGATTGTTCATGGCGCCGATTTCAACACCGTCCACCAGCAGGTAGACCATGTTGGAGCCGTCGGTGTTGATGCGGTTGACCAGCTCGTAGACATGGCTGACGGTGCCGTCGATACCCTTATCCGACAGGCGGATGCCGTAGTTTTCGTGCTGATTGCTGTCGTTGCGGAAACCGAAAGCCAGCAAATCGCTGTTCTTTCTTCTGAACAGGTAGGGGGCATTCAGTTCGTTTTTGTTAAGGGAGGCGGAGAACAGGAACGCGCCGTTGGTGGTGCCGGACCATGTTCCCTCGGATTCCCACTTGATGCTCCATGGAGTGCTGTGACGCAGAACAATCGACTTTTCCAGCCGGAAACAGCTTTCGCTGAATACCCCGCCGGAAATGCTGCCGTTGAGGGCATAAGGGGTGTTTTCAGTGTAGTCGCCGGTGATGGAGCTGAAGCTGGAACCGGCGCACTCCCAACGGTATTTATCAGGAGTGTCATTGGCAGGAATGCCGTTTTCCCAGACCTGGATGTAGCTGACGGGCTGTTTCACCCGATGCTGATAGGTGCCCAGATTGGTAAAAGTGAAATCCCTGCCGGAAATCCAGTTGGAGGTGGTACCTTGCGCGGTGCTGCCAAGGTAATATCCATTCATGGCCCCCAGCTCTTTGCCGTCCACGGACAGGTAGACCATATTGGAACCATCGGCGGCGATTTTGTTGGTCAGGCGATAGGTGTGACCGGCAGCGGGATCTACGCCGTGGTCTGCCAGACGGATGCCGTAGTTGTGGTAGGAGGTGCCGTCGCAGTAGCCGATACTGACGATGCTGCCACTGCGGTACAGATAGGGCGCTTTATACTTCATGCTGGTGTCGCCGGAGGAGAACAGCATGCTGCCGCCGGACCAGGAATCGCTCTTCCATTCCAGTACCCAGGGACGGTCGTGCAGCAGGATGATACCCTGCTTCAGTTCCGCATGGTAATCAGAGTAGGTGCCGCTGCTGCAGGAGCCGGACAGAACGGTGACAGGGTTGGCGGTGTAGCTGAATTGCGCAACGGGGGTCATGGCGTTGCCGGTAGTTTCCCAGCGGAACATGTTGGGCTCGTCGGTGGAATTGAGGTTGCCGCGGGTCCAGACCTGCAGGTAGCTCAGGTTGGCGGAAACCAGATGCTGGGAAGTACCCACATAGGAGAAGGAGAAGTCCTTTCCGCTGACCCAGTTGTCGGTTTTGTTTTGAGAGGTGGCGCCGACGTAATAGTTGTTCAGGGCGCCCAGCTTGGTGCCGTCCACCCACAGATAGACCATGTTGGTACCATCGGTGTTAATCTGGTTTTCCAGACGGTAAACATGCTCGGCGGTGTCCTTGATGCCGTGGTCGGAAAGCATCAGGCCGTAGTTATGGTACTGGCCATCGCCCTGAAAACCCAGCGCTACCAGACCGCTGCCGGAGCGGCGGTAGAGGTAGTAGTTACCCTCGTAGCCACTTTTGTCGTAGGTGGACAGGAACAGACTGTGCTTGGTCCAGTTGGAGGCTTTCCACTCCAGGATCCAAGGCTCATTGTGCTTCAGCAGAATGGGCTTGTCCAAACTGAACCGTCCGGCGATGACGGTACTGCCGGAAACACTTCCCAGATGCTGGAGTGCGGAATTGTAAACCGCGCCGCCGTCGGTGACGGAAACCAGCTTGTTGTCCATGGTTTCGAAGCGGTAGTTCTGTGGCGTGGTGGAGTCACCCATGGCGGGGCTGTAAACGAAATTGTTCAGAACGTGAACGCCGTCAGAGGAGCCATCGTCGCTGTTGAGCCGGCGATTGGTGGCGAAATAGAGCCTTCCGTCGGTGGGGCAGATGGCGCAGCTTTCAATTTCGAACAGGTCTGTATAGGTGGAATCCTCAATCCAGACGGACATATTGGGGTCGTTGCGGAAGGTGCCGTTGATGCCGTCGATGTCGAAGCAGACGATGGTGCTGATGTGGCTGGTGCTGTCCTGATAGTTGGCGGACATGGGGACAAAGAGCTTGTTATCCTTGTAGCCGAAGCCCTGCACCACAAATTCCGACATATCCTTAATGGTTCCGTTGAAGTTGACCGCGGAGAAGTCCAGCTTGCCAAGATAGGTCATGTTGATATCGCCGCTGGTTTTGTTAACGGGAATTTTGGCGGTGTAGACATAGTTGCCCTTTTTCAAAATCAATGTAATCTCGGTGTCGTTGACGCAGACGACCTTGACGCCTGCCATGTAACATTCGGCGCCGTTGTGCTTCATGTTGTAGTGACCCACCTCGGTCATGGTGGTGCCGTCCATTGCCAGACGCACCAGACTGTAATCGCCCATGCCGTCACCGCCGGTGCCGACGAACATGGTCTTGATGCCGTTGACGGTGCAGACTGCCAAATCGTTAGCGTGGGCCAGCTGGGTGAAGGTGTAGGTACCGGTGGCGCTGTTGGTCATCCATGTGTAGCTGCCGGTGCCTTTGTGAACGCGGGCGATGGTGGCAGCGGTGTGGGTGTTGGTGTTGACCTTGGCGCAATAGATGTAGGTGTCATCCACATCCAGACCCTGCATGGCATAGCAACCGTTGGTGGTGTAGATTTTGGCAACGTCGGTGTAGCTGGCGTACAGGGTGGCGTCGGCTTCGGTCGTGGGAGCGATGGCGGGAACATAGCCTGCGACTGTGGCGAAGCACAGACACAGCGCAATGAATCGCTTCAGATATTTTTTCATGGCGAGTCTCCTCTCAAAGACAGATGTTCGCGTTTATTTTACAAAACCACAAGGATAAAATCAAGGAAAGCGGTGGTTTTCCGCATTTATCCCAAAAAGAATGACGTGAAATTGTGAATATTGCCATTCGAACGCAGCGGAATATAAAAACACACCACCCGGACGGGTGGTGTGTCAAGAGTAATTGTGCTATGGAGGTGCTTAATATTCGTTTTCCAGAACGCCACCATCGCTGCAATGAACATTGCATGTGGGAGCGCCTTCGGACCATGGAGCATCCTTTTGGATGGATTCCCATTGTGCCGTTGTGCCTTTGTATTCAATGATGACGAGTTTGGGGCATCCCTCAAATGCACGGTCCGCAATTTCTGTTATGCCACCAGGGAGTGTCAGCAACTCAAGCTTATCGCAATTACGGAACATACCGGAAGAAATGCTTGTTACCTGATCCGGAATCGTTATTTCGGTCAGGCTGACGCAATCGACGAAAGCGCCGCCGCCAATACTGGTCAGACTGTCTGGAAGGTGGATGCTTTTGAGCGCTTTGCAATCCTTAAAGGCGTGGATAGCAATCTGGTTCAGCGAGGCACTCAAGGTTATTCGCTCCAACTGATCACAGAATTCAAAGGCGGAGCTTCCAATGCTGACCACGCTGTCCGGCATGGTCAGGCTTGTAATCCGGATCTGAGACCAGAAGGCCATCTTGCCGATTGCAGTAACCTGATAGCCGTCGATGTATTCCGGAATCACAACGTCCTTATCATTGCAAACGCCCATACCGGTAATGGTGCAGGTTACACCGTCGGCATTGACTTCATAATCCAGACCGCTGGAATCCCGCACCGGAGGTTCTGTCAGACCGACGTTGATTTGCTGCCATTTCTCCAACGCCTTGGGAAATTGAGCGTGATAATCGTACCAAATCGTTCGCAGCTGACTATAGTTCAGCCATGCTGAGTTATAGGCCTCGCTCAGAGTGCGGAATTCACCGTCTTTACAGAACATGATGACCCAGCTGTCTGGCATATAAAATTGTAAATCGCCGGCGCTTTCGCCATGGAGATTCTGCCACGAAGTATTCAGTCCCATACCGCCGCATTTACAGCCGATTACCACGGCGTAGCCCGGATCGATATGACTGATGACCACGAGCCTGACATCCTTGACGGTACAGGAGTGTTGGGAAAACTCTAAATAATCCTGCTTAATCTGAGCCTGTTCTTCCTCAGAGATTACCCAACGGGGTTCTTCGGTTCCGTCCGAATCCTTAGCAGGACCTGTAGCTGCGCAGCCTGCTAGAATGGCGCAAACCAGCGCCAGGCAAACGGCTGCCGCAATGCTGTGCTTCAGCAGTCCGGATGATGTAAACAAGGCCTCTTTCATATGGCATCCTCCTCAGCTTTTTGTTGATTCGTAATTATTTATCCATGCTAATCCCTTTGGACTCTACTCTTATAATATTACAGATTTTTACAAGAGTCAACTGGTTGAAGAATCCGGGAGGGCAGTTCAATATGGATGAGGTCTTTCTCTATGGTGGAGGATATAGGACTCGATGAAATCAAGGAGTTGACGCCGTCAAGCAGATGTCCACCGGACATCTGCATTCAGATGGGTTCGAGTCCTAATCACCATGTATAAAGAAAAGACCCCATCCATTCGGATGAGGTCTATCTTTATGGTGGACGATATAGGACTCGAACCTATGACCTTCCGCACGTCAAGCGGATGCTCTAGCCAGCTGAGCTAATCGTCCAAAGCACTTCGCTATTATAGCGCGGCATACTTGATTTGTCAAGGGGGAATTTGATATTTTATGAAAATTATTTTTTCTTTTTCAAACGACGGATTTGTGGGAAAAAGTTTAAAAAGTTCTTGACTTTTCCGAATCAGGGTGGTAAAATGGTCAGGCCGCATCGAAGGGGCTTAAGTTGGTGCGCCCTGCACCCGCCCTTAGAGCGAGACTACACAATATAAAGTAGGTGAAATTAGAAATGAAGGCAGTTATCGTTACTGGTGGCAAGCAGTACACCGTTGCTGAGGGTGATATCCTGTTCATCGAGAAGCTGAACGTTGAGGCTGATGCTACCGTGAAGTTTGATCAGGTTCTGGCAGTGCTGGACGGTGAGAACTCCAAGATCGGCGCTCCCGTTGTTGCCGGTGCTGTTGTCGAGGCCAAGGTCGTCAAGAACGGCAAGGGCAAGAAGATTGACGTCATCAAGTACAAGCCCAAGAAGGGCGAGAAGAAGCACATCGGTCATCGCCAGCCCTACACCAAGGTGGAGATCACCAGCATCGCTCTGTAATTATGACCAGATGCGAATTTTTTACTGAGGACGAGAGGATCACCGGATTCTCTGTGTCCGGTCACAGCGGCTATGCTGAAAGCGGCTCCGATATTGTCTGCGCCGCCATCTCCGCTGTTGTTTCTATGACCGAGGCTACCATCAATGATATTTGCGGTGCCAAGGCCAAGGTTCGGGTGAAGGACGACAATGCTCGCATCACCCTGACCCTCCCCGCATCCTGCGATGAAGAAGAGACGGTTCAGGCGGTTCTCGCCGGCATGATGCTCTATCTGTGCAGTCTGCGGGATGATTATCCTGATTATATCGAAGTTTTGGAGGTGTAATTCCTATGCTGAAGATTGGTATTCAGTACTTCGCTCACCACAAGGGCGGCGGTTCCACCAAGAACGGTCGTGACTCCGAGGCTAAGCGCCTGGGCGTGAAGCGCGCTGACGGTCAGTTTGTTCTGGCCGGCAACATTCTGGTTCGCCAGAGAGGCACTCACATCCATCCCGGTGTCAATGTCGGTATCGGCAGCGATGACACCCTGTTCGCTCTGGTTGACGGCACCGTCCGTTTTGAGCGCAAGGGCAAGGATCGCCGGCAGTGCTCCGTGTACGCCGAGCAGTAATTGTGCATTAAGAACGAAGGGCTGTTGCAAACTATCTGCGACAGCCTTTTTTCTTACCGTTTATTGTAGTGCGATAAATGATTGTTTAGCGTTCCGATTACAACCGCACCTTTTGTAGGGGAGGGTCTTGACCCTCCCGAAAGGTCGCAACTTCTGAGCTGTTAATACTATGCAAACAGGTACGTTTTCAGCACAGTTTGCAACATCTCAAAA
>JAZSEN010000094.1:0-25818 GCA_045531675.1 Faecousia sp.
CGGTTTCTACACCTCTAAGGCTAAGGCTCAGGCTCACATCGACGCCGGTGCTAAGAAGGTTGTTATCTCTGCTCCTGCAGGCAACGATCTGCCCACCATCGTTTACAATGTTAACCACGAGACTCTGACCAAGGAAGACAACATCATTTCTGCTGCTTCCTGCACCACCAACTGCCTGGCTCCCATGGCTAAGGCTCTGAACGACCTGGCTACCATCGAGTCCGGTATCATGTGCACCATCCACGCTTACACCGGCGACCAGATGATTCTGGACGGTCCCCAGAGAAAGGGCGACCTGCGCCGTAGCCGCGCTGGCGCTGTGAACATCGTTCCCAACTCCACCGGCGCTGCCAAGGCTATCGGCCTGGTTATCCCCGAGCTGAACGGCAAGCTGATCGGCGCCGCACAGCGCGTTCCCACTCCCACCGGTTCCACCACCATCCTGAACGCTGTCTGCGCTAAGGCTGTTACCGTGGAAGAAATCAACGCCGCCATGAAGGCTGCCGCTACCGAGTCCTACGGCTACAACGAAGACGAGATCGTTTCCTCCGACGTTATCGGTATGCGTTTCGGTTCTCTGTTCGATGCTACTCAGACCATGGTCTGCGCTCTGCCCGACGGCAAGACTCAGGTTCAGGTCGTTTCCTGGTACGACAACGAGAACTCCTACGTTTCTCAGATGGTCCGCACCATCAAGCACTTCTCCACCCTGCTGTAATCCGGTAAGGTAAATATTCAACGGGCGCGCCTTGCGGCGCGCCCGTTTTGCTATGCCCACAGGTTCGTTACCGCGGTAAATGATTGTTTACATTTACCGGCTTGACCGGCAGGATGAGGTTTGGTATACTGTCACAAATGTGATTGGAGGGATCTTTATGAAAAAACGCCTGATTGTTTTCATAGCGGTCTTAACCGTCGCCCTTGCCGGATGCCGTACACAAAGCGCAGCTCCCACAGAACCAACGTACACCATCCCTACCCTGCCGAATTTTGACGAGACTCTTACGCCCCGGGATCATCTGGAAGCCGCCATTTCGTCGCTGAAGGACAGAGGGGACTTTACCGTTCAATACGGCTCCGGTTGGAAGGATTCTCTCTCCCTTTCCACCGGCGGTGGGAACGCCTTCCCCGAACTGCGAAAGCTGATTCCAAACGAAGATTTTGTGAAGGATTTCTGCGGCATGGGAATGATGGTTGTGCCAAGCAACGACGGTACCTTTCGCTACGAGGTCACAGGTCTGACCCTTGATGAGGTCTGCCAACTGATTTGTGGGAGGGATTTGACCGCCGAAGAGCAGTCCATCGTTTCCGCATATAGCCAAATCGATTGTTCTGTGGAAATCGGCGTGGACGAGGAGCGGATTTTCCAGTCCCTTCGGATGGACATCCAGCTGGACAGCTCCCTGTGGACGCTGCAAATTCTGATTCATCCATAACACAAGGCCGCGGCTTTCGCCGCGTCCTTATCTATTTGATTCGCTTCAGGGTTTGACAGCCACATAGGTAGCGGCGGTCTTTTCGGGAATCTCGGAGGGCAGATAGCCTACGCCGGTTTCGGCATTGTACCACTTGCCATCCCAGCCTTCCACGCCGCTGGCGGAAGCCATAGAGAACTTATAGCCACTGGGGCAGTTGCCGATGCCGTCAAAGTCGAAATAAGGACCGAAGGTAACCTTCTGCAGGCCACTGCATCCGGACATAAATCTCAAGAACACCCAGTTCTCATACTGGCCACTGCTCAGATACTTGGGGTCAGCATTGCGGGTATCAAAGCTGGACAAATTCAGCTCCTTCAGAGAGCCACAGCCGCTGAAGATTTCGCTGAAGTCCTGACCCTTAGAGGTATCCCAGTTCTCCAAGCCCTTGATTTCCTCCAGTGCATAGCACACCTCAAAAATCTGGGAGAACTCTCTGACGTTGGAGGTGTCGAAGCTGGACATATCCAGCATCTTTACCTTTCTGCAGTCGTTGAACATAGCATCCAGGCAGGTCAAAGAGGGAGTCTGCCAGCCGCTGACATCGATGACCTCCAGATTAAAGCAGTCGGACATCATATGGCTGACGGTGGTCAGATTGGGCATATTCCAACCGCTCATATCCAGCTCGGTCAGGTGGCCGCAGCCGTAGAACATCGCGGCCATAGTGGTGGCGCTGGCAGGATTCCACTTGCTCACATCCAGCTTCTTCAGCTGCATATCGCCCTTATTCTGGTTGTGGCTGGCGAACAGGTTATTGAAGGTCTGGACCTTGCTCACGTTCCAGTCGCCGATGTCCAGCTCAGTCAGAGCATAGCAACCCTCAAACATCCAGCCCATCTTCTCCAGATTCTCAAACTCCCACTCGCCGATACCGTTGATCTCGCTGAGCACATAGCAGGATTCGAACATGAAGCCGATATCAAGGGCCTTTCTCATATCCCAACCGCTCAGGTCGTCCAGATACGCCAGCTTATTACAGCCATTGAACATGGAAATGGTGTACTCCACGTTGCCCATCTTCCAGTTGCCGATACCGGGAACGGTGATCAGCTCGGGGCAGGCGCAGAACATATCCCACACGGACGTAACACTGGACATATCCCAATTATGGACATCCACGCTGGTCAGCTTGGCGCACTGCAGGAACATACCGTAGCAGGTGGTGTTGTTGGGCATATACCAGTCCTTGGTGCCGATGACCTCGGTCATGGTGTTGCAGTTACGGAACATATGCTGGGTGCTGGTCACATTCTCCATATCCCAACCGGTGCCGTTGAAGCTCTTAAGCTTGTTGCACTGGTCAAACATTCTGTACATAGTGGTAACGTTGGAGGTATCCCAATTCTCAATGCCCACAATGCTCTCAATGGCATTGCAGTTCACAAAGGTACCCATCATGTTGGTGACATTGGAGGTATCCCAGCCGGAGACATCCAGCGTCTTCAGGCTGATGCACTTCTGGAACATAGCCGTCATATCCTCGGTGCGGCTGGTGTCCAGGTTGGAGCTGTCCACGTTCACCAGATTGGACATCATATTGAACAGCGTATAACAGCTCTTGGGTGCGTGAACCACGCCATCAGAAAGGATGTAGACGGTATAGTTGGGAGCCTTGGCATTGCCCTGAACGTAGTAAGCGTAGGCATCGGTATCCTGCTCCACGTCCACCAGATAACCCTTATAGTTATTCACAACCTCAGGATACGCAGAAGCCTTACCAAAGACCACGGAGGTAACACTATCGGTAATCACAGTACCGGTGGGGCTGGCATTCAGATAATGAATAGCCGTCTTCACATTGGTGCCCTTGGTGGGGTTGTCATTTTCAAAGGGGAAATCCTCGTCCTCGGGGTTAACCTCGGGCTTGGGCTCGGTTTCGGTGCCTGCGTTGAAGATGATCTCACCGAAGGCCTCGTTCAGCGCGGTATCGGCATCGATAAAGCCGTCAGCCTGAACAGCCTGAGACTGCACCAGCACCTGGAAGGTATCGCCAAAGCCCAGAACCTCCTCATTGGTGACGGAGGAATCCAGAGCGATCTGGCTCAGGCTGATCTCGGTCAGCTTGTCAGGCTCCAAAGCCTTATTGTAAGTAGCAACGGCAACAAAATATTTGCCTTCACCGATCTGGACAGGAGTCTGCGCCCATTCCCAAGTCCAGTCGGTCTCGTTGAGGTTCAGATGCACGTCCTTCAGATACTCCTCCAAAGAGGTGTAGCCGCCTGCCTCGAAGGCAAACACAGTGCGGACGAAAGCATCCCAATCGCCCTTGTTCTTCACAAAGACCATCTTGTCCTGCTCATTGTTGATCTTGGAGGGATCCCAAATATCGGAGGTATAGCCATCCTTGCCGATCTGATCCCAATTCACATAGGAATCGCCGGGGGTGTAGTCGAAACCGTCCTCGGTGACGGCAGGATACAAGGGCTTGTTGTCACGGAATTCCTGAACGTCCGCGTCCTCGTTCTCGGAATCCACATCAACACGCTCATACTCCAGCTGGTCGATACGCACCTGACCCACGGTCATCACGTTGACATCCTCATCGGTGTCCGTCAGGTAGGCCAAAGTACCGCCCACAGCCAGCGCCGCGGTCATCGCAAGAACCAACAGCCATGCCAATGCTTTTTTCATAGTCTTTTTCCCTTTCGTATTGATTTTCTCAACATACACATAACAGAGTCAGCTTACACTACCTCTACTAAAGGATGTATTCATTATACAGAAGCCACCCTCGTTTTGCAAGCGAAATGCTGATAATTTTCATCGGAGCATTGAACTAATTTATCACTCATTTTTTGGTCATTTCGCTTCCACGCCCCCAAAAAAAACGCTACTCACCGCACGCTAAATGATTGGGGACCTCAAAAAAAACTGGTTTTCGAGCAGGCGGTGGGTATTTTGTTGCAAATTAAAGTCACGAAAAGTTGCGGCAAAAGATACACCGCTTCGCCGAAAAGGAGTTTTTAGAGGTTCCCAATCATATACGCCATTAGCCCAATAACAAATTCAGGGGCTGTTGCGAAGTGCAACAGCCCCTGGGGGATGTAATTACATATCGAAGGGCTCCATGCTCAGGACGGGGTGGCCCACCTCGCCCAGGTAGTTCAGCAGTTCCTCGGGATCCTCAGTGCAGACGGTCTCGTCGGCAATCATATCGGTGAAGTTCTCCACACCGTACATATCCAGTGCGGTGGCATCCAGACGCTCACGCATCTGATCCTTCAGCATCTTGGGCATCCAGACGATACGGCCGGGACCACCCTCAGCAGCGATGAACTTGTGAGAGGAGATGAAGTCCTTGCCGTGGCCCATGAAGCCGGGAGTCTGAACACCACCGCCGGTCATGGAGGCCATTTCGGAGAAGCTCATACCCAGAGGCGTCATGCCGGCATGCTCACGGCAGGTGATGACAACGCCCATGGAGCAGGGCTCAACACCACAGATACACTCGAAGCAGCCGCAGGAGGTCATGGGATCCTGGAACAGGGAGTACAGGGTAATCTTCTCAACAGCGCCCTGAGAGTACTTGTTAACAGCGGCATCCATGGAATCATAACGGCCCAGCTTCTCGTCCTGGCAGCCTTCCTTCAGGATGGGCTGGCAGGGGCCGGCAGGATCCAGTTCCTGAGTGGCCTTGGCATCCAGCCAGCTAACGGCACCGCACAGACCCAGACGCTCGGGGGTAACGATACAAACGTGGCTGGGGGAGAAGGCCTGACACATGATGCAGGTGTAGAAGGTATCCACGGACTCGTCGGTCATGGAAGCCAGACGGGCATCACGGGTGTTGAACACTTCGTTGGCGTGGGCACGCAGAGCCTTGTTCTGCTCGGCATCCACAACGATGGTGACCTGACACTTATCAACAACAGCCTCGAACTCGGACTTAACCTTGGCGTACAGCTCCTCACCGATGTGGGCGAACTTGAAGCCGGCCTCGAAGTCAGCCTTGCTGATACGGACACGAATCATGTCACGCTGACCGGTGTGCATAACACCCTCGATGCAGTTAATCCAGCTGTGGAACTTACGCTCCATAACGGACTCGAAGTCGGACTGCATGGCCTTGCCGGCAACGTCCACGGTGTAGGACAGGGAAATCTTGGAGCCCACAGGGATCTCGTCGATTTCGGGTCCGATGACGGTGGTCTTGTGATCCTCCACCTCGGCAGCTTCCTTGGTCTGAACCAGCTCGAAGCAGTCCACACGGGAGCCGTCCACTTCCACCTGCATATCGCCACGGCGGATGATTTCGCCCTCGAAGGCGGTGGCGAAGGACACGGGAATGTCAATCTTGGTAATCTTCAGCTTGATGTCCCGGGCCTCCAGAGAGGTGGCGTTCCACTTCTCGGTGTCCAGCTGCTGAATCAGGGACTTGGGAACACGGAACATGTTCTCAGTCTCGTTGGAAACAACGGGGAAGCCCAGACAGATGGCACCGGCACCGTAGGAGACGATTTCATCGGACAGGGGCTTGTAGGCGTTGACGAAAGCGCGGACGCGGTCCATGGTGTACTTGGACAGGGCGGCGAAGTCGCCGGGAGTCACGTTACCGAAAATCAGAGCCGCACGGATGGCAACGCTGACAACGTGGATAACAGACTGCATCTCATAGCCCAGAGGCACCACACGGACGTTCTCGCCCAGGCTCATGCCGGCTTCATGGCAATGCTTAATCGCATCTCCGGTCAGGCTGACCAGGATGCCCTGGCCCTGATAGGACTTGGCCAGAGCAACGGTCTCAGCAGGGTCCTCAGCACCGCCGATGATAACGGCAACACCGGGGATGTCACCGGTAACCAGCGGCACGCCCAGATTACGGACGAAGGCGTCGGTCAGGTGACCCATCTCGGGCTCAGCATAAGGCTCAGCACCGTTCAGGTACTTCAGAGCCTCCAGGAACTCCGCGCACAGGGCGGAGGCGATGCCGCTGTCAAATGCATCCTGCAGGCGGGGGTTACGGGTCATCATACCCTTGATGGTGTCCATGTCGGCCTTCATCTCACCCAGAGTGGTGATCTTCACGCCGGTGACGCCATAGTAGCAGGGCAGGGAATATGCAGTGCCGGGGAAGGACACTGCGCAGCCTTCGCCATTGGCGGCGATGGCAGCATCAATGGCGGCTACGGTACGCTCGTAGTTGTAGTCGTTACCGCCGAAAACTCTGTCAAAAAGTGTCACAGTTCATTCCTCCTGTATATGATTAGGGGATTATTCGTCGCGATCTAAAATCGCTTTTATCTTCCGGATCTCCTCGATCACGGTGGGAGAATAGTCATAGGGGGACTCGCCGTTGCGGTCGGCATCTATGACCTCGGTGTTGTAGTGGATGATACCCAGCAAATCCTCCTGGGCAATGGCGCTACGGACGAAGGCTTCGTCCTTCTCGTCCCGAACCTTGTTGGCCACCACACGAACCCGCTTCACGCCCAGATCCTGCGCCAGCCGCTTGACGTTGCGGTAGGTTTGGACCGAACGGGCGCCGGGCTCGATGACCACAATGAATTCATCCATATTCGCTGCGGTGCCACGCCCCAGATGTTCCAGTCCTGCCTCCATATCCATGATGACCACATCATCCTTGCGGTAGGTCAGGGCGGAGAGGATGCTCTTGAGCATCACATGCTCAGGGCAGACACAGCCGGTGCCGCCCACGTCCACGGTGCCCATCACCAGTAGCTTCACGCCGTTGATGGACTTGGCGAACTTTTCGGGAATGTCGGCAACGTAGGGGTTGAGCTTATAGAACCGGTTGTCATCGCTGGCACCGGTGCGTTCCTTGGCCAGTTCCCGCATTTTGGAGATGGGGATGATGGCATCCACTTCCTCCTGCGTCAGGCCAAGAGCCAGTCCCAGATTGGCATCGGGATCCACATCAGCGGCAAGGACGCAGCGCCCTTCATCGGCGTAGAGCCTTGCCAGTGTGGAGGACAGCGTGGTTTTACCCACACCGCCCTTACCGGTAATCGCTACTTTCATTAAAAAACCTCAATATGGTACGGTTATGAGAAATTATCTGGATTAGATACCCAGAGCGGCACGCTTGGCCTCGATGCAGGCAATCATCTTGTCGCCCAGAGCCTCGATGTCGGTATCCACCACAAACTTGGCTTCCACCCACTCCTTCACGCCGTTCTCGCCCTGCAGCAGCGCAGTGACTTCCTCGGAACCCTTGGAGTAGGGATCCACGCCCAGGAAGGTCTCGATACCGGTGGCCACAACGTAGTTACCGATGGAAACAGCCTTCTCGGACATCCACTCGGGAGCGCAGCCAACCACAGGAACCTGAGAAATGTTGATGCCCCAGTCCTTAGCGATGTCAGAGGCCAGAATCATCATACGGGAAATATCCACGCAGGAGCCCATATGCAGCACAGGAGGAATACCAGCCAGCTCACACACACGCTTCAGACCGGCACCGCAGTACTCCTTGGCCTGAACGGGATCCGTCAGACCGGCCTTGGCGGCAGCCTGAGCGGAACAGCCGGTGGTGATGACGATAATATCGTTCTCCAGCAGCTTCTTCATCAGCTCGATGTGAGCAGTGTCGGGGCGAACCTTGGGGTTGTTACAGCCGACCATAGCCACAGCGCCACGGAGGACACCGGAGTGGACACACTCAATCAGAGGCTTGGTAGTGCCAAACTCGTCCAGCTGGGAGTTGGCAACGCCGTCCAGAACCTTCTTGATGGCCTCGACAGAGTAACCGACGCGGGCCTTCTGCTTCTGGCTGGGGATGTTGAACAGCTCGGGGGTACGGTTCTTGAAGTTCTCAATGGCCATCTTCACGATTGCCTTGGCGTTCTCGCCGGCAGTCTCAGCAGAGAAGCGGTAGAACTCGGAGTCAGGCATCCGGGCGATGGGAGAGGTGGTGATGAACTTGGTATGGAAGCACTTGGACAGGGGTCCCAGTGCGGGGAAGATACACTGCACGTCCACAACGATGGCCTCACAGGCACCGGTCAGAACCACGTTCTCCTGATTCAGGAAGTTACCGGCCATGGGGATGCCGTGACGCATGGCGACCTCGTTGGAGGTACAGCAGACACCGGAAACAGTGATGCCCTTGGCGCCCATGGACTTGGCGTAGGCAATCATCTCGGGGTCATTAGCGTAGTAAACAATCATCTCGGACAGAGAGGGGTCATGGCCGTGGACAACGATATTGACATTGTCCTTCTCCATAACGCCGATGTTGGCCTCGGTGTCCATGGGCTTGGGAGTACCGAACATAACGTCGGAGAACTCAGTGCCCATCATGGAGCCGCCCCAACCATCGGAAAGACCAGCGCGCAGAGCCTGACGAATCAGAGCCTCAGGCAGGCTGGAGCAACCCATGTGGGTCATGTGCATGGCAGTGGCGATTTCACGGTCGATGGCACGGGGCATAATCTCAGCCTTGCGCCACAGCTCCTTGGTATGCTCGGGAGCTCTCTGTGCGAACTTTTGCTCGCCGAAGGGGAAGCCGTACTCCAGAAGACCAATCTCAGCCATCTCGTGGGCCAGAGCGTAGATGTCCTTGCCCTCGGTCTCCACGCCCCATTCCTTGGCGATGCGAATCAGCTTCTCAGGATCCTTGACCTGATAGTTGCCGCCCTCCTTCGTCTGGTGCAGGGTGTGCATAATCTCACGACCATGGTCAGAGTGCGCTGCGGTACCGCCTACGGTGAAGCGCAGGTAGTTACGGGCCACGATGCCATGAACATCGCAGCCGCAGATGCCACGGGGTGCCTTCTTGGTGATACGGCAGGGGCCCATGGAGCAGATTCGGCAGCAGGTACCACCCTCGCCGAAGCCGCAGTGAGGATTCTGGTTTTGCGCCCGCTGCTGCCAGGTGTCCGCGCCAACCTTGGCGGCGTTCTCCAGCAGAGAATTGGTGGCAGCTTCCATCTCCTCGACGGTTGTTGTAAATGCCCAATCCTTCAAAGTGATTTCCTCCTAATTACTTTTATTCCATATGTAACAGATACGCATACATAATGTATCAGTCTTATTCTAACCTCAATGGTGCCGATTGTCAATTGCTGTTTTTACTTACTTTTTGAGAATTTCCGATATCCCCCTCGGGGGGATTTTAGTCAATATTTCCCAAGGACGGTTTCCGCCGTGGAAATCGTTGACATCCGAGGCAAAAAGGGGTAGGATATTGCTAGTTGACCCCCTCTGTCAGGGGTGAAGGGAGTGTATCAAAATGACATGTAGTCGATGCGGCCGGGAGTTACCGGAAGATACTTACTTTTGCGGCAATTGCGGCATGATTGACCCTCCTGAACCGGAACCTATTATAGAAGAAACATTGCCCAAGCCTCCTCGCCAGAAATGGAAGCCCAATCTGTTGACCCGTGTGATTCTGCGGCTGGTTTCTTTTCTGCTGTGCGTCGTCCTGGTCCATACGCTGCTGCTCACCGCCCTGCTGGTGGATATACAGCTGCTTTCCGACAAAGACCATGTGGGACGTATCATCGAATCCGCGCTGCGGGGTGAGCCCGCCATCAATTCTCTGTCCCTCGCCCGGGATTACGGAAGCCGGAAAGGTAGCTCCACCGTTCACGATCTGCTGGTATCCGTGGTTTACGACGCGCTCAATGATAACGGCGACGGAGACGTGACCATCACAAAAGACCAGATCAGCGAATTTCTGGAACGTTCCTCCGCTGATGAATTCATCCGCGAAAAAGCCACCGGTTTTGTGTCGGACTTCATCAACGGAACGGAGAATACCCATATCGGCTCCGATGATGTCATCGCCCTGATGGAGGAAAATGAAGCACTGATTGAGGAAGTTTTCGGCACAAAGGTTGATGGAAAAATGAAGGCGGATATTGAGAACTTCATGGGCGAAAACAACATTGGCGGCTTGTTTCACCAGCAAATCACGGACGCCATCAAAAATATCCGGATATTTGGTTTCGGCATCAATGATTTGCTGCAGGGGCTCAGAGCGCTGACTTCTCCTGTGACGATGGTAGTTTTGATTATCCTTGATTTCGTGCTGATTGGTCTGCTGTTTCTCACCAACTGGCTGCGGCTTTGGGCCACCATGCGCTGCACCGGTGTCTGCCTGAGCTGTGCCGGCGGACTGCTGTCCGCCCCCATGGTGCTGCTCCAGCTCATGCCCGACATCCTTGGCGGCACCGTTGCCAACGTAATCAACACCCTTCTGTCGGTCATTGCGCCGGTCCACTACATTATGTTCGGAGCCGGTATCGTGCTGATTATCGCGGCATTCATCGTGAAAGTCACCTCAAAACCTGCCACATAAAAAAACACAGACCATGGCAAATGCCATGGTCTGCTTTTTATTGAACGCATTTTACTCCGCCACCGTCCGGATTGCATCCGGATCCTTGCCGAGATGATAGTAAAAAACGTTATCTCTGGAGGCATACAGGTCCACAAACGTGCCGCGCTGGGCAAAAATCGCGCAACTGCGGAACAGTACCGGACAGAGCATGCCGTCCTTCAGGATTTCTTTGTACAAGGTATAGTAGTTGCCGCTGTTGGCGAGGGATTCCTTGCACAGGGCATAAATCACCGCGTCATCCATCTTTCCAAAGCTCAGAGTGCCCTTGGGGGCGAAGAAAGCGGACAGATCCATATTGGCAGACAGCTTGGTCTGACCAAGGTACAGATCGAACTTTCCATTCTCAAGAGCGGCAACGTAGTCCCCGGTGGCCAACTCCGACATAGTGACCGTCAAGCCGCAGTTTTCCAGCATGGCGGCAATATCCCGGGCTGCACGCAGGCGAATATTGTCGTCCCTGTTCACCAGCAGCACCAGAGAGCCGGTCAGCTCCCCCGCTTCAGCGACAGCCTGTGCCAGCTTATCGGGGTTGTAGGTTAGATTTCTGGTCAACACCGCGGAATACCACGGAGAACGGGGGGACGCGGGCAGCCAGGTGCTGTACGCAAAACCGCGGTAGTGGTCCTCCACCAAACGGTCCCGATTGATGGCATAGGTCAGCATCTGACGGATATTGCCCTTGGACAGCAGCTTGCTTCTCTCATTGCAGCCCAGATACAGGAATACGCCGGTTTCATAGTCCCACAGCTCATAGTCGCTGTGGAAATCCACATACCCCTCGCTGCCCGGATCCGTGCAAACCAGTCCCAGACCGGAAAATTCAAATTCGTCACGGAGCTGGGCGGTATTTTCACCGGCAACCAGCTCGATGATCTGTGCCGTCACCGGCAGCTTCGCTACGCACCACCAGTCGGTGCGCCGGCGCAGACGCAGGCTGCCCTCAAACTCCTCGTAGACATAGGGTCCGGTTCCAAGAGGACGTTCCCGATCCAGCTGATCCTTGCGCAGGATCGGCACATCCAGCAGCAATTGAAAATTCTCGTAGGGGGTGGTCAGGGTCACCATCACAGCACCGTCATCGGTTTCGGAGAATTCCTCCACATAGCCAAACCGTCCGCCGTAATAGCTGCTGTCCGCCGCCTTTTTCAGGCTGGCAACCACATCCGCTGCGGTGAGGGTCTTTCCGTCAGAGAATGTGGCCTCTTCCAGATAAAAGGTGTAGGTTTTCATATCCCGGGATACTATATAGCGGCTGCAAAGGATGGGTACCGCATGGTAGCTGTCGTCCACAGCAAACAGCCCCTGATAAATCAGGGAAAACAGCGCCCGGTTGTTCAACTCACCGGACTGGAAGGGAGACAGAGAGCGGTCCGGATAATAGGCCAGACTCACCGTCTGCTCCGTGATACCCGACCCCTCAGGAGGGCGGGGTTCATCAGAGGACAGTCCGTTGCCAGTGGGCACATAAGGTTTATCTGTATCCGCAGCACAGCCAGTCAGAAGAATCAGGCACAGAATCAGGCAAATCAGCCGTTTCATCCCTCAACCTCCTCGCAGACGATGATTGCGCCCTGAGAACCACGGACACCACCGGTGATGCGATGAGACCAGTACCGGTCGCTTTGACAGGCGGTACAGTCGGTGCAGATGTCCATACAGCGGACACCGGCACGACGCAGCACCAGCGCATTGATTCTCTTCAGGTCAATATGAAATTTATCGCCGCTTTGGCGGATACAGTCCGCCGCCTCGTTACCAAAGGATGCCCACATTGCCTGTGCCACATCCTCGTGTGTTTCAAAGCAACACTGACCGATATTCGGTCCGATAACCGCCCGGATATTCTCCGGTCGGGTACCGAAGCTGGCCGCCATGGCATTGACCGTCTTTCCGGCAATGGAAGCGGCGGTTCCACGCCAGCCGGCGTGGACAGCGCCCACAGCACCGGTCACCCCATCCCACAAAAGAATGGGCGTACAGTCGGCGGTGAACACTGTCAGGGCCAATCCCGGTACGTTGGTAATCAGGGCATCGCACTCCGGAAGCTCAGGCGCAAACAGTCCCGCTCCGGCATCTGCCGCGGTGACAACACGAACGGTATCCGTATGGGTCTGATGGGAAAGAACCGTATTTTTTATATCAAATCCCAGAGAATTTCCAAGGATTTCATAATTTTTCAGAACATTTGGCCATTCGTCACCACGGTGGATGCCAATGTTCAGACTTGCCAGATGCCCCTGACTGACTCCGCCGAAGCGGGTGGTAAAGCAGTGGGGTACCATGATTCTGTCGGATGCCAGATACTCCAACGTGCCCTGTTTAATGATCTTGATAGACATATTGTTACTCCATTTTTAAGGGGCGGGTTTTCCATCAATCGCTGAGTTTTTCCTTCTGCATGCAGCACTTTTTGTACTTCAGACCGCTGCCGCAGGGGCAGGGATCGTTGGGACCTGCCTTCTTCGCCTTGCGGACCGGCTGCTTTTTGACCTGAGATTTGTCAGGGGCAATGGTGCCGGTTTCCTTGGCAACACGCTCCCGCTTGATTTCCTCTCTGGTGCGGATGCGGACACGGAACAGACGGCTGACCGTTTCTTCCCGGATGGCGCTGACCATGGCCTCGAACATCTGGTAGCCCTCTTCCTTATAGGCAATGACCGGATCGTGCTGACCGTAGGCACGCAGACCGATACCCTGCTTCAGATCGTCCATGGCATCGATGTTGTCCATCCAGTATTCGTCAACCACACGAAGCATAATCACTCGCTCCAGCTCACGCATGGTCTCAGCGCCGTACTCTGCCTCCTTGGCTTCGTAGGTCTGGACCGCCAGCTCATAGAACTGATTTGCCAGCTTTTCGGCATTCAGCTTGGCGGGCTTCTCAAAGGCGCCCTTGGCAAAGTAAACACCCTCGAACTGATTCAACAGGATTGCCAGACTGTCCTCGTTAAGACTGCCCTCTTGACTGATTACCGTGGTCACGGCGCCATCCACCACGCCACGGAGCATACTCATCATATTCTCACGGAGGTCCTCGCCATCCAGCACCTTCTGTCGCTGGGCGTAAATCACCTCACGCTGGACGTTCATCACGTCGTCGTACTCCAACACGCTCTTTCTGGTCTTGAAGTTGCGGCTTTCCACGTTTCTCTGAGCATTTTCCACCGCATTGGACAGAATTTTCGCGTTAATGGGGGTATCCTCGTCCAGACCCAGCGCATCCATCATGCCCATCACACGGTCCGTGGAGAACAGACGCATCAAATCATCCTGCAGGCTCAGATAGAACTGGCTCTGACCCGGATCACCCTGACGTCCGGCACGACCGCGAAGCTGGTTGTCGATACGGCGGGATTCATGGCGCTCGGTACCGATAATCATCAGACCGCCAACTTCACGAACCTTGTCCGCCTCATCGGCAATCTCTGCCTTGTATTTCTTCAGAAGCTCCTCATACTTGCTCCGAATCGCCAGAATTTCAGGATTATCGGTCTCTGCATAAGAGTCCGCCTCCGCCAGAAGCTCCTCGGTGTAGTCCATTTTGCGAAGCTCTTCCTTGGCCATGTACTCGGCGTTGCCGCCCAGCATGATATCCGTACCACGACCTGCCATGTTGGTAGCGATGGTCACCGCACCGAATTTGCCTGCCTGCGCCACGATTTGCGCTTCCTTCTCGTGGTATTTGGCGTTCAGAACGTTGTGGGGGACGCCGGATTTCTTCAGCAGTTTGCTGAGCACCTCGCTCTTCTCGATGGACACGGTGCCGACCAGAACAGGCTGACCCTTTTCGTGGCACGCAATGACCTCCTGAATGATGGCACGGAACTTGCCCATCTCGGTCTTATACACCACATCGGTGCTGTCGATTCGGGCAATGGGCTTGTTGGTGGGAATCTCCACCACATCCAGCTTGTAGATGGTGCCGAATTCCTCCTCCTCGGTCAAAGCGGTACCGGTCATGCCGGACAGCTTATCGTAAAGGCGGAAGAAATTCTGGAAGGTGATGGTGGCAAGGGTCTTGCTTTCGCTGGCCACATCCACGCCTTCCTTGGCCTCGATGGCCTGATGCAGACCCTCGTTGTAGCGCCGTCCGTACATCAAACGACCGGTGAACTCGTCAACGATGATAATCTGACCGTCCTTCACCTCATAGTCGATATCCTTTTTCATCAGACCACGGGCCTTCATCGCCTGATTCAGGTGGTGGGACAAGGTGGTATTTTCGGCATCCGCCAGATTCTCCACGCCGAAATATTTCTCAGCCTTGGCGATACCCTCGGCGGTCAGGGAAACACTGTGGGCCTTCTCGTCCACGAAGTAGTCGCAATCGTAGTTATCCTGAACCTCTTTCTCGTCGGTCTTGGCAAAGACCTTCCGGCGGAGGGTGGATACGAAATAGTCCGCCATCTCATAGAGCTTGGAGGACTCCTCGCCCTTGCCGGAAATAATCAGAGGGGTACGGGCCTCATCAATGAGAATGGAGTCTACCTCGTCCACGATGGCAAAGGCATGTCCCCGCTGAACCAGCTCCCGCTTGTAAATTGCCATGTTGTCGCGGAGGTAATCGAAGCCCAGTTCGTTATTGGTGCAGTAGGTAATGTCAGCGGCATAGCTTTCACGCCGCTCGGAGGGGGACATACCGGGAATAATCAAACCGACGGTCAATCCCATATAGCGGTAGACCTTGCCCATCCACTCGGAGTCACGCTTGGCAAGGTACTCGTTAACGGTGACCACATGGACACCACGACCGGTCAGCGCGTTCAGATAGCAGGGCAGAATTGCCACAAGAGTCTTGCCTTCACCGGTTTTCATTTCCGCAATGCGTCCCTGGTGCAACACCATGCCGCCCAGCAGTTGGACGGGATAGGGTTTCATACCCAGCACGCGCCATGCCGCTTCCCGAATGGCCGCAAAGGCCTCCGGCAACAGATCATCCAGATCCTCTCCGTTGGCATAGCGTTCCTTAAACTCGGCGGTTTTTCCCTTCAACGCATCCTCACTCAGTGCGCCATACTCTTCCTCCATGGCAAGAATCTTGTCCACGGTGGGCTGCAGCTTTTTAACCTCGCGCTGAGAACGGGTGCCAAAAATCTTCGTAATGAGTCCCATATTCTTCCTCCTGATGTCCCTAAAAAAAGGCATTTGACTTATTATATCATATTCTTTTCAAAAATCATAGATGAATTTTGTAAACAAACAAAGCTGTCGTAAAAAACCTCATTTGCCGCAGTAAATGATTGTTTAACGTAGCAGCGCAAAAGGACGTGTCCTATCGGACACGTCCTTGCCGGAATCAAAACAGCACCATGCCTGCAATCCATACACACAGGAGCAGGACAGGATAGGCTGCATAGTTAAAAATATAGCCACTCTCGCCGGGCTCCTCGTTGTAGCGGAAAATAAGCAAGAACGACATCGGCGCCGCAAGATATCTAAGTGATCCAAGGGTACCCACATCGCCGGAAGGCAACACCACGCAGAAGCACATCACCAGCGCACCCACATAGAGCTGAACCTTTCTGGATTTTCTGGTGAACCACAGTACGGTGGTCATAATCACAATCACCAGACCGTCAGCAATCCTCAGCATATCAATCCAAAGGATACTCACCAGCACCACAAAGAAAGTGATAAGAATGGACTTCAGCTTACCCTTGCAATAAACCTTGAAGAAGTAAATCATTACCATCCCAAGAAGCAATCCAAACACAGGATTCTGGTCCGCCCAGTCAAACGCCCGGCCATTCATTGCCAGGTCATAGGGAATCTCGCTGACCAGCGCCATACCCGCAACACGCAGAAGGTAATTGCGCAAACTGGAGGTGTGGGTCACGCCCTCAATCAGCATAAACAGGAACAGCGGCAGCGCGCAATACATGACTACCTGCAGAATAATGGCGGAAGTAGCCAGCGCCAGATTGGTTTTGGAAGAATTCATGACCTCCAGAAGCTGCTCGCCATTGAGTTCCATGATGTTCAATATCCGGTTCTGGATGATGGACTGACCGACGATACCGGCTGCCAGAAATAACAGCGCCCAGTTTCTCAGAACCTGAATGGAATTACCGCTGACCCGACGAGGTTCGATTCGTTCATTCATGCTTTGGACTCCTTTTCAGGGGTAATGAAAATGCCCTTCCTGCCTGTCTCAGGCAGGAAGGGCGCGAGAGACTTAATTGTTGGGAACCAGAATGGCGATGCCGTAGGCCGCCATATTCAAAGTAGTGCCCTCCATGGCAACAGGATTGCCATCTGCGGATACAGTCGCAACCAGCTTCCAATCGCTATAACCGGACAGGTCAACCGTACCGGCTTCGTAGTGGAAATTGGTCAGGATGATGCAGGTTTCATCATTCCATGTCTTGCGAACCGCGCTGATACATTCCTTGTTCAAGTCAGCCTCCACGGTGTTCTTTCCGCGGGCAATCACAGGAAGGGCATTGCGGATGGCGATGCACTCCTTGTAATAGCTGAACAGGGAATTGGGATCTTTAATCTGCTCCTCAACACTACCCAGAGGATAGCCTGCAGCAGGCAGGTCACAGTCGGGAGCCGGCATGGTCACCTCACCGGCACGGTCCTTGTTCCAATACATGGGGGCCCGCTGATCGGGATCATCGCCACCACCGGGCATTCCGATTTCCTCGCCGTAGTATACGAAAGCGCTGCCGCCGGCAAACAGATTCCATGCGCTTGCCAGCTTCATACGCAATGCGTCACCGCCGCAGAAATTATAGATACGTCCGCAATCGTGGTTCGAGGTGAAGAATGCGTCGATATAATTGGGGTTGGCAGCGGAACAGTTGTTGTTGGACTTTTCCAACTCCGCAGCCCAGGCACCGGCCTTGTTTGCGTTGCCCCGGTTATTCACCGTAGCAGGCAGCTTTCCGGATCTGGAACCGAAGGGATAGTTGAATATGCTGGTAAAGCCACTTTCGTAATACCGCTCAATGGTAGCGGTATCCATGACCCACACCTCGGCAACCATGTAAACATCAGGCTTCAGCTCGGTAGCTGCTTCCTGCAGCCACTTCATAAATTCCACATTTTTCGTAACATTGTTACTGTAGAACTCCTTAGCTGCGTCCACACGGAAACCTGCAACACCCTTATCCAGCCAGAACTTCATGATTTCCTTGATTTCCGCACGAAGACGCTGGCTGTCCAGATTCAGGTCGGGCATATCGTAGTTGAACCGGCACTCATAGTAGTAGTTTGTACCGGAAACCATACTATATCCATTTCCGGAAACCTCTTCAGGAAGCAGGAAGTTATAGAACTCGTAGTAAGGACACACCTCGGGGTTGCCCTTCTCACCTTCATCAAGGCACTTGATGTATTCTACCGCTTCCATGAACCAGGGGTTATTATCGCCGGAATGGTTGACGACCAAATCAAGGATAACCTTGATTCCGCGCTTATCGCACTCCTCCATCAGCTGGTCGAAATCCTCCATAGTGCCGTACTCAGGGTCGATGGCGTAGTAGTCATCAACATTGTACTTATGATAGGAGGTGCTGGGATGGATGGGCATGAGCCAGATTCCGTTGATACCCAAATCCTGCAGATAATCCAGCTTGGAAATGACGCCCTGCAAATCGCCGACGCCGTCGCCATTGGAATCGCAGAAGGAATAAACCAGAATCTCATACCAGGTGCGGTAATTGTCGTCGGGGCTGGTGCCCAATGTCTTATAATAATCCAACCGCTCCTGAAGTGTCTTTTCAGTGGGCGTATTATCATTACTGGTGGGCTTACAGCCCACCAGCATAGACATTATCAATAGAAAGCAAGTTAAAACCTTCCAGAATTTCGCCATAAGAAATTAACCCTTGACGGAACCGCTCATGGCTTCCTGATAGAACTTCTGGGTGATGATGAACAGGATGGAAATCGGCACTGCAACCAGCAGGGAGCCAGCGCAGAATCTGGTGAACCACAGACCGACGAATTCCTTTTCAATCATACGCTTCAGACCGATGGAGACAGTGTAGTACTTGTACTCAACACCGCAAATCAGCTTGGCGAAAATGAAGTCACACCAGGGGGCCATGAAGGAAGTAATCAGCTGATACACAATCATGGGCTTGCACAGAGGCAGAGTAACCTTGGTAAAGGTCTGGAACTTGGTAGCGCCATCCAGATAAGCAGCTTCGTCCAGAGCCTTGGGAATGGTATCCATGTAGCCCTTCATGACGTAGAAGCCGGTACCGGCGCCAGAGGAGAACACGATAATCAGAGCCAGAGGAATCTTGTCGCCCTCGGTCAGGCCAACGGTCTTCAGCAGATAGTACTGAGCGACCATGGACATGAAGCCGGGGAACAGAGTGATAACCATGGCCATGTTCATGTAGGTCTTACGCAGCTTCCACTTCACACGGCTCAAGCAGTAGGAAACTGCCAGAACGAAGAAGGTGCTGATCAGGCAGGAGCAGCAGGCAATAAAGAAGGTGTTCATGAACATACGGGGGAAGTCGATACGGTTGGTATCGGTGAACAGCATCTTATATGCGTCGAAGGTCCACTCCTTGGGGAAGAAGGTGGATGCGTACATACCCTGACTGTCGCCGCCACGGAAGCTCTGGGCAATCAGATAGACGAAAGGCACCAGCCAGATGATGCACATGATAATGAGGATGGTATGGACAACAACGTCCATAGTAAATCTTTGGGCTCGAATGGAGCCGCCTGTTTTCTTAGCCATTACTTAAAGCCCTCCTCATCCTTGTAGGAGCCGGAACTACGGTATGCCACCAGAGAAATCGTTGCCAGAATGATGAAGGTGAAGATACCGATAACGGCTGCGAGATTGAACTTATCGAGGTCGATGGACAACTTATACAGCCAGGTAACCAGCAGATCCGTATGACCGGCATCCTGACCAATACGGGCAGGACCACCGTTGGTGAGCAGGTAGATGACGTTGAAGTTGTTGATGTTGCCAGTGAAAGAGGTGATGATGTAGGGCGTCATGACGAAAATCATGTAAGGCAGCGTAATGTTCAGGAACTGCTGCACCGCATTGGCACCATCGATACGAGCTGCCTCGTACAAATCACCGGGGATATTCTTCAGAATACCGGTAACCTGCATGATGGTATAGGGAATACCAACCCACAGGTTGATGATGATGACGAAAATCTTCGCCGTGGTGGCATCTTCCAGGAAACGGATGTTTTCTGTGATGAAGCCCAAATCCATCAGAGTGCTGTTGACGATACCCTTCATCTGGAACATGCAGTTGATCAGAAGCAGGGACACGAACTGAGGAACAGCAATCGTCAAGGAGAAAATCGTACGCCAAAGGCCTTTCAGCTTAGTGGTGGGACGATTAATAATCATAGCCACGAATGTGCCGAGGAAGAAGTTCAGGAATGTAGCGAAGAATGCCCAAATCAGAGT
The DNA here is from genome assembly GCA_045531675.1 of Faecousia sp. GTDB lineage: Bacteria > Bacillota > Clostridia > Oscillospirales > Oscillospiraceae > Faecousia. The sequence goes on from JAZSEN010000094.1 coordinate 20,188, forward strand.
CCAGGACAGAACGCTACCGAACTGCTTACCCAAATCAGAACCCAGATTGAAGAAGTCCTTAAAGGTGTCAAATCCAACCCAGTCAAACATCTGCGTATGACCGCCAACAGAAGAATAGTTGGTGAAGGCCATGCAAATCATGTACGCCAGAGGCACAACGGTGAACACGATGATGCAGCAGAAGGGGAACATCATCAACAGCTTGTGAATGTTCTCATCGAACAGGGACTTGATGTCTTCCCAGAAGTTGTTGACATGCTTTCCGGCCGCCTTCTTGGACAGCTGCAGATAGCCGCTGCGGACAGAAGCCTGCCAGATAACAATCAGGACGGCGATGATGGCAACGCCAATCACACCGTACAGAAGCATCAACCAAGACGGATCATGGTTGACATAGTAGTAAATGCCGAGTTCTTCGTCCAGGACCTTTTCTTGCAGAACGGTACCCAGACCGGGCAACTCAATCAGTCGATCGACAACACCCATGGGCATGACGATCAGATATACGAGAGCAGCCTCAAATGCCAGAAAAATCAAACCCTTGATGAACTGGCCGGCAAAAATGTTGCCCAGACCCATTACGATACAGGAAAGCCAGACAATAGGACCACCGTTTTTCAGGGCACTGAACAGAGAATTAGAGTCTGTGTTAACTCTCTTCCGTGCCGCATCGGCTTTTGTCAGTTGATTAGACACGTAACCGTCTCCCTTCTTTTACTTTTAAGGATCATGAGGGGCCATGCTTCATGCGAATTATGGACACCTGCAGCCGACTCCCCAAAAAATCAAGTCTTTCGAGAGAGTGGTTGGTTAAAAAAGGCGGCGGCCAGAGTATTCCGGCCGCCGCCAGTTGCTCTTTGTTTAAGCGGAGTTTAGATTAGTCCTTGTTGATCTGATCCATGGTCTGGTTCAGCATATCCTTGCAGTTATCAACAGTGACTTCGCCACTGATGATACCGCCGCCGAAGTTGCCCATGGGGGTCCAGAACTTGTTCATAGCGGGGATGGAGGGCTGAGCGACGGAGCAGTTGTTCATAACAGCCATCTCAGCGACAGCAATCATGTTGGAAGTAACGTCGGAGTTAGCAGCCAGATTCTTGTGAGCGGGAGTGATCTTACGCATGGTGAAGCGCAGCAGCTGAGACTCTTCGGAAGCCAGGAAAGCGGCCAGCTGCATAGCAGCCAGAGGCTGCTTGCTGTGGGGGTTAACACCAACAGCCTTGGAGCCAGCGAAAGCCTTCATCTGGATGTCCTTGCCGTTAACAGAAACGGTGGGCAGAGCAGCAGCGCCCAGCTTGTCGCCCAGAACCTTGTACAGAGCCTCGTAGTCCCAGGAGCCGGAGAACATAGCGTCGACAGTGCCGGTCTGCAGGCCGTCCAGGCCGTAGCCGTTGCCGCCGTCAACGAAGTTGTCGTGAGCGAACAGCTCAACCATCTTCTGAGCAACAGCGTAGCAGTCCGCAGTGTTGAACTTCATGCCGGCAGCAGCGTCAGTGCCGCTCTCGCCGAACAGGGTGCCGCCTGCACCGAAGAACAGAGCGCCGTTGTACCAGCCGTTGGCCAGGTCAAAAGCGACAACGCCCTTCTCCAGCATCTTGTCCAGAGACTTGATGTCGTCCTCGGTGTAGGTGTCCTTGTTGTAGTACATGAACCAAGTGTTGTTGGTCATGGGGAAGCCGTAGACATTGCCATCGGTAGCGGTGACAGTGTTAACGAAAGTGGCGGAGTTGTCGTCCTGAACCTGCTTCAGGTAGGGACCGGCCAGCTGAGAGATGGCACCGGCGTCCAGCAGGGTGCCCAGCTGGTCGTTGGCGAACATGTAAACGTCAGCAGCGGTGGAGGGGTCAGCAGTCACGGTGGAAGCAGCGTCAGCCTCGGAGCAAGGAGCGGTATCCCAAGTGATGGTGTACTGGTCCTTATACTTCTCCTGGAAAGCGGCCAGACGGTTCTCCAGCCAGCCACCCTCGACCATATCCAAATCGGGAGCCCAGACCTTCAGAGTGATAGCGACAGGACCTTCGGTCTTGTTGCCACCAGTGCCACCGGGCTTCTTGGGGTCGTCCTTACCGCCGCAAGCGGCCAGGGAAGCAACCATCAGAACAGCCAGCAGCAGTGCAAGAATCTTCTTCATTGTGTTTTCCTTCCTTTTTTTTAAAAATTTTATTTCAACCGCATTGTGCGGTTAAAACCAATGCAGACATGGGCGCATAGCAACCCAGTCTTTTTGTATTGTGTATTGTAGCACAGCAATTGTGATATGTCAATCACCGATCGTACATAATCAGCAATTTTGACAATTGTAAAATTTGGAGTTTGTGCATTATTTCCTTCCCCCGGCACACCGTTTTTCAGAAGCCGGAGCGGACCTCAGAACATGGACATACATTATTAATATATAACAAACTGCTGTAACCTTTTTTCCCCTGCGGAATAACATGGAATGTACGGCGAAGGCCGTAACAAATCTTAATTCGGAGGTAACGATTATGTGTAACGGTAACGGTTTCTGGGGTGGCAACAGCTGCTGGTGGATTATCATTCTGATTCTGCTGTTCTGCTGCTGCGGCAATGGCAACGGCGGCAATCTGGGTTGCGGCTGCGACAACAACAACGGCTGCGGCTGCTGCTAATCAGATACAGAAGGGCGCTCCAACAGGAGCGCCCGTTTTTTGTTTTAGTTCACCAGCGGGCGAAGCTTATTGACAAGGAATATGGCCAGTAGGATTTTCAGAGCATCGGGCAGCAGGTAAGGTACTACGCAGCCCAGCATCACCGCCCACAGTCCGCCACCATAGGCAAAATAATACCAAATACCACCGCACAGATAGCAAATTAGTTGACATAACACGTAATTCAGCCATAGGGGCAGTTTCTTCTCCACCAGCCGGAACAGTCCTCCGGCTATCAAAAAGCCCCACAGGAAACCTCCCGTAGGACCCAGCAGTGTGCCGATGCCGCCCTGAAAGCCGGTAAACACCGGCAACCCCACAGCGCCCTGTCCCAGATATATCAAGATACTCAGGAAACCCTTGCCGCCGCCCAGAAGTCCCAACGCCAGAAAGACCCCAAGGGTCTGCAAAGTCACAGCGCCGTTCCCCACTGGAAACGCCAGCCAGGCGCACGCCGTCATCAGCGCCGCCATCAGGGCGCATCGGGTCATGGAGCGAATCCGCATCCGCACACCTCCTCTCCCGGATACCATACCATTGCCTATAAAAAACGTCAAGTAAGCTACACCTTAAAAATATTAGAAATTCTCCGAAAATATTCCACAAAACCCATTACTGATTGGATGAATAAGTTTGGTAATCTCCGAATTTGTATATATTTTTCCGGATTGCGCTTTCAGAAAAATTCTGCCCGATTTGCTTTTCCGGCCCAAAGCCACAGCTCTGAAAATGAGGGAAAAAATCCTGTTTCTCCCATCCGCTCCACAAAAAATGGCGGTAATGCCTGTTTTTCACCGAAGAAAGTAAAAACTTCCATAATTTACTTAAAAAGTGCTGATTTTTGAGGGTTTCGCCAATTGACGGACATATGTCCATCTGTTATGATATATCCATAAACAAGCAGCGCATTTCCGGAAAGGAGGATGTATATGAATTATGCTGCATTGTTCTGGCTTGGACTGATGATATTCTTTGTCATCGCTGAAGCCAACACCGTAGCGCTGGTATCCCTGTGGTTCGCCGCCGGCGCATTGGGCGCGGTAATTGCCGCACTGCTGGGGGCAGCACTCTGGCTCCAGATTCTGGTGTTCTTCGCCGTGGCAGGTGTAATGCTTGCGTGCCTGCGACCGCTGATGAAGAAGTACATCAAGCCCAAAATCGTCCCCACCAACGTCGATGCCGTCATCGGCTCCACAGGTTACGTCACCGCGGACATCGACAACCTCGCCGCTTGCGGTCAGGTGAAGCTGGGCGGCATGGAGTGGTCCGCCCGCAGCACCGACGGCAATCCCTTGTCCACCGGCACCCTGGTTCAGGTTGACCGTGTCGAGGGCGTTAAAGTATTCGTTTCCACCACTCAGAATTAACAGGAGGTAATTATTAATGGGTCCTATTTTTATCATTCTCGGAATCATTCTTTTCATCATCATTGTTTCCAACATTTATGTGGTCCAGCAGTCCCGTGCCTACGTCATCGAGCGTCTGGGTGCCTTTAACAAGGTTCAGGGCGTTGGCCTGCACATCAAGATTCCCTTCATCGACCGCATCGCCCGTCGGGTATCCCTGAAGGAGCAGGTACTGGACTATCCCCCTCAGCCCGTTATCACCAAGGATAACGTCACCATGCAGATCGACACCGTCGTTTACTTCCAGATTACCGACCCCAAACTCTACACCTACGGCGTTGAGATGCCCATGGCGGCTATGGAAACCCTGACCGCCACCACCCTGCGTAACATCATCGGCGATCTGGAGCTGGACCAGACCCTGACCAGCCGCGACGTTGTCAACACCAAAATGCGCGCCATTCTGGACGAGGCCACCGACCCTTGGGGTATCAAGGTCAACCGTGTGGAGCTGAAGAACATTCTGCCTCCTCAGGACATTCAGTCCTCCATGGAAAAGCAGATGAAGGCCGAACGTGACCGCCGTCAGGCGATTCTGCAGGCCGAGGGTCAGAAGAAGTCCGCCATCCTGATTGCTGAAGGTGAGAAGGAGTCCGCCATTCTCCGCGCCGATGCGGAAAAGCAGGCCGCCATCCTCCGCGCTGAGGCTGATAAGCAGGCTGCCATCCTGAAGGCCGACGGCGAAGCACAGGCCATCATGGCGGTGCAGAAGGCGCTGGCCGATTCTCTGGAGATGCTGAACGAAAAGGCTCCCAACGATCAGGTTATCAAGCTGAAGGCCATCGAGGCCATGCAGAAGATTGCCGACGGCAAGGCTACCAAGATCATCATCCCCAGCGAGATGCAGGGCTTTGTTGGCATGGCCAACGGCATTGTGGAGGGCGTGAAGGAGTAATGGCCAAAAAGGAAGTCCGGTTTCACGTCGTGGACGTGAAGGACGACGCGCTGTGTGTCAGCTCCCAGATTTGGATTGATAAGCAGACCGGTGTGAACTATCTGTTCGTCCAGTCCGGCTATGCCGGCGGCCTGACGGTTCTTCTGGACCGGGACGGCAAGCCTGTGGTCAGTCCTCTGCCCCTGATTGAGGAATAACCGAAAATCCCCCGTCTTTTGAACAACGGACAATAAGCAAATCGCCCCCCTGGTGTAGGATATTCACTACACCAGGGGGGTAAGTATATGGCAAGACAATACAAAAAATCGCACCTGCTGAATAATCAATGAGATGCCGGAAATGCGGCAGAAAGTGGCAAATGAATCGGGAGCAACAGGCTACCGTCCGGTTCATGAGTTTCTCAAGCGAGGGCTCAACCATAAAAAAACGGAGTGGCACCGCTGACGCAGCGCCACTCCGCATTAACTTAATATTTCCCACATAGGTTTTTTGCTGTCCGCACAAACGGGGCAGTTCCATCGCCACGGGGGTGCTGATTCTTAATCAGGGAGCAACTTTATCGTTAATATGGGTCAGATAACCGGGATTCTCAGTAGAATCGATATGGGCATATGCTCCGGTGATGTAAGAGCCGCTATACACTGTACCAGCACCACCGACC
>JAZSEN010000097.1:0-36015 GCA_045531675.1 Faecousia sp.
GTTGTATCAGAATGACGGTTATTCTTTGGCGGAGAAGGAGGGATTTGAACCCTCGATACCCTTTTGGGGTATACACGATTTCCAATCGTGCGCGCTCGGCCAGCTACGCGACTTCTCCATCTACGCGGCTCTCCAACCGACTTGCATATAATAGCGCATCTTACCCCATTTGTCAAGTATTATTTTACAATTTCCGCTATAATTTGATTTCCTGTCAATGGGCGAACTGACTGTTATACAATTCCGCGTAGAATCCACGTTTCTTCAGCAAATTCTCATGCCTTCCCTGCTCCACTATTTGTCCATCTCGCATGACAAGGATGATATCCGCCTCCTGAATGGTAGACAACCGGTGGGCAACGATAAAGCTGGTTCGCCCCTGCATCAGGGTATCAAAAGCCTGCTGCACCTTCGCTTCAGTTCGGGTATCAATGGAAGATGTGGCCTCATCCAGAAACAGCATTGGCGGCAAACACAGCATAACACGGGCAATGCACAGCAGCTGTTTCTGCCCCTGCGACAGGCTTCCGCCATTTTCACCAAGCACCGTATCGTACCCTTGCGGCAGGCGCTTAATAAAGCTATGAGCATGGGACAGCTTGGCAACCGCAAGGATTTCCTCGTCGCTGGCGTCAGGCCTGCCCATTGCAATATTGTCCCGAACCGTACCGGATTGAAGCCAGGTATCCTGCAAGACCATTCCCACACTCTGTCGCAGGTAAGACCGGTCCATACGGCGAATATCCACACCATCCAGCCGAATCTCACCGCCGTCATTATCGTAAAAGCGCATAAGCAGATTGATGAATGTGGTTTTGCCGCAGCCGGTAGGGCCGACAATAGCCACCCGCTGTCCGGGGCGAACAGACAGATTCATATTTCGAATCAAAGGCTTATCCTGTGTATAGGAGAAATCCAGACCATCGACTACCACCGAACCCTGCACCTGAGGACACTCCGGCTGGATGGGATCCTCTGTCTGGGCAGGTTCGTCAATTAAATCAAACACCCGTCCGGCGCAAGCCAGCGCATTTTGCAGTTCAGTCACCACGCCGGAAATCTCATTGAAGGGCTTGGTGTACTGATTGGCATAGCTCAAAAAGCCGGTCAGTGTACCAACTGTCAGACCGCCGCCCAGCACCATCATCGCTCCTGCCATTGCAACGCCGGCGTAAACCAGCGAATTAACAAACCGCGTGGATGGATTGACAAGCGACGAGAAGAAGGTAGCGCGCAAACTGCAATCCTGCAGCCGTTGATTGACTTCCTCAAACTGACGCGCAGAAGCATCCTCATGTCCAAAAGCCTTGACCACCTTAATCTGACCAAGGGTTTCATCAATTATGGACGTCTGCTCACCTTTGGTTTTCGTCTGAAGACGGAACATATGATAGGTCTTTTTTGCAATAAAATTGGCAACCAGCAACGAAACCGGCGTAATCAGGATTACCACCAGAGCAACCTGCCAGCTAATCAGCAGCATCAGTATCAGCGTGCCCAAAATGGTAATCACACCAGTAAACAACTGAGAGAATCCCATCAGCAGCCCATCCGCAAAGGTATCCACATCAGAGATAACCCGGCTGACCAGATCACCGTGAGGGTGTCCGTCCAGATACCGCAATGGCAGACGCTGGATATGACTAAACGCTTCGTTACGAATGTCACGGCTAACCCGATAGGTCACCCGATCATTCAGCATGCTCATAATCCATTGCGCCAGCGCCGACACACCGGCACAAAGCCCTACACCCAGCAGATATCGGCTCAGTGCGACAAAATTCACCTGTCCAACTCCCACAACATGGTCGATTGCTTTGCCGACCAAAATGGGGATATACAAGGTCATAGCAACATTGACCAGTGCCATCAGCAGCGACAGCACCATCAACACACGATATCGTCCCAGCCGGTGCAGCACCCGACGGAGGATGCGTCCCTGATTATTCTTAGCCATTGGATGCCACCTCCCTAGTAAACTGGGAATAATAGATCTCCTGATAAACAGGGCATGTGGCAAGCAAATAATCATGAGTTCCCTGCCCCACCAGTTCGCCGTCATCCAGCACCAGAATCAAATCCGCAAATCGCACCGATGCCGCCCGCTGGGATACGATAAAGGTGGTGGGCGGCTCCGCCATGCCACGGATTGCCATTCGCAATCCGGCATCGGTGGCATAATCCAGTGCCGAGGCGCTGTCATCCATAATCAGTATCTTAGGCTTACGAACCAGCGCCCGGGCAATGGTCAGCCGCTGACGTTGTCCGCCGGAGAAATTTGTACCGCCCTGCTCAACAGGCTCGTCCAGCTCGCCGGATTTATTCTTAACCACTTCTCTGGCCTGCGCAATTTGCAGCGCTTCCCAAAGCTGGTCATCTGTGGCGTTTTCATTGCCCCACAAGAGATTTTGTCGAATGGTACCGCTGAACAATACTGCTTTTTGAGGCACGATACCAATATGACCACGCAGATGTCCCACATCCATCTGAGCCACATCCACGCCGTCCACAAGGACTGTACCATCCGTCGCATCGTAAAGGCGGGGAATCAAATTCACCAAGCTGGATTTTCCGGAACCAGTACCGCCAATAACGCCAATGGTTTGTCCCGGTTCTGCCGTAAAGGATATCTTCTCCAGGGATTCCGCACCGGCATGATTGTACCGCAGAGATACATTTTGGAATTCCACGCCACCCAGAATCGGGTCGCGGCGTGTACCATGCTGCTCCGCAGAGGTGTCCATCTCGAGAATATTACCAATCCGGTCAGCGCAGGCAACCGCCTTGGTGATAGTGATAATCAAATTCGCCATCTTGATAAGCTCAACCAGAATCTGAGACATGTAGTTATACAGTGCAATGACCAGTCCCTGTGTCAAGATTCCTCCATCTACCTGAAGCGCTCCAACATGAATCAACACGATTACCGCAAGATTCACAATAACAAGTGTTAGCGGATTCATCAGAGCGGAAATCCGTCCAGCGGATACCTGACTGTCCGCCAGCGCGCCGGTTCTTTCCTCAAATTCGCGAATCTCGCTTTGCTCCTTGCAGAATGCACGCAATACGCGCACGCCAGCCAGATTCTGCCGTGTGGTAGAGGTGACTCCATCCAGTCTGGACTGAACCTTCTTATACATAGGCATAGTAATCAGCATGATGCCAAACACCACAATGCACAAAGCAGGAATCACACCAACAAAGACCAGTGCCGCCTTAATATCAATGGTGAACGCCATAATCATGGCGCCAAACACCACAAAAGGCGACCGCAGAAGCAAACGCAGAGTCAGATTCACGCCATTTTGCACCTTGTCCACATCAGAAGTCATCCGTGTGACCATGGTGGAAGTACCAAGTGCATCCATTTGAGAATAGCTCAAGCCAAGAATTTTCTTCATCAAGGCAGCCCGAAGTCGTGCCGCAAAACCAACCGCCGCCTTGGCAGCGAAGTACTGTGCAACCACGGCGCTAATCAATCCAACTACGCCAAGTACGACCATCAGCAGTCCCATTTTAAAAATGTAACCACTGTCATTTTTTAGAATACCGGCATCGACAATTTGTGCCACAACCAGCGGAATCATCAGTTCAAAGGATGCTTCCAACAATTTGAAGAGCGGACCGAGAACACATTCCTTTCCATAACCCTTCATATATTTCAACGTGCGTTTCAATGCATTCACCTCTTTTAACCATTATACCACCACTCCGCCTGTGGTGCAATCCAAATATTGAAAAAGCAGTTGACAATTGATTATAAAACCGATATAATAACTTGGCTGAAAGCAATGCTAGTGTAGCACAGTCGGTAGTGCATCTCACTCGTAATGAGAAGGTCGCCTGTTCGAGTCAGGTCACTAGCTCCAAAAAGCCCCCCACCTGATAGGTGGGGGGCTTTTTGGACTATGGAATGACTCGAACTATCCAACTCAACAATTACAGTCCTAAGTCCTCGCCAACCAGAATGAACTTGATTCGCCCCACCGGACGGCAATGGCGGGTAATCAAAATCTGGTTACAGATACAGGTTTCACTCAGACAGTCCGCACAGGTGCCGGTGACAGTGCAAGGGTTGTTCAAGCCAAACCGCTGCTGATTCATAGGCGCGGCAACGGTACGGGCGCGGGTAATGGCATCCTCCAACGTATCAGACACCTTGTTCATGCCGGCAATCACCAGAATCTCCTTAGGCCCATACACAATAGCCGCAACCCGATTGCCGCTTCCATCGATATTGACCATCTCGCCCTCCATACTCAAGCCATTGGCGCTGGTTAGGAACACATCCGCAAACATAGAATCCTTTGCCGCCTGCAGTTTCTCCTCAGGCGTGGTGCATTTATCCCGATCAATGGCGTTGTAGTTTCCCTCGTTCAGAGCTTTAATCAGACCAATCTGATGGGCAGACAGGACACCACCCCAACCAACTGTCGCTCCCTCCGGAATCAATTCCAACGCCTTCGCCAGCGCATCCTCTTTGGTTGCGCAGTAGTAAGCATCAAAATGGCGTTTCTTCAAATTCTTAACAAGAATCTGACCACGTTTTTCATAATAAGCCTTGTGCATTTCTGTCATGGCAAAAACTCCTTTTTTCTTTTATCATACCGCAAACATCGCAAAAAGTAAAGCGGAGGAATTACTCCTCCGCTCTTCTTTAATCAATAATTTCAAGACCCAGATATTTTTCCAGCGCCGCAATTTTCAGGCAGGTGCAGAATACCATCATCGCCTTCTCCAGTTCCTCGATGGGAGGCAGACTGGGTGCAATACGAATCATGGAATCGTGAGGATCGTGTCCGTAGGGATAGGTGCCGCCGGCTTCCGTAAAGACAACGCCAGCCTTTTTGCACAAATCCAGCGTCCGCTTTGCGGTACCGGGCATGGCAGCCACGCAGACGAAGTAGCCGCCCTTGGGATGATGCCAGTGGGCAATACCCTTGTTGGTCAGTTCGGAACGCAGCAGCTTCAGCACCATATCAAACTTGGGGCCAAGAATCTGGGCATGCTTCTTCATCAGTTCCAGAGTGTGGGCTCTATCCTTCAGATAGCGGACATGGCGCAGCTGGTTGACCTTGTCATAGGAAATGGTCTGAACACCAATCAGCTTCAGGTGGTACTGAATGTTTTCCTCAGAGGATGCCAGTACGGAAATACCGGAACCGGGAAAGGTAATCTTGGAAGTGGAAGCAAACTCGTAAACCATGTTGGGTCTGCCGGCTTCCGCACACAAAGAAATGATATCCCGGAACGGCTCAAACTCACCGTCAAACTCATGGACGCAATAGGCATTATCCCACATAATCGCAAAATCCGGAGCGGCAGGCATCAGATTGGCGAAGCGGTCGATCACCTCGTCGGAATAGATATATCCCTGAGGGTTGGAGTATTTTGGAACACACCAGATACCCTTGACCTGCGGATCTTTCACCAGTTCCTCGATGGTGTCCATATCCGGTCCATCTGGGTGCATATTCACAGTAATCAGCTCAAAGCCGAAATGCTCGGTAATACGGAAATGGCGGTCATAACCGGGAGATGGGCAAAGGAACTTCACCCGTTCCTCCTTGCACCAGGGTCTGGGACTGTCCTTCAGACCATGGGTATAGGCGCGGGCAATCAGGTCGTGCATCAGGCTCAGGCTGGCGTTGCCACCCACGAAAGTTTGCTCCGGCTTGCAACCAAGTACGTCTGCCCAGTATTCTCTTGCGCACTTCAGACCGGCAAGGTCGCCGTAATTGCGGCAATCATTGCCATTCAGGATGCACTCATCCGCATCCTTCAATACTGTCATGATATCACTGACCAAATCCAGCTGCAACTTACTGGGTTTACCTCTGGACATATCCAGCTTCAGGCCCTCCTGCAGCAGTTCGCCGTAGCGGGCAATCATTTTCTTAGCTTCAATGCGAAGTTCTTCTCTGCTTCTGCAAGCATAGGTCGGCACTTCCATCATCCTTTCCCATCGATTATAGGCATATTATATTCAAAAACGTTTCAAAATGCAAGTCCATAAATCAGAAAATTCATTTTGATATATGTATTTTTGTATATTTGTATCTTTCAACAAATTATGCCCACAGGCACACCGTTTTTTATCCATTTTCACACTTGCATTTTTAGCGCCCTTCGCATAAAATTCTATATGAATTATCAGCTATTGAAAGGAAGGGGCTCTATGAATCCCAACTTGAACGTACCGGAAATATTCGGCAGCGATGTATTCAATGAAGCAACTATGAAACAACGGCTGTCGCCTGATATCTACGACGCCTGGAAGCAATGTATCCAAACCGGCTCCTCCCTTCCCCTGAATGTTGCCAACGATATTGCCGAAGCAATGAAAGTATGGGCCACCGAAAAGGGTGCCACCCACTACACCCACTGGTTCCAGCCTATGACCGGTATCACTGCCGAAAAACACGATTCCTTCATCTCCCCCTGTGGCGATGGACGGGTTATCATGGAATTCTCCGGTAAGGAACTGGTTCGGGGCGAATCCGATGCAAGCTCCTTCCCATCCGGCGGACTTCGTGCCACCTTTGAAGCAAGAGGCTATACCGCATGGGATCCCACCGCCTTTGCCTTTGTAAAGGATAACAGTCTGTACATCCCCACCTGCTTCTTCTCCTACACGGGCGAAGCACTGGACGAAAAAACGCCCTTGCTCCGTTCCATGGACGAGGTTTCCCGTGAGGCAATTCGAATTCTGCGGCTCTTTGGCGACACGGAAACAAAGCGCGTCACCGCATCAGTTGGTGCGGAGCAGGAATACTTCCTGCTTCCTAAGGACCTCTACGCACAGCGGGAGGATTTGCGGCTTACCGGACGGACTCTGTTCGGCGCCCCTGCACCCAAGGGTGAAGAACTGGAGAATCACTATTTCGGCACCATCCGTACTCGCGTATCTACCTTCATGAAGGATTTGGATGAACAGCTGTGGCGGCTGGGTATCCTCTCCAAGACGAAGCACAACGAAGTTGCTCCCTGTCAGCATGAACTGGCCCCCATCTTCTCCACCGCCAGCAACGCCTGTGATGCCAACCAGCTGATTATGGAGATTATGAAAAAATGTGCTGCTAAGCACAATCTGGTCTGCCTGCTTCACGAAAAGCCCTTCGCCTGCGTCAGCGGCTCCGGTAAACACAACAACTGGTCTCTTGCCACCGACACCGGTAAAAACCTGTTCAGTCCCGGCAAGACACCTAGACAGAACGCACAGTTTCTGGTGTTTCTGGCTGCCTTTGTCAAAGGTGTAGACGAATATCAGGATTTCCTCCGCTGCTCCGTTGCTTTCGCAGGCAATGACCGGCGTCTGGGTGCCAACGAAGCGCCACCGGTTATCCTGTCCATTTATCTGGGTGACGAGCTGCACGCCGTAGTGGAGTCCATCATCAACGGCACCAACTACACCGATCCTGAAAAGAGCCTGATGCGAATCGGTGTGGACGTTATGCCTCCCATTCCCAAGGACACCACCGACCGTAACCGTACCAGTCCTCTTGCCTTCACCGGTAACAAATTTGAGTTCCGTATGCTGGGTTCTTCCCAGTCCATTGCCGGCCCCAACATTGCTCTGAACACCATCATGGCGGAAGAGTTGGACGGCTTTGCCACCATTCTGGAAAATGCTGAGGATTTTGATGCCACCCTGCAAAAACTGGTCTGCGATACCTTTATCAACCATCAGCGGATTCTGTTCAACGGCAACGGCTACTCTGAACAATGGCGTCAGGAGGCCGCCCGCCGCGGTTTGAGCGAGCTTCGCACCACCACGGAAGCTATGCCCCGTTACGTTTCTGATAAAAATGTGGAGCTGGTCACCAAGCATGGCATTTTTACCGAACCGGAATTTCGTGCCAGAAATGAAATTCATCTGGAAACCTACCGCAAGATTACAAATATCGAGGCTAAGACCACCGCCGATATTGCAATCCGGCAGATTATCCCTGCCGTCAGCCGCTACTGTGCGGATTTGGCGAAGAATATTGCGGAAAAGAAGGCAGTTGGTTGTGGTTGCAAGGCTGAATCCGCTCTTGTTTCCAAGCTGAGCGCCGGAACGGATGCCTTGTACCAGCGCTGCGAGGATTTGCAGCAGAAGCTGAATTCCGTTCCTGCATCCAGCATTGAAGCTGCTAATTATTTCAGCGATGTTGTAGTACCGGCTATGGATGCTCTGAGAGCAGAAGCGGATGCTCTGGAACTGATAACCGACAGAAATTACTGGCCCTTCCCCACCTATTCCGACCTGCTGTTTTACTAAACAACACCCCTCCGTGAACACGGAGGGGTGATTTTTTATATCCATGCAAAACCGGAGCGGGTAATCCCGCTCCGGTCGATTATGAAAGATTAGAAGAACTTCTTCTTGAGAACCACCAGAGCAACCACGCTCATGGATGCCAGAACCATAACGAAAACGATACCGTTCATCATAACATCACCGGTGGGAGGAGTGCTGGGAGTCTCAACATACTCGCCGTTGACCTCGATAGCCAGAGTGCTGGGATTGAAGGTGATGGTCACATTGCCAACAGCCTCCATATTAACGGTGACGTTGCCGCCGTTGGCGCCGCCCAGACCCCAGTTCTCATCCCAGGAACCCTTGGTGATTTTGAACTCATAGCTGCCAATAGCAACATTCTCAAATACGATGGTGTAGGTGCCATCGCCGTTGTCATACATTCTGTTATTCTGGTCAGCGGGATTCCATTCGGAACCGCACAGACCGGAGGAACCGGCAACGATATAGTCGCTCAGAGGCTTCTCCTCGATTTCGTCATCCTCATCGTCATCATCCTCAACGTCACGGATGCAATCTCTACCCAGAGCAGCAAAGCCCTTCTCAATCAGCTCATCCAGAGTGGGAGTGGTAGATGCATCAGGCTGGGTAGGAACACCTGCCGTGACAAACACATGGATGGTGCCACACAGGACATCAGAAACATCGATGAACTGGTTGTAATCCACATCCTTGGCATCCCATTCGTTCAGACGGAAGATATAGCCAATCAGCTTGCTGCCGGCATCGAAGGTAACAGCAACAGTTGCACCGTACTCGTCAACGGTCAGCGCATAGGGAGCATTCAGGGTGGCAATGCCATCCTCGTCCCATGCCCACAGATTCCAGCCATCATACAGGCCGTCTTCACGGGTGTAGTGGAAGATGATGGTAACCTTGTCGGGAGTAACAGGCTCTTCCTCATCGTCGCCACCCTCAGGAGGAGTGACTTCGCCATTATCAACATAGCAGCAGGCAACCAGCCATGCGGCGTCCGCATCACAGCCATTCTGCACAGCCTCAAAGGGAGAGAACATGGGATTGAACCAACCGTTAACACCGCCATAAGCCTCCAGGAAGATAGCCAAATCCTCAGTCAAGGGGTAAGGATTGTATTCATAGTCCGAAACCTTGCAGGCATCTACATAAGCCTTCAAGCTATCAAGGAAGTTGTATGCAGCAATCAGGTTGCCCTGCTCGTCGCGCAGCTGACCTCTCAAGGTAATGGCAGGATTGCCGCTATAATAGTACATAGACATATCAATGGTATCGCCAGCCATATTCAGATACAGCACGGGACCGTTAGCGGAACCCAGGTGGTAGAAACCATCGCTGCCCAGAACAGCAGTCTGGGGTTTGGTGATATCCACATACTGAACACTCTCGCCCTCGCCCAGCACCAGCTGGTTGGAGACATCAGGGGTATGAGTGTTGACATAATCAACATATTCAATGGTAACAGGAGGCTTCACATCGCCGGTACGGGTAACCGTCAGAACAACATCCTCGGAACCGACTACACCAACCAGAACGCTCTGGCCAACGCTGGTGCACTCCCACTCAAAAGAGTTGGTCTTGTTTGCGGTATTGTCCACAGGGTTGAAGAACGCGCCCCAGTTGCCAATCTCCACACCGAAGGGAGCGGTGAAGCTGTAGCGGCCAGTCTCGTCGGGAGTAAACTCAAACAGGGTGTTCAGAGCGTTAGCTTCCATGGACAGGTCATTGTCGCCAACAGCCAGAATGGTCTCGGAAATGATGAACTCTTCCTTAACTACTTCCTGACTGCCACCCTCCTCGAAGAGAATCTTATAAGAAATCTTGCCGTCGGCAGTACCAAACAGGCTGGGATTATACGCAGACATCTGGACCTGATAGGTCTCGCCGGCATTGACAGCGAAATCATGGGAAGCTGCAGCGGAGCCGGTGGTAGGAAGGGTGCTGCTCTCATCGGGATAGATGATAATGAAGGACCAGCCGGGGGTGGAATCACCCATGGCAACGGTCAGAGTGCCGTTGGCATCGGGAGTGAAAGTAACGGTCTTGGATTCGCTGTTGGAATCGGACTTCAGAGAAACAGTGCCCTCGTCCACAACGATACCGGTGCTGACCTGAGGAGGAGTCACAACAACCTTAACCTTCGCACCATTCTTGGTGGCATAGTCAAAGGCGGTCAGGTCCAGAATCAGCTCAACAGAAGAGCCGTCCACATCAACGGTCACAGAGCAGTTGTTGGCGTTGTAGTAGATGTCAGTCCACTCACCGGCGGTAACGGCACTGGAGGTACCCCAGTTATCGCTCCAGCTGTTGTTGGCGGCGAACTTGAACTCATATGTAGCGGCGCCCACAGAGGGATAGGTAATGCTCCACACGCCGTTGTTATTGGTCATGTGGTTGGCAACAGCGGCGGGATCCCAGCTGGCGTTGTTCAGGAAGCCGTTTGCACCGGCACCCACAGCAGTGATGGAATCAGCCACGAACTTATCCTCGCCCATGCCGGAAGCATCGACAGTGATGTTCTTGGTGGTGGGGTCAAAGGTGATGGTCACATCGCACTTCTTGTCCAGAGTGAAGCTGTAGTTCGCTCCATTGTTGCCCCAGGAATTTGTCCAAGTGCCATCGGTAACCTTAAACTGATACTTACCGGCAGGCACATTGGTATACACCTTCTTGTAGACATCGCCGTCGGCAGTCATGATATTCTTTGCGTCTTTTTCGTTCCAGTTACTGCCGCACAGAGCGGATTCGCCGGCGACATAGTAGGTGTCTGCAGCGAAAACAGTGAAGGGAAGCATCGCAAAGACCATGGCCATAACAACGGCTAAACCAATAATCTTCTTCATTGTTTTTCCTCCTGAAATTAGATTGCGAGCAATATATATTCATTAACTCATTATGAATTGTACCATGAAATAACCAGATACGCAAGACCGTTTTATAAAAAATTACACAAAAATCACAAAATCTGGCCAAGAAAAAAGGCTCCTCCGATGAACACGGAGGAGCCGTAGTACATTAAGCGATTGTTGCTGTGGTTTTGATGGTAGCTGCTGGGTACTGATGCTTGGAATTGGGGTTGGCGGCGATAACGATTTCAATCATGTCCCCTGCCTTCACTTCCATAGATACACTGGTAGCACCATCCTCCATCTCAGTGGTCTGTGGGATGCCGTCCACAATTCTGGTGATGGTAACGCCGGCGCCAAATTTGGTACTGACGTTATCGATGTTGATGGTCAGAGTGCCGCTCTTGGTAGCAGTCCAAGTGTAGAATACACCAACTTCATTGCCAGCAGCTGTATTGGTGGTGGTGGAACCCAACTCGAAAACATAAGGGTTCTCACGGTGACCGGCAGGATAGGTCATCTTCACTGCAAAACTGGCATCGGATGTACCCTTGTTGCCGATAGCAATACCGACAGGCATATTGGTATACTGAGAGTAGAGGTTAGGCACTGTAACCACACCATTAACAGCTTCAAAGGTCTTGCCGTTATAAATTACATATGCATCCTTACTCTTAATTGTGAGCGTCAAGTCATTGACCTTCATCAAATCATAGTAGACAATATGATTAGCCTTAACCTCTGCATTAAACTCCAGAGTGCCGCCAATCATGATAGGTTCATCCTTATTATCCTCGATGGGATCGGGATTAGGATTGGGATCGGGATCGGGATCGGGATTAGGGTCGGGGTCGGGATTGGGGTCGGGATCAGGATTAGGGTCGGGATCGGGATTGGGGTCGGGATTAGGATTGGGATTCGGCACAGGGGCATCCTCATACACGAGCAGGAACATCCATGCAATATCATTATTAACGTTCTCTTCCGTGCCAAAGAGGTAGTTGGCCGTATCGGAACGGCACCAACCAATCTGCTCGACGCCCAGAGGCAGCATGTAGTACAAATCTTCCGTCAGAGGATACACGCCAGTAGCCTTATCTCTGGCAGTAACGTACTCACGCAACACATCGGTATAGTCCTCTTTGAAGAAATCATCAGGGCCATTGGAGTACATATACCGGAAAGGTGCGGTACCAGTCTGCATTAAGGTGCCATCCTCACCGTAAACAATCTCGCCAACCATAGTCATCAGGGAGATGCCATAAACCGCCTCGCCCAGCTGTGCGTAAACCAAAGGACCATCAGCCGCATTGAGATGATAATAGCCGTCCTGATCATTATAGACCATCTGATAAGCATCGCTGGCAGCAGTCAGGTCAAACTCCTTCAGCTTGGTCCCTTGTGCCAGAGTAAACTTTTCAATTTTTTCCTTAGCTTGGTAGGTGAACCAGGGCTCCTGCTCAACGGTCCAGTCAGTATCGCCCACCCGATTAATGTTCAGCACGCAACCATCGGTGCCTTCCTTCGCATCCAGACCGATAACCAGAATGGTAGTACCGGCGGCACCGCTGCCAATCATAGAAGCATTGATGTTCACGCTAACCTTACCATCTACAACTTCATAGGTACTGCTACTCATGATATAGTGAATGCTGGCACCATAAATACCGACTTCAGCAGAATTACCGGAAACACTAAACTCATACTTGCCTGCCTCCGTAGGAGAGAACAGGAAGTAATTGCGGTCCTCAGAGTTAACAGAAACATAAGTACTGCCCACATTGACATTGTAGGCGTCATAAGATAACTGTCCCTCCATCGTAACGGATTCAGCAAAAATGGTCTCAAATTTCTCGCCCATCTTGTAAGCAACCTGCAGCTCCATCTTGGGAGCTTTGGCTGTCACTTGTGCAGCAGAGTCAAAGTACAGCTCCGCGGAATCGGTAGATGCCACCTTAACGCTGTAATCCCCTGCCGCCAGTTCCTTGGACGCAACACCGGATGCATTGACAGTTGCAAGGTACTCCTTGCCATCCGCGCCAGTGAAGGTTACAATCATTCCGGAGGTATAAGGCTTTCCCACACCATTGACAACAGTCACCTGATACACCAAGTTGCCGGAAGGAGTGGAATCACCGTCTCCTTCATCTTGCTTACAGGCAGCCATTGAAAACAGAGAAATAACCATAAGCAAGCAGAGCATAAGCGCGCGAATATGTTTGTTCATACAGTACCTCCTTAGATTTTTACATAATTTCTTTCAAGGGTTCAATATACTGTTCACGGCGGCGGGCGGTCTGTGCAGCATAAGTTGCGTCGCTGCCGGAGTGAATCTGCCGCAGATATTCATAGTGATTGTGCAGAATGGCTTCATCATCTCGAGAAAGCATCATAACCGCAATAGAGGAACACTGATCCGAAGCACGCTCCAGATAAGTCAGAGCTTCCATAAACACCAGACCGGTGTCAACGGTACAGGTTCCGTTCTTCAAGCGCTTGGTATGACGATCCCGAAGAATCATAACCATATCATCTATGACCTCCTCCAGAGGCTCGATGGATCTGGCTGCCTTGTTGTCGTCGTTGGCCACAGCATTGATGGTAATATCCAGAATTTCATTAACTGCGGAGCAGATAACATCCAGCTCCTTCTTGGCCATATCGGAGAAGGTGGTACCTTCTGCATTGAGTCGCTGACCCAATTCAACAAGGTTAGTGGCATAGTCTCCAATACGCTCGAAGTTGGGTACTGTCTGCATCAGCATATCCAACTGACGGTCGTCAGCCTCCGACTCGATGACCTTACTCAAACCAATCAGGAACCGGTCAGAGCGGTCGGCAAACTGATCCAGGCAATCCTCATCTGCATCAATTTCCGCCACACGGCTTTCGTCGTAATTCACCAGCATGTCACAGCCCTTAGCGAAATTATCCCGGGCAATGCAGCCCATAGCTGCAACCGCCTTCGTTGCTTCCGCTACTGCAACAGCTGGAGAAATATACAGCTTCTCATCCAGTGTATGCAGCTGGGCATGGCGCTGAGGCTTCTCCTTATCCTCCTTGACAATAACCATGGACAGTTTCACCAGAAGATTGGCAAAGGGAATCAACACGATAGCGGTAACCAGATTGAAGATGGTCTGGAAGTTGGCGATTCCGCCGCTGTCTACGGTAGCGACCCAGAATGCCTCGCCAAAGACTGCCAGACGTTGCATGGCATACATAACGGCCATAAACAAAACCGTACCAATGGTATTAAAGGCAATATGAACCACGCCGGTACGCTTGGCATCCTTGGAGGAACCGATGGAACACACCATAGCAGTGGTAATGCAGGTACCAAGATTGATGCCCATAATAATGGGGTATGCCATGGCAAAGGTAACACCAGAGCCGGGTACCGCAGCAACCGTCTGGAGCATACCCACCGTAGCAGAAGAACTCTGAACGATAACCGTCAGCACCAAGCCGAACAATATACCCAGAAGCGGGTTACTCAGCAACCCAAGGAAACTGGTAAACGCATCAGTACCAATCAGAGGCTTGACACCGCTGGTCATCAGATTCAGACCTACAAACAAAACGCCGAAGCCAATGCAAATATCACCAATAGGCTTGGTCTTCTTCGACTTAATAAACATCAGCAAAATAATGCCGATTAGCAGCGCCACAGGTGCCAGAGTGTCCGTATCGAATAGCCACAGCAGCCAGTTATCACCGGATTCAATGGAACCCAGACGGATAATCTGAGCCGTAACGGTCGTACCGATATTAGCACCCATGACAATGGATACCGCCTGCTTCAAATTCAATACACCTGCGCCAATCAACGCAACAGTCAAAACGATGGTACCGGTTGAGCTTTGGATGACCGCGGTGACCAGAGTACCGGTCAGCACACCCAGAAACACATTGCCAGTAACCTTCTCCAGCACGCGCTTCAGCGCTTCACCGGAGCTGTTCTTCAGACCGTCGCCCATAACCTCAATTCCGTAGAGGAACATGGCAAGACCGCCCAGAAGCATAATTATTGCACTTGCAATTTCCATAATTGTAACTCCTGTAATTTCGTTTCGCCCACAACAGGGCATTGTACATTATAGCACCGGATTTGACAATTGTACAGATGCAAAATGTAAATATTTTCAGTTGGTGGTATAATTCCCCACCACAGGTGGAATTATGCGCCGGTGGAACCGAAGCCGCCAGCACCTCTATCAGAGTCCGACAAATCCTCTGTTTCCAAATATGGTGGCGTAATAACCGGCGTGATGACCAGCTGTGCGATGCGCTCGCCGCCACAAACTATCTGGGGTTCTGTACCATGATTGTGCAATACCACAACCACCGGTCCTCGATAGTCGCTATCAACTACCCCCACCTTATTGGCAGGTGCCAGCCCCCGCTTGCAGGCCAGTCCGGAACGGGCATAAATCAATCCGGCGCACCCCTTGGGAACTTCTAATGCAATGCCGGTGGGAATCCATGCGCTTTCACCGGGGGCAACCGTCACTGGTTCCTCCAGACAAGCGTACAAATCCGCTCCTGCCGCTTCCGCACTTCCATAGGTGGGCAGCTTTGCCGCAGGATGCAACTTTTTCACTCGAATGGGATTCATCCCTTCATCCCCCTTCCGTTTCCCTGCCAATCCTCCCAGAGAACCACAGTTCCCTGCTTCAAGGACGCAGGCACATCAATCAACCGCTGATTATCCGAGCCACGGAATCGCAATGAAAGATTCTTTCTGCTTTCAATAAACGGTCCGTCCACCAGCACATCCAGATAACTTAAGAACTCTTCTGTAATCTTAGGGTCACCCAGTTTTCCAGGCAGAATATCACGGTCAAAAAGGTAACCGGAGAAGGACCAGATGCTCTTTTCGGGATACTTTGCTTTCACCTGACGCAGCAAATCCACGATGGCAGGCTGATTCTGCGGCTCAAAAGGTTCACCGCCCAGCAACGTCAGTCCCTTTACATATGCCGGCGCCAGCATCTGAAGAATACTGTCGATGGTATCCTGTGTAAAAGGTGTGCCGTAATCAAAATCCCACGCCACCTGATTGAAGCAGCCTTTGCAATGATGGGTACAGCCGGATACAAACAGACTAACCCGAACGCCCGGACCATTGGCAATGTCACAATTTTTGATAGAAGCGTAATTCATCGAACCCCTCCTCAATATACATTGTAGCATATTCCATCCCCTGCCGCAACTAGCCAACCATCCTGAAATATTTACAGAACTGTAAAGGATTTTTGTTCATACTTGCTTTTTTTGTTTTAGGGGGTATAATAGTAGCATACAAATTATGAAATGAGGGAATTCTATGTTTTCCAACGAACCTCGCTGTCGTTACCGGTCCAATCAGCTGGGCGAAGTGATTTGTCAGCTCCGCTTTCCTGAGATTCTGACCATCGGAGCAAATGTACCTGTCCAGTTTCAGGAAGCCATTCGGGATGAGTATCCTCAGTATGCCGCCCGCAAGGAATCTCCCGCTCCCCGTATCACTGGTGTTCCCGGTAACCTCACCGTGGAAAACCAGCCTCAAACCATCAACTATCAGTTTGCGTCAGCCGACGGTGTATGGCGTGTGAATCTGACCAGTCGCTTCATATCCCTCTCCTGCAACCGCTATACCTGCTGGGAGGATTTTGCCGCTAAGCTGGATAAGCCACTGGTGTCTTTCATCAAGATTTACAAACCTGCCTATTTTGAGCGTGTAGGTCTGCGCTATCTGAATTTCATCTCCCGCAAGGAGCTGGATTTGGAGATGCATCCCTTCTCCGACTTAATCAGTCCTTGCTACTTAGGTCTACTGGCTGAAGACGATGTCAACGACACCGCCATCACCCGTTGCAGCATCGATGCGGAAGTCAATCTCCGCGGTGGCTGTAAGGCCAAGTTCCACGCCGGCCCCGGTCTGGTCAAAAAGGGTAACCAGCAGGATCCCGAAATTAAGTTCATCTTCGATCAGGATCTGTACATGCCCGGCAATGTCCCCGTGAATGTGTCTGCCGGTGCGCTCCAGACCCTTCATTCTCAGGCATGGTCCGTGTTCCGTGGCGCCATCACCGACACACTCCATCAGGCGATGGAGCCCGAAAATCTGTAAAGGAGCCTTCTATGTTATTTTACGATTACTGGTATATCATTCTGGTATTGCCCTGCGTTCTGCTGTCCCTGTGGGCCAGTTTCAACGTTAAGAGCACCTTTAAGAAATACTCCAAGCAATTGTCTTCCCGTCGCATCACCGGCGCGGAAGCTGCCCAACGTGTTCTGTCTGCCAATGGTGTATACAATGTGCAGATTCAGCAAATCAGCGGCGACCTGTCCGACCATTTCGACCCCAAGACCAATGTTATCCGGCTTTCCGATGACGTGTACAATTCCACCTCCACCGCTGCCATCGGTGTTGCCTGCCACGAGGCAGGTCATGCCGTGCAGTACGCCCAGAACTACGCCCCCATGCAGCTTCGGGCCGCCATCATTCCCATCACCAACATCGGCTCCATGCTGGCCATGCCCCTGATTCTGTTGGGATTGCTGCTGGAGATTTTCTTAGGAATTGGCTCCGATGCCACTATGATGTTCGTGTATCTTGGCATCGCCTGCTTCAGCTTGTCGCTGGTGTTCCAGCTGGTTACCCTGCCTGTGGAGTTCAACGCCAGCCGCCGTGCCATGAGAGCCATTGCGGACACCAACCTTCTGACTCCCGATGAGCAGACCGGCGCTCGCAAAACCCTGACCGCCGCAGCTCTGACCTACGTTGCCGCCACCGCTGTGGCGCTGGCGCAGGTGCTGCGACTGCTGCTGATTTTCGGTGGCAGACGGCGTAATTAATGACTGCTACCGCTCCTGTCAGGGAGCGGTAGTTCTTTTTTGCACCAGTCTTGACAGTTTCGGCGGTATTGGGTATAATTCTCAAGGTTTAAATACAAATTGTGAGGAATCGACATGAAAGAACTACTGGAACTCTATCAAAACATGGGGATTTCCCCTGCTGTTTACGAATACGGAGAGAAAACTCTTGCACGCATTTCGGACCGCTTTGCCGCCATCGACAAGGTGGCGGAATACAATCAAGCAAAGGTTTTGGCCGCCATGCAAAAAAATCGTGTATCCGCCGCTTGTTTCGCCGCCACCACCGGCTATGGTTATGATGATTTCGGACGGGACAATCTGGAGAAGGTCTACGCCGAAGTATTTCACACCGAGGCTGCACTGGTCCGCCCACAGATTACCTGCGGCACTCATGCCCTGACGGTTGCCCTGTCCGCTAATCTGCTCCCCGGAGATGAACTGCTGTCCCCTGTTGGGCTTCCCTACGACACACTGCAAGAGGTCATCGGAATCCGCCCCAGTCCCTGCTCTCTGGCGGAATACGGCGTGACCTACAATCAGGTGGATTTGCTCGGCGACGGCAGTTTCGACTATGACGGCATTCGCGCTGCTATCAACGAAAAGACAAAACTGATTACCATCCAGCGCTCCAAAGGTTATGCCACCCGCCCCACCTTCTCTGTAACACAAATCGGAGAATTGATTGCTTTCTGCAAAGCAATTAAGCCTGATCTCATTGTTATGGTTGACAACTGCTATGGTGAGTTCGTTGAGACCATTGAGCCCTCCGATGTGGGAGCGGATATGGTGGTTGGCTCTCTGATTAAGAACCCCGGCGGCGGTCTTGCCCCGATTGGTGGCTACATCGCCGGCACACGCAAATGCGTGGACCGCTGCGCCTACCGGCTCTCCGCTCCCGGTCTGGGACAGGAGGTTGGCGCAAATCTGGGATTAATGCCCGCTTTGTATCAGGGCTTCTTTCTCTCCCCCACGGTAGTCGCCAGCGCCGAGAAGGGTGCAATCTTTGCTGCTAATCTCTACGAGCCTCTCGGCTTTAAGTGTGTGCCCAACGCCACTGAATCCCGTCACGACATCATTCAAGCGGTAGAGCTGGGCAGTGAGAAAGCAATGATTGCTTTCTGTAAGGGCATTCAGGCTGCCGCTCCGGTAGACTCCTACGCCGACCCCATCCCCGGCGATATGCCCGGCTACGATGCACAGGTCATCATGGCAGCCGGCGCCTTCGTCCAGGGCTCCACCATGGAGCTGTCCGCCGATGGTCCCATTCGGGAACCCTATGCCGTTTATTTTCAGGGCGGTCTGACCTGGGCTCACGCCAAGCTGGGTATCCTTATGAGCCTGCAAAAAATGGTGGATGCAGGTCTGGTAACACTATAAAATACAATCCCTCCGTTTCCGGAGGGATTGTTTATTGGTTGCATAATCGTTCTTTTTCTTCTCTGGGCAATGCTTTAATAGCGTATTCCCGTTTCAGAGCATCGGAGTGGCTGCCGCAATCCTCGGAATAAACCAACTCCAGCGGTCCCCTGCCACGGGTGTATTTGGCACCTTTTCCGCTGCGGTGGACGTCCAGTCGGGCATCCACATCCGTGGTGATGCCGGTGTACAGGCTTCCGTCTCCACAGCGCAGGATATACAATTTCCATGTCTTATCCACGTTTCCGGCTCCCCAAACGTCCCACCACTACATCCAGCATAAACAGGGTGACGTTACCCAAAATTAGAGTCACAGCCGTAAGAATCATGCTCATTTCCTGATAATCCTGCAGAAGTTCTTTCAATCCAAACACCCAAATCAGCACGCCATACATAGAAAATATGGCGACGTTGAAAAACACCAGTTTCCAGAGGAATGCCACCCGATGCTTATCAAACCAGGGTTTCAGGATTGGATAGTATCCAAGAAAAGCAAACACAGCCGCTGCTTCCTTATCCGGCGCAAGCAGTAAAGACAGAACGCTTACCGCACCGTACCACGCCCAGCCGATGCGGACATTGGTCAGACGCAGCACCAGAGTCAGCAGCACCATGCACAGCATAGGGCAAACGAAGGTCGCCACCGGAATCAGGGTGCCCATCGCCATGACGACCACTGCCAGCGCCGCCATGACACCGCCCAGTGCCACAAATTTTGCGGAATTATGCCTCATAGTGACTGTTCTTCTTCAGCAGAACGTACTTGATATCCCAACGCTTCTGGGACAGGTCCACATAGTAGGTATGGGGATTGTCAAAGCGCTTGACCTCATCCCACAGGCTGTCGACCTGCGCAAGGCAATACTCCCGAACCTCCTTCAGGCTGGGGCACTGGTAGACCAGCTCACCGTTCTTGAAGATAGGCACCTGCAGTTCCTTGGCGGTGAAATTGTACACCGTCTTAGTTTTCCATGTGGCATCGGGGTCGAAGATTTCCATATCCTTGCTGTCGTCCACAGTTTCATCATAGACGCACAGATAGTCTGCAATGGCCTTGCCGGTATCGTTGCCGAAGAACCGGTAGAGCTTCTTGTAGTGGGGGTTGGTGATTTTGCCTACATTCTCAGAAATCTTGATTTTGGGATCAACTGTGCCGTCCTCACGTTCCACAGCAACCAGCTTGTACACGCCACCGAACACCGGCTCGCTTCTCGCGGTAATCAAACGTTCACCCACACCGAACATATCGATTTTGGCGCCCTGACGGAGCAGGTCCTGAATGATATATTCATCCAGCGAGTTGGAAACGGAAATCTGACACTCTGTCCAACCAGCATCATCCAACATCTTACGGGCCTTCTGGCTCAAATACGCCATGTCACCGGAATCCAGACGGATGCCGCACTTGGTAATGCCCATAGGCTTAAGAACCTCGTTAAAGGCACGGATAGCATTGGGGATACCGGATTTCAGCGTATTATAGGTATCCACCAGCAGAGTGGCATTATTGGGATACATCTGACAGTAGGTCTTGAAGGCCTCGTACTCGGTATCGAACATCTGAACCCACGCATGGGCCATGGTGCCGCCGGCGTACACGCCGAACAGCTGATCGGAGATGGTACAGGCAGTACCATTGCAGCCGCCGATGTAAGCAGCGCGGGCGCCCAGAATCGCCGCATCCGCACCCTGTGCGCGGCGGGAGCCGAATTCCAGAACCGTCCTTCCCTGTGCGGCACGAACCACACGGTTTGCTTTGGTGGCAATCAGGCTCTGGTGGTTCACCGACAGCAGAAGGAAGGTTTCAATCAGCTGTGCCTGAATGGCAGGAGCGCGAACAGTAATGATGGGCTCCTTGGGGAATACAGGCGTACCCTCAGGAACCGCCCAGATGTCACCGGTAAACTTGAAATCCGCCAGATACTGGAGGAATTCCTCACTGAACAGCTTCCGCTCACGCAGATATTCGATATCCTCAGGCTCAAAGCGCAGTTCCTGAATATACTCAATGATTTGCTCCAGTCCTGCCGCAATGGCAAAGCCGCCGCCGTCGGGACAACGACGATAGAACAGGTCAAAATAAGTGATGCGATCACGGTAGCCCTTCTCAAAGTAACCATGAGCCATCGTCAGCTCATAGAAATCGCAGAGCATGGTAAGGTTGATTTTGTCATAGACCTTCATAGCGAAGCCTTCTTTCGATAAATTTGTATCTATTATAGCGCATCCCTGTGAAAATATCAATCCCTTTATTGACATATCCGGCATAGTGGGCTATTATTTTAGAAAAAAGGAGGATATGCAATGGAAATTACCGTTGGAATGAAGGGTGAGGTTTCGACCCTTGTTGAAAAAGAGGATACTGCTGCTGAAGTAGGCTCTGGTTCCCTGCTGGTCTATGCCACCCCCTGCATGGTTGCTCTGATGGAGGGTGCCGCCTGTGAAGCCATCGAATCCGCCATGGCAGAGGGGCAAACCTCCGTCGGAACAGAGCTGAATATTCGCCACATTTCTGCCACACCGGTTGGTCTTGAGGTTCGTGCCGAAGCCGAAGTCACCGCCGTTGAGGGTAAAATCATCACCTTCCAGATTACCGCCTATGATGAGGCCGGTATCATCGGCGAAGGTACCCACAAACGTTGTGTTATTTCCAGCCAGCGTTTTCTGGACAAAACCTACGCCAAGCTGTAAGTTAAACGTCCCTGATTCCGTTGAGAATCAGGGACGTTTCGTTTTTGAAGGGGAACTGCCAAAGTATTCCTATTTATCTCTTTGGATAAAGTGTCTGAATAGCTGAACGCGCAGCATCCTGCTCCGCTCTTTTTTTGCTGCGTCCGGATCCTCTGCCCACGGGTTTTCCGTTCAAAGAAACCTCTACCTCAAACTGTTTATCGTGATCCGGTCCAGATGTGCCGACCAGTTCGTAGGTCAGTACCTGGTTTTTCTTTCGCTGAACAAGCTCTTGCAACGCAGTTTTATAATCCACATTGTTGAATCGCTTCACCGGCACATCACAGAGAATGAAATTGCGAATAAAACTCGCCGCAGGCTCCATACCGCCATCCAGATAGCAGGCCGCAATCACAGACTCCACCGCATCTGCTAGAATGGAAGGGCGTTTTCTTCCGCCGCCTTGTTCCTCGCCGTGACCCAGCAGCAGGTGCTGTCCCAGTCCGATACGGTTGGCGACTGCCGCCAACGTCCGCTCACAGACCATATCCGCACGCATACGGGTCAGCTCTCCCTCAGGGCGGTCAGGAAAATTCCGGTACAGATAGTCTGCCACGGTCATGCCCAGAATGGAATCCCCCAGAAACTCCAACCGTTCATTACTCATCAAGCTATCGTGCCAGCGTTCGTTGGCGTAGGAGGAATGGGAAAGGGCATTTTGCAGCAAAGTGATATTTTTAAAGTGATAGCCGATGGCGTTTTCCAGTTCACTGATCATCGGACTTCTCCTTAATGGCAGCCAGATACTGTTCCAAATCCGCGGAAATATCATGATTCGCAGCCTCCATGGCCTGACGGACTGCATTGCGGAAGGCCAGACGGTCCGAAGAGCCGTGGGCTTTAATCACAGGCTTCTTGATTCCAAGGAACTGAGTACCACCGATTTCACGGTAATCCAGCAGCTTCTTGAATGCCTTGATGTCCTTCATGACCAGCGCGGCGGACAGCTTGCTGATGATATTCTTTTTGAACATTTTAGAAACCAGACTGCCCATAAACATAGCCGTACCCTCGATGGACTTCAGCAGCACATTTCCGGAGAATCCATCGCAAACCACCACGTCCACTGCGCCCAGCGGCACATCTCTGGCCTCCACGTTGCCAACAAAATGGATTAGCCCCTTTTCATGGGCATCGGTCAGCAGGGCGTAAGCCTCCTTCTGCAAAGGCGTACCCTTGGTGTCCTCGGTGCCGATGTTCAGCAGACCCACCTTGGGATTGGTAACGCCCAGATTCTTCTTAGCAAACAGAGAGCCGACGATACCGAACTGCAGCAGAAACTCCGGCGTACACTCAGCGTTAGCGCCGCAGTCCAGAATGACGGTCTTGCCACCGGTCTTGTTGGGCATGCACGGACCCATGGCCGCACGGCGGATACCCTTGACCCGCTTAACCACCAGAGTAGCACCGCTAAGCAGCGCACCGGTGGAGCCGGCGGAGATAAACGCATCACCCTCATCCTCGGACAGCATCCGCAGACCGGCAATCATAGACGAATCCTTCTTTTTGCGCACTACATTGGCAGGATCATCATGCATGTCCACGATTTCCTCGGCATGGACCACAGTAATGCCCTCCGGCACTTCCTGAATTCCATTTTCCTTCAGAACAGAGCGAATCTGTTCCTCCCGACCAATCAGTGTAATCTTCGCATCAAAATCCTTTGCCGCGTCAACGGCGCCCATAACCGGAGCAAAAGGCGCATGGTCACCGCCCATGGCATCGACTATGACTCTCATATGTTACCACTCTCTTTCATGCCATCAATAACCGCAAGGGCGCGGTTGGCAATGGCCAGATTCTTTTCAGCTTTCTTGCGAATTCGCTGCTCCAGCGGTGAGATAATGCTGAAATTGATATTCATAGGCTGGAAGCTTTCGATGCTCTCGTCGCTGATGTACAGACCCAGCGCGCCGATGGCGGTGGTACGGGGGAAATCAGGCAGTTCCCTACCCTGCACCTTTGCCGCCATGGCAACAGCAGCCAAAAAACCGGAGGCTGCAGACTCCACATAGCCTTCCACACCGGTCATCTGTCCGGCGAACGCCACCAACGGATTGCGCCGGTCCGCATAGAACCGGTCCAGTAGTCGGGGACTTTGCAGGAAGGTATTCTGGTGCATCACGCCGTAGCGAACGAACTCCGCATCACGGAGAGCGGGAATCATGGAAAATACCCGCTTCTGCTCGCCGAATTTTAAGTGAGTCTGGAAACCGACCAGATTAAACACACTCTTTGCCGCGTTGTCCTGCCGCAGCTGCACAACGGCGTAGGGTTCTTTACCGGTTTTGGGGTCCCGCAGACCCACAGGCTTCAGAGGACCATAACGCAGGGTTTCAAAGCCACGGCGCGCCATAACCTCAACCGGCATGCAGCCTTCAAATACATTTTTATCCTCAAAGCCGTGGACCGGTGCCTCTTCAGCGGCAACCAATTCCTTCATAAAGGCTTCGTACTGTTCTTTATCCATGGCGCAGTTGATGTAGTCCGGCGTGCCACGGTCGTAGCGGGACTGCCACCACGCCTGATCCATATCAATAGACTCCGCGGTGACCAGCGGTGCGGCAGCATCAAAGAAATGCAGGTAATCCGCACCGAAATACTCTCCAATGGACTTGGACAGCGCATCAGAAGTCAACGGACCGGTGGCAATAATCACAGGTCCCTCTGGTACTTCGGTTACTTCTTGTGCGGTGACGGTGATATTGGGATGGTTCTTGATTTTCTCGGTAATCAGAGCGGCAAATCCCTCCCGATCCACCGCCAGGCAGCCACCTGCCTCTACACGGGTGGCATCGGCGCAGGAGATAATCAGACTATCCAGACGGCGCAGCTCCTCCTTCAAAAGACCAACCGCATTCTCAAGGCGGTCACCACGCAGAGAGTTGGAGCAGACCAGCTCCCCGAAGTTTTCGCTGTGATGTGCAGGGGTCATCTTAACAGGCTTCATCTCTATCAGCTCCACCTGCAGACCTCGCTGTGCCAGCTGCCATGCTGCCTCGGAGCCGGCCAGACCGGCACCAATCACTTTCACTTTATTCATTACTGCGCTCCCTTTTTCTTTCGGGTGGTAGTTTTCTTCTTAGGTTTTTCCTCAGTACCTTCCTCGGCGGTCTTCTTTTTGTAGTAACCCCGCTTGTCCTCAGGAAGGAACTTCTCACAGTTTTCGTTGGTGCAGAAGGGCTTCATGCGACCACGACCAGATTTCTTGAACATAGTCATGCCACAGGAGGGGCAATCCTCCGCCGTAGGCACATCCCATGTCATAAAGCCGCAGTCTGCACCACGCTCACAGGCGTAATAGGCGTAACCCTTCTTGGACTTGCGCTTGAGGATGGTGCTGCCGCACTTGGGACAGCGACCGGGCATCTTCTCCACAATCGGCTTGGTGTTGGTGCACTCCGGCCAACCGGGACAGGCAAGGAATTTGCCGAATCTACCCATCTTGATTACCATATTCTTGCCGCAGATTTCGCAGATTTCGTCGGTTTCCTCCTCCGGCACCTTCAAGCGAACACCCTCCAGAGCCGCTTCTGCATCCAGCAGTTCCTGATGGAAACCACCGTAGAAGTCAGCCAGAACCTCTTTCCACTTCCGCTTGCCTTCCTCTACCTCGTCCAGACGGCTTTCCATATTGGCGGTAAACTCAACATCAATGATATCGTTGAACCGCTCCAGCATCAGCCCTGTAACCACCTCTCCCAGAGGTGTCGGAACCAGCTTCTTGTCAACCTTGTTGACGTATTCCCGGTCCTGAATGGTAGAAACGATGGATGCATAGGTAGAAGGTCTGCCCACACCCTTTTCCTCCATGGCCTTGACCAAAGTTGCTTCGGTGTAGCGGGCAGGGGGCTGGGTGAAATGCTGCTCCTTGTCGATTTTGACGCACAGCGCCTTCTCGCCAACCTGCAGGTCAGGCAACGGAGAACCCATCGCCTCTCCTTCTTCATCTCTGCCCTCTTCGTATACGGCGATAAAGCCGGCAAACCGCAGGCTCTGATGACTGCTGCGGAAAATATGACCGGCGCACTCCGTATCAATGGAAACCGTATCATACAGGGCATTAGCCATCTGAGTGGCAAGGAAGCGGCTCCAAATCAGCTTGTACAGCCGGTACTGGTCATTGGTCAGAGAACCGCGAATCCGCTCCGGATCCAGCTCCACGTGGGTGGGACGGATGGCTTCATGGGCATCCTGTGCGTTTCCCTTGGTCTTGAACACATGGTGCTTACCATAATAATAGTCGTTGCCGTAGCGATTACGGATAAAGTCCGCCGCCGCATCCATAGCTTCATTGGAAAGACGCAGAGAGTCGGTACGCATGTAGGTAATCAGACCGAGGGTACCCTCACCTTCCACATCCACGCCTTCGTACAACTGCTGGGCAATGGCCATGGTGCGCTTGGGGGTCATATTCAGCTTACGGGACGCCTCCTGCTGCAGAGTCGATGTGGTAAAAGGAGGTGCGGCAGAGCGTTTCTTTTCGCTCTTTTTTACATTGGTAACGGTGAATTCCTTTCCGTCGATGTCGCGGATGATTTCATCCACCTGAACCTCATTCTCCAGCTCCCGCTTCTTGTCCTCGCCATGATAGCGGGCAACGAAGGAGCCGGCTTTACCAATCCGGTTCAAGGTCACATCCAAAGACCAGTATTCTCTGGGCTGGAAAGCACGAATCTCATTCTCCCGATCCACCACAAGACGGGTGGCAACACTCTGGACGCGACCGGCGGACAGACCCCGACGGACCTTCTTCCACAGCAGCGGAGAAAGCTGATAGCCCACAATCCGATCCAGAATCCGGCGTGCCTGCTGGGCATCCACCAGATCTGCATCGATTTGTCTGGGATTGCGAATGGACTCCGTAACCACTTTCTGGGTAATCTCATTGAAAGTCACACGCTGAGCCTTTCCATCGGAAAGACCAAGCAGCTCCTCCAGATGCCAGGAAATCGCTTCACCCTCGCGGTCAGGGTCGGTTGCCAGATACACGGTATCAGCCTTTGCCGCCGCATCCTTGAGTTCGCGAATCAGTTCCTCTTTTCCCTTGACGGGAATATAATGGGGCTCAAAGTCTTCAAAATCCACACCCATGGTGCTCTTGGGCAAATCCCGCAGGTGACCCATACTCGCCTTGACGGTGTAGTCCGGTCCCAGATATTTTCCAATGGTTTTCGCCTTGGAGGGTGACTCCACGATTACCAGATTCGATGCTTTTGCCATGCAATACTCCTCACTTCAGGGCAAGCCGGTTTCCGGGCAGACGTTCAATCACGCCCTTTACCTGCAGCATAGTCAGCACCGACAGCACCCTTCCCGAAGGAAGACCGCAGCCGGCAATGACCTCATCGGTCAGCCGCTCGCCCTGCTTCAATTGGTCTACGATAACCCGCTCCTCTTCATTCAGAGAAGGCAGGCTCTTTTCCACGTCAATATAAGGCGGTTGACCGCCGTTGTCAATGATTATTTTATCTTTTTTCTTTTTGAAGATAGGTTTTCTCTTTGGAACAAGGGGTTTTTGCGCTACCTTCGGCGGTACAGCTTCCGGTTCAGGCGCAGCAGGAGTTTCCTCATTTTTTCGAATTCTGTCCGGATACATCGCCTCATATTCACTAAGAATATCCCAGCCTGTGGACACTGCCACAGCACCCTCCCGCAGCAGCGCATTGCTGCCGGCGCAGTTGGGTACATCAATATTACCGGGCACAACAAACAGGTCTCTCCCCTGCTCCGCCGCCTGACGCGCCGTAATCAGCGCACCGCTGCGAACCGGCGCCTCTACCACAAGCACGCCATTGCTGACACCGCTGATGATTCGGTTCCGTTTGGGGAAATTCCATTTTGCCGGAGGTGTTTCTGGTGGAAATTCAGAAATCAAACAACCTCGCCGTTCCATCTCAGCAAATAACCAACGGTTGCATGCCGGATAAACCACATCCACACCGTTACCCAGAATCCCCACCGGCACACCGTTTGCCTGAATGGCACCACTCATGGACATGGCATCAATGCCCTTGGCGCAACCGGATACCAACAAGCCGCCACATTTGGTGATTTGATGTCCCAGCCGTCGGGCAATGGTGCATCCATAGGGTGTAGCATCCCGGGTACCCACAACGCCAATCACAGGCACACTATCAAAATCCGGCAGCTGTCCTTTGTAATAGAGTACCAGCGGCGGATCGGAAATATTCTTCAATCTGGCAGGATATTGGGCATCACCCATGGTCAGGATGTGGATATCCTTATCGGTACATTGGGCAAGGATTCGCTTGGCATCCCGAAGGGATTTATCCTGCAATGCCGCCAGCTCTGTTTCGGTCAAATCCTCGACTTCATCGAAGTCATCGCAGTAAAAGGCATCCTCCGGGTCCTGAAAGCATTTCAAAACAGCCAGCTTTCTTCGGTCAGACAAACCTTCTCTGGTGGCCAGCCACAGCCAATGTATCAGCATCCGAAGTCACCTCCTTATTACAGTTTCATTTGCCACATCACAATGGTGGCTGCAACGGCGGCGTTCAAGGATTCGCAGCGCTCATTCATGGGGATAATCAGCTCGGCATCGGCGGAATCCAATATCTCCTGACGAACGCCACGTCCCTCGCTGCCAATCACCACAGCCATGGCTTTCAAATCCGCTGTCCGCAGGTCCTTGGCTTTGTCAGAAAGCGCCGTCACCGCCACAGGGATGCCGGCTTTGGCGCAGGCCGCTTTCGCCTTTTCCCATGTTGTGCTGATTACAGGACTGCGGAATACCGCGCCCATACTGGCACGGACCGTTTTATGATTATAAGGATCGGCGCAGCCCTCCAGAAGCACCACCGGCACCTCCAGCGCATCCGCCGTCCGCAAAATGGTTCCCAGATTGCCGGGGTCCTGAAGTCCATCCAGCAACAACATTCCGGCTTTTGGTAAAAAATCAGTGGTCCTCGGCAGACGGCACAGAAACAGTGCCCCTTGAGGGCTTTGCATAGGAGAAATGGATTCCATCACATCCTCCGGCACGCGGACAACACGCACCGTATCCGGCACCTGTACCTCCACGCCGTCAGACAGGATTACCGTATCCAGTCCATTCCAGTAGCGAATCGCCTCCTGCAGCAGCTTGGTCCCGTCCGCAACGAACAGTCCGGCAGACTCCCGCTCCCGACGGGAATTGATCAACCGCCGGACCTGCTGCAGCAGCGGATTCTTTCGAGCGGTTATTCTGATTTCATTCATAGCTTTTGAACCTTTTTCAAGGCACGGCTGTCACCGAGAATCACCAGCACATCTTCCTGTGCTATGGCGAAATCCGCCGAGGGAGAAACGGTAATACTGCCGCCACGGCGAATGGCAAGAATGTTCACACCCAGTTTGGCGCGGACATTCAGCTCCTTCAGGGTCTGTCCTGCCCAGATTTTCGGCGCAGGTACATCCACGATGCCGTATTCATCGGACAACTCAATATAATCCAGCACATTGGGCGTAGACAGACTTCGTGCCAGACGCTGTCCTTGCTCCTGTTCCGGAATCACAATTCTATCCGCCCCCAGCTTTTCCAGCACGCGGCGATGCATCTCATCGTGGGCCTTGCAGATAACCATGGGAACCTCCAGCTCCTTCAGGTTCATAGTGACCAGAACCGAAGCCGCCAGATCATCACCGATGGCGACCACAGCGCAGTCCAGTTCGGCCACACCTAAGGCACGGAGGACCTCTTTGTCCTGACCGTCGCCGACAACAGCATGGGTCACATCGTTGGCAACCTGCGCAACCAGATCCCCATCAATGTCCATGGCCAGCACCTGACACCCCAGCCGGCACAGATGCCGTGCAACCTCCGAGCCAAAACGCCCCAGACCGATAACAGCATAAGATTTCATAGAGGTCCTCCTTATCCAATCATCAAACTGGTGGGTGCGTAGCGGAACCGTTCCTCAGCTCCGTTGCCCATTAGGAAACCAAGGCTGATGGTCAGCACACCCACACGTCCGAAATACATATATAGAATCATCAAATATTTAGCCGCTAGGCTCAATTTTGTGGTCGCGCCCGCGGTCACGCCAACGGTAGCAAGAGCGGAAACGGACTCAAACAGGCCGTCAGTAAAGCCCACCGGCGAGGTGGCACAGATAAACACAGCCCCCAACATAGCAAGACCAATCACCAGCGATACAATGGTCATAGCATCCATAATCTGCTTGGACGGGATGGTTCTGCGGTAGACTGTGACGGTGCTTTTTCCTCTGGCCTGGGCCATAATGGAAAGCAGCAGCACCATCATGGTTACAGTCTTGACACCACCAGCCGTGGAGCCTGAGGAACCGCCAATAAACATCAGCACAATGGAGATGCCCTTTCCGGCATCGGTCAAAGCCGCCTGATCCACCGCCGCAAAGCCGGCGGTACGGGTGGTGACCGACTGAAAGAAGCAGTTGAGCAGCTTATCTCCAACGGACATATTTCCAATCGTGGCTGGATTGTTCCACTCTGCCAGTGCCACAAACACCGTCCCCAGAACCAGCAGACTAACAGAGGTCACCAGTACCAGACGGGCATACACACTCAGCTTTTTCCGTTTGGGGAAGGAAACCACTTCCTCCCAGACCAAAAAGCCCAGACCTCCAATAACCACCAGCGCTCCCAAAGTCAGCAAGACCACAGGATCCGAATTGAATTCCATCAGGCTGGCACCGGGAGTGATACAACCAACGATATCAAAGCCGGCATTACAGAAAGCAGAAATGGCATGAAACACACCCCATTTCAGAGCGGTAACAAAACCGTAGTCCGGCAAAAAATGCAATATCAGAATCAATGCGCCCGCCGCCTCAATGGACAGGCTGCCAACTATGACCCATTTCTGCAACCGAACCACACCGGCCATATCATTCAGGCTTAACGCCTGTGCCATGACCATCCGCTGCTTCAGTCCGATTTTACGCCGCAACATAAACACTACCAGCGTTGCAACACTCATAAAACCCAGACCGCCAATTTGAATCAGGCAAATGATGACCACCTGACCAAAGCCGCTCCATTGGGTAAAGGTATCGTGAAGCACAAGTCCGGTAACGCAAGTAGCAGAGGTGGCTGTGAAGAGTGCCGTGGTAAAGCCACAGGACTGTCCACTGCGGGATGCCACCGGAAGCATCAGCAGCAATGTACCCAGTAAAATCAGTCCGACGAATACCAATGCAATAATTCGTGTGGTGCTCAGGCTTTTGGAATGTTTTTCATTAAAAGAACGAAGCAGTTTGCTTAGAATTCCAGCCATGTGCTGCACCTCCCAAAAACATATTGTTTTTTATTATACCATCTTTCCAGCCAAATTCAAGTGGGCATTCAAAACAAGCAAAAAGGATGTGCACCCTCCCATCCGCAAGCCGACACACGAAAGCGGCTGCCGAAGCAGCCGCTTTTGATTATAGCACCTTGGACAGGAATTCCTGCAGGCGGGGATGCTTAGGGTTGTTGAACAGCTCGTCAGGACTCCCCTGCTCCACAATTTTTCCCTCATCCATAAACATGACCCTATCGCTGACCTCACGGGCGAAGCCCATTTCGTGGGTCACCACAACCATGGTCATTCCCTCTGCCGCCAGTTCCTTCATGACCGTCAGAACCTCGCCAACCATTTCCGGATCCAGCGCAGAAGTGGGCTCATCAAAGAGAATCACCTTAGGATCCATGGCCAGCGCACGAACAATGGCAATTCGCTGCTTCTGACCGCCGGAAAGCTGGCTTGGATAGGCATTCGCCTTATCCTCCAGACCCACCCGACGCAGCAGCGCCATGGCACGTTCCTCCGCTTCCTGCTTTGTCATCCGTTTTGTCCGGACCGGCGCAAGAGTAATATTCTTCAGAATGGTCATATTGGGGAACAAATTAAAATGCTGGAACACCATACCCATCTGCTGACGGATTGTGTCGATATCGCATTTGGGATTGGTGGTCTCTACCCCATTGAACGTAATCGTGCCGGAAGTAGGATACTCCATCAAATTCAGGCAGCGCAGGAAAGTAGACTTTCCGGATCCGGAAGGCCCGATGATAACCACCTTCTCACCGGGGGTGATATGCTCGGAAATATCATTCAGAACCAAATGATTTCCGAAGGATTTCGAAAGATTTTTAACGTCGATCACTTTGACGCGGCCTCCTTTCCAGCAGACCCAGCAGCCATGTCAACGCCATGACCAATACCAGATAAATCAGTGCAACACCAATCAGCGGGAACATCTGTTCATAAGTTCTGCCGTAGATACCCTGTGCGGCATACACAAGCTCTTTGCCGCCAATGACCGTAATGAGGGAGGTGTCCTTCAGCAGGATGATGAACTCGTTGCCGAGGGCAGGCAGAATTGCCTTAAAGGCCTGAGGGATAACAATAAAACGCATGGTATCGATATATCCCAGGCCCAGACTGCGTCCGGCCTCCATCTGACCGGAGTCCAACGACATCAGACCGCCGCGAATGATTTCCGCAACATAAGCGCCGGAGTTGATGCCCAGCGTCAGGATACCGACGGAAGTGTAATCACGGCTGGTGCTAAAAATGACGAAACCCATAATCAGCAGCTGCACCATCATAGGTGTGCCGCGAATCACGGTAATATAAACTCTGCAGATTGCATCAATGATGCCGAGAATGAAATTCTTCTTACCGGGGCGTTGCTGATCATGGGCCGTCCGGACAATCGCAACAATTACGCCCAACAGAATGCCCAGAGCCAACGCCAGAGCAGTAACATACAGCGTGGTTCCCACGCCCTCCAGATATTGAATCCACCGATCTGCTTCAATGAACGCCTGATAGAACTTAACGTAGAACTCCTGCCAGAAGGTCAGCGGTTCTCCGTTAATCATCATTTCGCTCCAAATTTTGTAGTTTTCCACGAATATTCCTCACAATTCAGTCACAGAAAAAAAGGCGGCTATGCCGCCTTTTTTTGCGTCAATCAATTAGCCTTGATGTACTTGTCGATAATCTTCTGGATGGTACCGTCCTCAGTCAGTTCCTTCAGAGCCTTATTGACATCATCACGCAGCTCGGTGTTACCCTTGGCAAAGCCGATGGCGTATTCTTCCTCAACCCAGCTGCCTTCCAGCAAAGTCAGACCGGAGTTAGCCTTAACATACTCCTGAGCAGGAGCCTTATCGATGATAACACAATCCACCTGACCGTTCATCAGAGCCTGCACAGCGCTGGCGCCGTTGTCGTAGGCAATGACATGGTCCTCGCCGTAGCCGCCGTTCTTGGGCGTGTCAGAGGCATACAGATAACCGGTGGTGCCACGCTGGGTGCCAATCATCTTATCGCCCAGATTGTCCATGGTCACATCGGAGCCTTCCTTGACGATGACCACCTGAATACCAGTGGCATAGCTGTCAGAGAACTCCATCACCTTCTGACGGTCGGGAGTCACGGAAACACCGGCCATCACGATATCACTCTTACCCTGTTGAACCGCCAGCAGCGCTGCATCGAAGTCCATATCGTCGATTTCCAGCTCCAGACCCAGCTTATCAGCGATGGCGCGAGCAATTTCCACGTCGATACCGGCAAAGCCGCCATCATCGGTGGTCATTTCATAGGGAGGAAATGCAGCATTGGTGGACATAATCAGCTTGCCTTTTTCCACCAGCTTCTTCTGACCGCAGCCGGAAAGCATGCTCATCAGCATCAGGGATACCAAAATCAGTGCAAGAATTCTTTTCATAACTTTTCATACTCCTTTTTCAGATTTCATTTTGCGAATAACAGGATTATACAGCTAAAATTCAAAAAGGTCAACAGTATTTTCAGGAAAGATTCGCCAAAGAACGGATATTTCGTTGACTTTTTGTACAGTTTCCGATATAATCATGAATAATTCGTGAATGAAAGGGTATATCACCATGAAAATCAAAGTGAAATACAAGGACTTCGATGAAGTCATGGCACTACCCCGTTACAAACGTAAACCGCCAAAAAAAGTCAACATTTTCTGGCGGAGTCTAATACGGTTTTTGACTGTTTTCGGCATGGCCGGCACCGGGTTCAAATACGAAACCGAAGGACTGGAGCAACTAAAAAAAGAACCCTGCCTGATTTTGATGAATCACTCCTGTTTTCTGGATATGCAGATGGTTCACCGTATGCTCTACCCCAAGCACTTCTGCATTGTCGCTACAACAGATGCTTTCGTTGGCTTTTGGGGGCTGATGGGATGGCTTATGCGGACCATTGGCTGTATCCCGACTCAGAAATTCGTTACTGACTTGAATCTAGTTCAGGACATGAACTATGCCTTTAAAACACTGAAAACCAGTGTTCTGATGTATCCCGAAGCGGGCTACTCCTTTGATGGTACTGCCACCGCCCTGCCCCGCAAAATGGGCGTCTTACTTAAAAAATTCGATGTACCGGTAATCATGATTGAGTCTTTCGGTGCTTTCTCCCGTAACCCACTTTACAATGAGCTGCAAATTCGTAAGAGTGTAAAGGTTTCCGCAAAGGCACGTTGCCTGTATACCAGAGAACAGATTCACCAGATGAGTGTGCAGGAGCTTAGTGACGGTCTGGATGCTGCCTTTGGCTTTGACCATTTCAAGTGGCAGGAGCAGGAAGGTATTGAAATCAATGACAGTTTCCGTGCTGACGGACTGAACCGAATCCTATACAAATGTGCCGCGTGTGGCACCGAAGGCAAGATGGTTGGTAAGGGAATTCACCTGACATGCGGTGATTGTGGAAAGAAATATGAGTTGACACCTCTTGGCAAGCTGAAGGCGCTGGAAGGCGAAACCGAGTTCTCTCACATTCCCGACTGGTTTCGTTGGGAACGGGAACAGGTGCGGCAGGAAATCCTCGATGGCACCTATCGGCTGGAAAAGGATGTTCAAATCGGTATGCTGGTAGACTTCAAAGCTCTGTATATGGTCGGAGAGGGCAAGCTAATCCACGATTTGGACGGCTTCCACCTGACCGGTTGCGACAGACGGCTGGATTACCGGCAAAAGCCACTGAATTGCTATGGCTTGAACGCTGACTACTACTGGTATGAGATTGGGGATATCATCTGCATTGGCTGCAGCGACCGGCTGTACTACTGTTTCCCCAAGGGTGGCGACGTAGTTGCCAAAACCCGTATGGCAGCAGAAGAAATGTACAAGCTGTACAAATCCCGCAAGCTCCCCGTTAACACTGCTGAAATCGTAAAATAAAGACCACTGGCTTGGCCGGTGACTGCACTGACCCTATAAAGATTTATTTTCCCTTTGTACCTTAAGGTGTTTGAATGCTTCGGCAACCCCTCATCATGAACAGGCAGCCCCCACCCGGGGGCTGCCTGTTTATTCTCCCCCTACCGCTCCTCAGCAACAGGTCTTTGTATTTCTTTGGTCGATATGATTTGATAGAGTTTTTCTTGAAAATGATTCCTAATATTTCAGCGATAACGTACTATAAGGATGGCTGTAATCCAGCATTATTGATATTTCTATTGTTTCTGCACATTTTTGCGCAGAATACATGTACATAAGAAAACGTATCCGCACGTAATAATCCATCTGCGTTATTTTCGTGTAATTACGATGTGTATTTGCAATTCCATTTCATATGTGGAAATTGATTGTTATCCATCGGGTAACGTCCATTAATCTAGCCAGTAAGCGATTGACGAACCTATTATCAACTCTACCATTTGAGGAATTTCTTTTCTAAACAAGCGTAAAACTATATTTACTCCCCGGCATAGCTGGGGAACTGTATAAAAAAGAGCCAGACGAAACGTCTGGCTCTTGTGTTCGCATTACCTATCTTCCCGTGCAGTCACCCGCAAAGTATTGTCGGCGCAAATGAGCTTAACTTCTGTGTTCGGAATGGGAACAGGTGGACCCTCATCGCAATCAATA
>JAZSEN010000083.1:0-3725 GCA_045531675.1 Faecousia sp.
GCGGCACAGTTTGGGATAAGTCCCACGATACCCGTCAAAAAGGGCTGCAGAAAGCTGTCGGTCAAAAGGAACCTGGAAAGATTTTCTTCGCCCACGAATTCAATCAGAAGTCCGAGCGCAAAGGACGCGAGGAAAAGGAAAATCCAAACCGAAGCGGTGCGCTTTATCGCGTTTTTCCAAAACGCCTTCTGCGAATTGCAGGAGCAGCCGCAACCGTCGTGACAGTGGTCGTCGTGGTGCTCTTGAAGATGGTGGTTTATGTGCTCGTGATTGAGTTTTTTGAAGATTACGTCAACGACGTATCCTGCCACAACGGCAATAACGAACTTTACAATCAGCAAAAACAAAACGTCTTTGAGCTTCGCAGGGTCGGAAAGAAGGATGACCAGCGCCTCGTCTGAGGTGGAAAGGAAAATCGCAAGCAGGGTACCGACGGTGATAACCCTGTCAGCAAAGAAATTCGAACCGATAACCGAAAATCCGCACTGCGGAATCAGTCCGAGCGCCGCGCCGACAACAACGCCTGCTTTTCCCGACCTTGAAAGAATATTCATTGTTTTTTCGCCTGCTCTGTGCTCGATAAACTCGAGAAGCAGAAAGGCTATCAAAAGAAACGGAAGCATCTTCAGGGTGTCCAAAAAAGAATGCTCCAAAACGTGAATCAGCATACTATTTTCCTTTCATCTTGCAGTCAAACGGGCACTCGTCGCACTTTGGGCTTCGCGCGGTGCAAACGTCCCTGCCGAATAATACCAAACGGTGACACAGATCCGAGCTTCTTTCGGGGTCAAGAACCTCTTTCAGCTGCAGCTCGCATTTGTACGGGTCCTTCGTGTCGGAAAGCCCCAAGCGGTTCGTGATTCTGATGCAATGTGTGTCGCACACAATCGCAGGCTTGTGGTAGATGTCGCCTAAAATGAGGTTTGCGGTTTTTCGCCCAACACCCGAAAGGGAAGTCAGGTCGTCTATGTTGTCAGGAACCTCTCCGCCAAAACGGTTTATCAGGTCGTTTGCAATGCTCAAAATGTCCTTTGCCTTGGTCTTATACAAACCGCAGGGGTGAACTATCCTTTCGACGTCCGAAAGCTCAGCGCCTGCAATCGCTTCAAGCGTGGGATATTTACTAAAAAGCTCGCGCGTCACGACGTTCACTCTCGCATCGGTGCATTGCGCGGACAGACGGGTGGCAATTAGTAGCTCATACGGCGTGGAGTACACAAGTGAGCACACCGCCTGAGGATAAAGTTTCTCAAGGGTGTCACAAACCATATTCGCCTTTTCTCTCAATTTTTTCTTTGCCATAGCCCCTCATATAATCAAAAATATTGCATATATTGAAGTATACACTAAAAATGAGATATCCGCAAGAGAAAAAATTTTTTAAAAAATTGAAAAAAGGTGTTGACTTTTTCAAAAGGATATAGTAAAATATAGTTCGTCGCCTGAATACAGAGCGATACATGTGGGAGCATAGCTCAGCTGGGAGAGCATCTGCCTTACAAGCAGAGGGTCACAGGTTCGAGCCCTGTTGTTCCCACCACATGTGGCCCGGTAGTTCAGTTGGTTAGAACGCTAGCCTGTCACGCTAGAGGTCGTGGGTTCGAGCCCCATCCGGGTCGCCAATGAGGCTCTGTAGCTCAGTTGGTAGAGCAGAGGACTGAAAATCCTCGTGTCGTTGGTTCGATTCCGACCGGAGCCACCAAATTATAAGCGGATTTAGCTCATCTGGTAGAGCGCCACCTTGCCAAGGTGGAGGTAGCGAGTTCGAGCCTCGTAATCCGCT
This sequence comes from Faecousia sp., assembly GCA_045531675.1. Lineage (GTDB taxonomy): Bacteria > Bacillota > Clostridia > Oscillospirales > Oscillospiraceae > Faecousia. The sequence continues at coordinate 1,784 of JAZSEN010000083.1, forward strand.
CCATTTTTTTACTCAAAATACGGAGCTAAGGCACCATAGCCAAGTGGTAAGGCAGAGGTCTGCAAAACCTTTATTCCCCAGTTCAAATCTGGGTGGTGCCTCCAAACAAAAGAGCACTGCGAGAGCAGTCCTCTTTTGTTTGGAACGATGTGTTCCGCAAGCGGAACGTGATGCGCACTGCGTGCGTGATGTTGCCTTTGGCAGTGATGTGCGCTTCGCGCGTGAGTAAGGAACACACCACATCACTTTGCGCCGCAGGTGCAATACATCACTATGGCGAAGCCATAACATCACTTCGGCGTAGCCGATACATCACTTTTTACAAACGGTCAAAATTATGCTATAATATAACCGAAAGCGAGGTGCTACTATGGCGGAATCTAAACTCCGAGAATTATCAATGGAATTTTCCGTTGATATTATTAACCTTGTCAAATTCTTAAAATCTAATCACGAAGCCGTAATTGCGAATCAGATCGGCAGAAGCGGCACGTCAATCGGTGCAAATATCCACGAAGCACAATACGCTCAAGGCAAAAAGGATTTCATATCCAAGCTTGAAATGTCGCTCAAGGAGGCAAGTGAAACAGGATATTGGCTTGAACTTGCATACAGAACAAATTATATTGACGAAAAGCAATATAAAACTCTATCTGATAAATGCGCCACGCTTCGCGTAATGCTCGTTTCCTCTTGCCGAACGGCAAAAGCGAATATTGATAACAAATAATTTTCAAATATTTATCTGGACTTATGACTTCCTTTCGGTATAATGGTGTTTAACCTAAACCGAAAGGAAGTTTTTTCTTGACAATTTTTTTAGATATGTTATAATAAATTTGCTAATCGGGGACGGTACCCATAACAAAAAACGACATTAGCGAAACACGCAAATCAATACAAGGGGGGCGACACCCATCGAAAAAAACGTAATTGTAGTTGATGAGCAAGGAAATGAATATGAGGCGACCTACCCAAAACGGGCGAAAGGTCTTGTAAAGAACGGCAGGGCACGCTTCGTAGATGAAAATAAAATATGCCTTGCGTGTCCTCCGGATAAGATTTTGGAGGAAGAAAAAATGGAAGAAAATAAATTAACCGCAAAAGAAATATTCGTACAGCTTACAATATTACAAAAGCAGCTTACCGAAAACAGCCAGACATCCTTGCATCGCCTCGGAGATGCACTTTCATCACTTGAGGGCGAAGATTGCGAGGCTCGATTTGAGCAAATTCCCGAAATTTGCGACGTTTTTAAGACGAGAGAGATGACACTCCTCAATTTGCTGGGAATGTATGAAAAGATGTACGATGACGTTCAAAACGAGAAATCCAAAAAAGTAAATTTGGTAAAATCGGCATTTGATAACAATATGGCAATGATAAAGGATTCCGATATGGAAACCCAAGACAAGTTTGCAGCTCTCGGTTATGTAACCGATAAAATTGCGGAGCTTGTTGAACAAATCGTTGTCGATAAGTAATTTTAACATATTCATGTTGGCATCTTTTTTGTCAACACGTCTCAAAAAATTAAGCAACCTAATCGGGTTGCTTAATTTTTTATCCAAGCCGACGAAGTAGGATTGGTATGTAATCAACGCACTTGTGCGTTGTATGTAATTGCGACGGAGTCGCGCATGGCATCACGCGCAAGCGTGTATTTCGGCCGTCGGCTTGATAACATACATCCCTTCGGGACGATTCCATACAGCCCTTGCGGGCTGAGGACATACCGCCTGCGGCGGATTTCATACACGGCTACGCCGTGATTAGGACGCGAAAGGAGAACGATATGGCAAAGAATTTACTACTTGAATATTCCGAAGAACTTGCCACCAAATGTGAGCTGCTCTGTAAATCCATAAGCGGTAATGCAAACACTGTTTTCCAGCTTCGCAAATCCTCGTCGAGTGTGTTCGCAAATATCACTGAGGCACAG
>JAZSEN010000126.1:0-16828 GCA_045531675.1 Faecousia sp.
ACGCCCAGAGTTCCGGGGCCGCAGTGGCAGGAAACAGTACAGCCGGCATCGGTTTCGTAGGTGGTTTCAAAACCGCCGTATTCGCCTACCGCTTTCATGACCGCCGCATAGGCGGCATCGTCAACGGGCGTTTTGGTGACAAATAGGATACTCCGGTCCACATCTTCGCGGTCGGCCAGACGATCCTTGACGTACATAGGCAGACACTTCTCGAAGTTTCCGCGATACTTCTTTACCACGGTCATCTTGCCATTTTTTACCTCAATGCAGGGCTTCAGGTTCAGCAGATTGGCGCCCAGAGCCACAACGGAGGAACAACGTCCACCCTTAACCATGTAGTCCAGACGGCTCAGAAGGAAGCTGGCTTCCACACGGGTGGTAAACTGACGAAGCTGGTCAGCCAACTGATCCAGGTCGGTGGCCTCTTTTGCAAGGCGTACTGCTTCCAGCACTACCAGACCCTGTCCGGTGGACAGGTTCATGGAGTCGATGACACGCACATTGGAAAATTCTTCGGCGGCAAGACAAGCATTCTGATAGCAGGATGAGAAACCGGAGCCGATGTTGATGTGGATTACGCCATCATATTCATCGGCGTATTTAGCAAACTGCTCCGCATATTCACCAATGTTGTTGGCAGTAGTGGTGCACAAATCGCCACCATTTGCCACATGGGTGAAAATCTCGTCGGGGGTAATGGTCACGCCGTCTCTGAATTGACCGTTACCCTTGATGACGGTCAGGGGAAGAATGGTAATGTCATTGGCATCCAGCAGCTCCTTGGACAAATCACAGGTGCTGTCAGAGAGAATTTTGATTTTCATAGTTATGTTCCTTTCTTTATTCGGGCTGGGGCAGGGGAGCGGTGTTGAGCATGAAGCAGTCGGGCTCAACGGCGTTGGAACGCAGATAAGTGCTGCCCCAGTCGCGCATGGCAACGAGGAGCGGCATTAAGCTTTGTCCCAACTCGGTCAGCGAGTATTCCACCTTCGGGGGAACAATCGGGAATACCTCCCGATGAATCAAAAGCTTTGCTTCCAGCTCTCGAAGCTGCTGTGTGAGCATTTTCGGGGTCACGCCCTGAATCTGGTCGCGCAGTTCGGAAAAACGGAGTTTCCCTTCCGCCAGATGCCAAAGAATCAGCGCCTTGTATTTTCCGCCAATCAGCTCCAATGTAGCCTCGACAGGACATCGTTCATTGTGCGGCATAGTTACCTCCTTTATTGCGTAGTATCCAAAAGGATAGTATGATACAAAAAAGTGCGTACTTGCTTTTTGGCAACAAGTTGGTATGATAGTATCATAAAGATACTACGATGTCAACTGGAGTGAGGATATGAAAATAAAATTTGATGTGACGGGCATGACCTGCGCCGCGTGTTCAGCACGGGTAGAGAAGGTGACCGCAGCGGTACCTGGCGTGGAAAAGGTGGAGGTTAATCTTCTGCGAGGTTCCATGACTGTGGAGGCAAACTCCGAATGTGTTACCGCCATCGAAAATGCGGTGAAAAATGCCGGCTATGGCGCATCCGTTTCCGGTGAAAAGAAAAAAGAAGAACCCAACCGGAATGACGGACTGAAACAGATGCAGCAGCGCATCGTCGGTTCGGCGGTTTTTCTGGTGGTGCTGATGTACTTCACCATGGGGCATATGATTGGGCTGCCCACTCCGGACTGGTATCAGGGGATGACGGCGGCACTGCTGCAATTTCTGCTGACCTTGCCGGTGCTGTATTTGAACCGGAGCTATTTTTCCCGTGGACTGAAGGCCTTGTGGCATCGCGCGCCCAATATGGATTCCCTGGTTGCGGTGGGATCCGGTGCGTCCGTGGTCTATGGCATTGCGGTACTGTTTCTGATGTCCGCCGCCATGAACCGGGGAGACTGGGTGGCCGTTCAGGAATACAGCCATGATTTGTATTTCGAATCCGCCGCTATGATTCTGACACTGGTGACACTGGGCAAGTTCCTCGAAACCCGTGCCAAGGGCAAGACCGGCGATGCGATTCGAGCATTGATGGACCTGCGGCCCAAGACTGCTATAGTCCTGCGTGACGGACAGCAGATGGAGATATCTGTGGAGGAAGTCAGAGTAGGTGATACGGTGGTGGTTCGTTCCGGTGGATCGATTGCTGTGGATGGCGTGATTATCAGCGGCAGAGCGGCGGTGGATCAGAGCGCGCTCACCGGAGAAAGCCTGCCTGTGGAAAAGACCGCTGGTGACGCCGTGGCTGCGGCTACCATGGTCACAGAAGGCTATCTGGAATATGAGGCTCGCAAAGTGGGGGAGGATACCACCCTTTCACAAATTATCCGTATGGTGGAGGAGGCTGGTGGCTCCAAAGCACCCATCGCCCGTCTGGCAGACAAGATTGCCGGAATTTTTGTGCCTACGGTGATGAGCATTGCCGCAGTCGTATTTGTGATTTGGATGGTGGTGGGGCAGACGTTGGAGTTTTCCCTGACTTCTGCCATTGCGGTTCTTGTTATTTCCTGTCCCTGCGCGCTGGGACTTGCCACGCCTGTGGCAATTATGGTAGGTACCGGTCGGGGCGCGCGAATGGGTGTACTGTTCAAAAATGCCGCTGCGCTGGAGCAGCTTCATGCCGTGGATACGGTGGTGCTGGACAAAACCGGTACTCTGACCACCGGCAAACCGGCGGTAACGGATATTCTGGGAGATGAGAAGAAACTGCTTCCAGTTGCGGCCGCGTTGGAGTCCCGTTCTGAGCATCCCTTCGCCAGGGCGATTCTGGAACGGGCAAAGGGAATGGTTTATCCTGAGCCGGAGAATTTTGAAACCCTGCCCGGACGGGGCGTAGCGGCCACTTTGAACGGTGTCCGCTGCTTTGGCGGTAATAAGCGGCTGATGCAGGAGCGGGGAATTGCGGTTCCCGATTATCCTGAACTGGCACAGCAGGGGAAAACCCCTCTGTATTTCGCTGCCGGTGGTGAATATCTAGGCGCGATTGCCGCGGCGGATGTGCTGAAGCCGGATTCCGCTGCGGCGGTGGCGGCGATGCAGAAAATGCATCTTGACGTAGTGATGCTGACCGGCGATAATGAAAGGACAGCCGCCGCTATTGCGGAGCAGGCGGGTGTCAGCCATGTGATTGCGGATGTGCTGCCCGGTGACAAAGCCGGTGCGGTGAAAAAATTGCAGGAGCAGGGGCATCGGGTTCTCATGGTGGGTGACGGCATCAATGATGCGCCGGCTCTGGTCACAGCAGATGTGGGCATGGCGATTGGTGCTGGAACGGACATTGCCGTAGACTCTGCTCAAGTGGTGCTGATGACCGGATCATTAACCGGTGTGTCCGGTGCGGTGGAGCTGAGCAAGGCGACCATTCGAAACATCAAGCAGAATCTGTTCTGGGCATTTTTCTATAATGCGCTGTGTATTCCTGTGGCAGCCGGTGCATTGTATCCGGCCTTTGGCTGGCAGCTCAGCCCCATGTTGGGCGCGGCTGCCATGAGCATGAGTTCGGTGTTTGTGGTGAGCAATGCTCTGCGGCTGCGTTTCTTTAAGTCAAGAACTGCCCCAATTGTGGCAGAAGAACCTATAATTATCAAGGAGGAACGGAAAATGGAAGTTGTTATCAATGTAAATGGAATGATGTGCCCTCACTGCAAGGCAATGGTGGAAAAGGTCTGCAAGGCAGTTCCCGGCACCACTGATGCGGTGGTGGATCTTCAGGCGAAGAATGTCACCGTAACCGGTGACGCCGATTTGGATGCCCTTAAAAAGGCGATTGTTGACGCTGGCTACGAAGTGGTGTAAAATATCATTTGGCTGAGGTGCCTCGTTCGCCCGGCAATCTTTTTCCTGCATAATTAAAGTGTCCGTTTTATTGGACGTACTCATTGCTACAATATAGCCAAAAGATAGGAAAGGATGAAGGCTATGTTTACGATGAGATATGTTCACGGTCATGTGCAGGTGTACGATAGAAACGGAAGGTTCCTGTTTTCCGCCGACAACGAGTGGGAAGCACGGAAGGAATTGGAGGACCATGCGGAATCTGAGACTTGATATTTGCTACGACGGCAGTCGTTACCGTGGCTGGCAACGGCTGACCGGCGTTGACAATACCATTCAGGGAAAGCTGGAGCAGACCCTGTCCGGTATTCTGGGAGAGCCTATTGAGATTTCCGGCAGCGGTCGAACAGATGCCGGCGCCCACGCCATGCATCAGGTGGCGAATTTCCATTGCCACAGTATGATGCCGGCGGAGGAGATTTTATCGCAGCTGCGGCGGTATTTGCCGGAGGACATCGGCATATACTCCTGCAAGGAGGCAGGGGAGCGGTTCCATGCCCGTCTCAACGCCAAAACCAAAACCTATCGCTACCGAATTTGGAACAGCGATGCACCCTGCGTGTTTCAGCGGCGGTTTGTGACGGTTTTGCCGGAGCGGCTGGATGTTCCGGCGATGAAGCTGGCTGCGGCGCATTTGCTGGGAGAGCATGATTTTTCGGCGTTTTGTGCCGCAAAGGGAAAGAAAAAGTCCACCGTCCGGCGCATCGATGCCATTGATATCCGGTGCGAGGGCGAGGAAATTATCTTCGATGTAACCGGCAACGGCTTTCTTTACAACATGGTGCGAATCCTTGTGGGAACACTGGTGGAAGTCGGTTTGCACAAGAGAAACGCGGACAGTATCCCGGCCCTGTTCGGCGGCGAACGGGCCAGCGCCGGTATGCTGATGCATGCCCGTGGGCTGTGCCTGATGGAGGTGACATATTGAACATTCAGATCTTTGGAAAGAGCAAGTGCTTCGATACGAAAAAGGCAGAGCGCTGGTTCAAGGAACGGAGAATCAAATACCAGTCTGTGGATTTGATTCGATTCGGGCTGTCCGGCAAGGAGTTCGACAGCGTTCTGCGTGCCGTTGGCGATATCGACAATCTGATTGACTGGAATTCAAAATCCGATCAGGTGACGTTGCTGAAATATATGGACGACAAGCGGGCAAAGGAGGATAAGGTCTTTGATGACCCGTCTCTGATGCGTACACCCATCGTTCGCAACGGAAAGCAAGCCACCGTAGGCTTCTGCCCCGAAGTATGGGCGACATGGGAATAATTACGAAAGCAATCCCTTCATGGAGGGATTGCTTTTTGCTTTGGTTGCTAAACAATTATTCATCACATAAATGATGAAAATAAAAGATTTTTCTTGCAAGGTTGGACAATTAGTGGTATGCTAGGGAGGTACTATGGGCGAAATTATGGAAATGGCGTATTCACTGGTGTGGGGAGTGCCTATGCTGGTGCTGATTTTGGGTGTCGGACTGTATTTGAGCATCCGGACGGGCTTTGCCCAGCTTCGCTTGTTTCCGGCGGCCTGCCGCAATTTCTGGCGGCGGCTGATTCGACGGGATGTTATCGACGGAGTTTCACCCTTTCAGGCGCTGTGTACCGCTTTGGCGGCTACGGTTGGCACGGGAAACCTTGCCGGTGTGGCCGGCGCCATCGCCATTGGTGGACCGGGTGCCGTATTCTGGATGTGGGTTTGCGCCTTGCTGGGTATGATTACCAAGCTGGCGGAGGCCACATTGGCAGTTCGCTACCGGATTCGTCAGAATGGTGAGTATCTGGGCGGACCGATGTACATGATTTCCCAAGGTATGGGCGGACGCTGGGCGTGGCTCGGCGGAATATACTGCTTTTTCGGTGTGGTTGCTGCTTTCGGTGTGGGAAATGCCACCCAGATTAATGCGGTTATCACCGGCATCAACGGCTGCATCCTGACCTTCGGTGGCATGCCTACCGCCCGTGGAAATATCCTGATTGGGATTGTTCTTGCGGTTGTGATTCTTGTGCTTCTGTTGGGCGGTGCCGGACGAATCGGAAGGGTGTCAGAGCTGCTGGTACCCTTTGCGGCGGTTCTGTACTTGCTGCTGGGCGTGCTGGTGCTGTTCCTTCGGGCAGATGCCATTCCGGCTGCGTTTTCGTCCATTATCCGCGGCGCTATTTCGCCCCATGCCATCACCGGCGGTGTGGTGGGTTCTTTCATGACTACATTACGCATTGGCGTGTCACGGGGGGTATTTACCAACGAGGCCGGCATGGGAACCGCTTCCATCGCCCACGGCAGTGCTGATGTGGACCACCCTGTGAATCAGGGTCTTATGGGCGTTATGGAGGTGTTTCTGGACACCATTGTGATTTGCACCATGACCGCGCTGGTGATACTTTGCAGCGGTGTTACGATTCCCTATGGCATGGACGTTGGGGTCAGCTTGACGGCTGATGCCTTTTCCGCTGTGCTGGGGGATTGGGTGCGGGTGTTTATTGCCGGTGCGCTGTGCCTGTTTGCCTTTGCTACGGTGCTTGGGTGGGGACTCTATGGCGCCCGCTGCGCTCAGTATCTGTTCGGTGACGGGGTCTGGAATCGCTTTGCATGGCTGCAGGCGGTCACAGTCATTCTTGGTGCCGTTCTCAGCACCGGTACGGTGTGGTTTCTTGCCGAAATTATCAACGGCCTGATGGCTGTTCCAAATCTGATTGCTCTGGCAGTGCTTAGCCCTGAGCTGAGCCGCCTTATCATAGACTATCGAAGAAAAACCGGTCCCGGGACCGGTGGAGGTAACAAATGCAAATTTCCATCAACGCAAACCGCTGCGAGCCCTCTCCCATGCGGAAATTCCATCCCTTCGCTATGGCTGCGAAGAAGCAGGGAAAGAAAATCTATCACCTGAACATCGGTCAGCCGGACCTGCCTACGCCGCAGGCGTACTATGATGCGGTCCGTTCCTTCGATGCTTCCACGCTGGAGTATGAGGCATCCCCCGGTATGCCCGTGCTGATTGACGCGGTGCGGAATTACTACAAGGAGCTGGGTGTGGATCTGGATCCTCATGATATCCTGATTACTACCGGCGGCAGCGAAGCTTTGCTGCTGACCTGCCTGTCCATTCTGGATCCCTATACCGAGGTTATCATTCCTGAGCCTTACTATCCCAACTACACCACCTTCGTCCATGCGGCAGGCGGTGTTATCCGTGCGTTGCCCACCAATCCCTGGGAGGGTTATCGCTACGCCAAGCGGGAACGCATTGAGAGCCTGATTACCAAGAACACCCGTGCCATCATGATTACCAACCCCGGTAACCCCACTGGTGTGGTGCTGGACCGGAAGGAAATGCGGATGATTGCGGACATCGCAAAGAAGCACGACCTGTTCCTGATTTGCGATGAGGTGTATCGTGAATTCTGCTACGACGATAAGTTCGGCGTGCCCACTATGGCACGGTTCGATGATATCGATGACAATCTGGTCATTATCGACTCGGTTTCCAAGCGGTTCTCCGCCTGTGGTGCCCGTGTTGGCTGCGTTGTCACCAAGAATAAGGAGCTGCAGGCTGCGCTGCTGAAATTCTGCCAGTCCCGACTGGCGGTGGCGACCATCGATCAGCTGGGTGCGGCTGCGCTGTATGATGTGGACCATGACTTCTTCCGCCGCTGTAAAGCGGAGTATCAGCGCCGCAGAGATACGGTGGTATCCCGCCTTCGTCTGATTCCCGGCGTGGTTGTGGAGGAGCCCATGGGTGCGTTCTACGTCATGGCCAGTCTGCCGGTGGATGATTCGGATAAGTTCCAGCGGTGGCTGCTGGAGGAATTCGATGACGACGGTGATACAGTTATGTTCGCCCCCGGTGCGCCCTTCTACGAAACTCCCGGCAAGGGCATCAATGAGGTGCGAATTGCCTATGTGCTGAAGCAGGAGGATTTGGAGCGAGCCATGGAAATTCTGGCCAGAGGTATCGCTCAGTATCAGAGAGAAGTTCTGCAAGGTGAGTAAGATTTATCCGGACGTGCAAATGCGCGTCCGGATGCTTATCCCCTAAAAGAGAACATACGTTTCTAAATGATTAATGATTCCTTGAAATGTGATATGCTGACAGTGAGGTGAGAGGTATGGACAGCAAGTATTATATCGCAATTGACCTGAAGTCGTTTTATGCCTCTCAGGAGTGCATAGAACGGGGGTTGGATCCGCTGACCACCAATCTGGTGGTGGCAGATGAGAGCCGGACGGAGAAAACCATTTGTCTGGCGGTGTCACCGTCCCTGAAGGCTTACGGTGTATCAGGTCGGGCACGGTTGTTTGAGGCTATTCAGCAGGTTCGCCATGCCAATGCCCTCCGCCGTGCCAAGGCGCCTGGGGGAGTGTTTACCGGCAAATCCAGCGATGCCAATGCGCTGGCAAAGGATCCGTCGCTGGAAATCGACTTTATTATTGCCAAGCCCCGCATGGGTCACTATATGGAGTGCAGCACCAAAATATATGAGATTTATCTGCGCTACATCGCGCCGGAGGATATCCACGTTTATTCCATTGACGAGGTGTTCATTGACGCAACGCCTTACCTGAAAACCTACGGCATGAACGCCCACACGTTGGCACGAAAGCTGATTCGGGAGGTGCTGTCCGTTACCGGCATCACCGCCACTGCCGGAATTGGCACGAATCTGTATTTAGCCAAGGTGGCAATGGATATCGTTGCCAAGAAAATGCCTGCGGATAAGGATGGTGTCCGGATTGCGGAGCTGGATGAAATCAGCTACCGCCGGCAGTTGTGGGATCATCGTCCGTTGACGGATTTCTGGCGCATCGGTCCCGGATATGCCAAAAAGCTGGAGCAGAATGGCATGCGTACCATGGGAGATGTGGCACGATGCTCCATTGGCAAGAGTGGAGAATTCCACAATGAAGATTTGCTGTACAAGCTGTTTGGCGTGAATGCGGAACTGTTAATCGATCATGCCTGGGGGTGGGAACCCTGTACCATCGCCCATATCAAGGCCTATAAGCCAACTACCAATTCCGTATCCTCGGGACAGGTGCTGCAGCGACCTTACAGGTTTGCGGAAACAAAACTGGTGGTGCGGGAAATGGCAGATGCGCTGGCTATGGACTTGCTGGATAAGGGACTGGTGACCGACCAGATTGTGCTGACCATCGGCTATGATCGGGAGAGCATTACCGACGGCTACAAGGGTAGCATTACCATGGATCATTACGGTCGAAAGGTACCAAAACATGCCCACGGCACCGCCAATTTGCCTCGCCGGAGTTCATCGGTGCGTCTGATTGTGGATGCGGCCATGGAACTGTTTGACCGGGTTGTGGATTCGCAGCTGCTGTGTCGGCGCATCAATCTGACAGCGGCGCGGGTGATTCCGGAGACGTTGATTCCGGTGGCTTCCATGGAGCAGTTGGATTTGTTTGCTCAGCCGGAGGATGGCACCGACGAAAAGCTGGAGCGGGAAAAACGCCGCCAGAAGGCCGTGCTGGGCATCCGCAAAAAGTACGGAAAAAACGCAATCCTGAAGGGAATGAACTATCAGGAGGGCGCCACCGCCAGAGAACGCAACGAGCAGATTGGAGGTCATAAGGCGTGAGCTACGAGGATATATTGTATCTGCCCCATCCTGTATCGAAGAAACGGGCGCCCATGTCGATGATTGATCGGGCGGCACAGTTTGCGCCCTTTGCGGCGCTGACAGGACATGATGCCATGATTCAGGAAACCGCCCGTCTGACCGACCGCCCCATGGAGTTGACGGACAGCGCCAAGGCGGAGCTGGATGAGATTCTGCGAACCCTGAATGAGGGAATGACGGTGCTGCTGACGGAATTTGTGCCGGATGCCAGAAAAGAGGGTGGCGCTTATGTGGAACGCACCGGTGTTGTGCGAAAGGTGGATGTACAAGGGCAAAGCCTGATATTTTCTGACGGAACGGATGTGGATTTCCAATCCATTGCAAAGCTGGAAATTGTGGGCTGAATGTTTACAAAACCGCCGGAATATGATAAAATACCCCTATAAACGGCAACCCGTTCAGGAGCATGACCATGAATCATCTGATTGAAAAACTGGAGAAGAATCGCTGTCTTTCGGAAGCGGAGTTTGTTGCTCTGATTGATGGCAGAAATGAGGATATTGCCCACCGCCTTCAGCAGAGGGCGGTGGCTTTGCGGCAGATGCACTACGGAACAGATGTGTATCTGCGTGGGTTGATTGAGTTTACGAACTACTGCAAAAACGATTGCTACTACTGTGGAATCCGTCGCTCCAACCGCTGTGCCCAGCGCTACCGGCTGTCAGCGGAGCAGATTCTGGAGTGCTGCCGCACCGGTTATCAGCTGGGATACCGGACCTTTGTGCTGCAGGGCGGCGAGGATCCGTGGTACACGCCGGAGCGAATCGCAAATCTGGTGCGTACCATCAAGGGAAAGTTTGGCGATTGCGCTGTGACATTGTCTGTTGGGGAACAGCCGACACAGGTGTATCAGCAGTGGTTTGATGCCGGTGCGGACCGGTATCTGCTGCGACATGAAACGGCAGACCCTTGTCACTACCGCCGGCTTCATCCGGAAGAAATGTCGTTGGACAACCGGATGCGCTGCTTATGGGATTTGAAAAAAATCGGCTATCAGGTCGGCTGTGGCATTATGGTGGGTTCTCCCTTTCAGACGTCGGAGCAGTTGGCGAAGGACCTGCTGTTTATCAGACAGCTGGAACCGGAAATGGTGGGTATTGGTCCTTTTATTCCACAAAAGGACACACCCTTCGGACAGGAAGCTGCCGGTACGCTGGAGCTGACTCTGTACCTACTGTCCATCATCCGGATTATGCTTCCGCAGGTGCTGCTGCCTGCCACCACCGCTTTGGGAACAATCCATCCGCAAGGCCGGGAGCTGGGAATTCTGGCCGGCGCCAATGTGTGTATGCCCAATTTGTCACCGACGGATGTGCGGCGGAAGTATGCCCTATATGACAACAAAATCTGCACCGGCGAGGAGGCTGCGGAGTGCGTCCAATGCCTGCGCCGCCGGATTGAAAGCGTGGGGTATCGGGTAAACCCAACCCGTGGCGACCATGTGAGCAGAACCAGAAAGGAAAACAACTATGTATAATCCCAAGTCCATGCAGGCGGAGGCGTTCATCGACCATCAGGAAATACTGGACACCCTTGCTTATGCGGATGTGCATAAAAATGATGTGGCGCTGATTGATGCCATTCTTGAAAAGGCGCGACTGCGCAAGGGACTTTCCCATCGGGAAGCTTCTGTGCTGCTTGCCTGCGAAATTGAGGAAAAGAACCAGCAAATCTATGAGCTTGCCGGTCAAATCAAACAGGAATTCTACGGCAACCGGATTGTGATGTTTGCGCCGCTGTACTTGTCGAATTACTGTGTAAACGGCTGCCTTTACTGCCCCTACCATAAAAAGAACACCCATATTCCCCGGAAAAAGCTGACACAGGAGCAGATTCGCGCCGAGGTCATTGCTCTGCAGGATATGGGTCACAAGCGACTGGCTCTGGAGGCAGGAGAGGATCCGGTGAACAATCCGCTGGAGTACATTCTGAAATCCATCGAAACCATCTACTCTATTAAGTATAAAAACGGCGCCATTCGCCGTGTGAATGTAAACATCGCCGCCACCACGGTGGAGAACTACCGCCGCCTGAAGGCTGCGGGAATCGGCACTTATATTCTGTTTCAGGAAACTTATCACAAGGAAAGCTATCAGCAGCTCCATCCCACCGGCCCTAAGAGCAACTATGCCTACCATACCGAAGCCCATGATCGGGCGATGGAGGCCGGCATTGACGATGTGGGACTGGGGGTGCTGTTTGGGCTGGAGCGGTATCGGTACGAATTCGCCGGACTGCTTATGCACGCAGAGCATCTGGAGGCGGTGTTTGGCGTGGGGCCTCATACCATCAGCGTACCACGAATCTGTCCTGCGGAGGACATTGACCCCGATGCCTTCCATAATGGCATTTCCGATGATATTTTCGCTAAAATTGTGGCGTGTATCCGTGTGGCTGTGCCTTACACCGGCATGATTGTTTCCACCAGAGAAAGTCCGGCGGTGCGGGAGCGACTGCTCCGTCTGGGTGTGTCTCAGATTTCCGGCGGAAGCCGGACCAGTGTGGGCGGTTATACGGTGCCGGAAAACGAAACAGCACAGTTTGACCTGTCCGACCACCGGACGTTGGATGAGGTAGTAAAGTGGCTGATAGATATGGGACATATCCCCTCCTTCTGTACTGCCTGCTATCGGGAGGGACGAACCGGTGACCGGTTTATGAGCCTGTGCAAATCCGGTCAAATTAACAATTGCTGTCTGCCCAACGCCCTGATGACTCTGAAGGAGTATCTGATGGATTATGCCTCGCCCGAAACCAGAGCGGCAGGGGAGGGGCTGATTGAAAGCCAGCTGGGTGATATCCCCCGGGAGCAGACCCGCAGAATCGTAATCGAACGGCTGCAGAAAATCGCCGAAGGACAACGTGACTTCAGATTTTAAGGTTGAAAGACAATACCTTTTGTGAGGAGGATTGCTATGAGTGGAATGAACGAAACACCTTCCGCAGAGCGGCTGCATATTGCTTTCTTCGGACGCCGGAATGTGGGAAAGTCCAGTCTGGTCAATACCTTTACGGGGCAGGAAATGTCCATTGTATCCGACGTAAAAGGCACCACCACAGATCCGGTATTCAAATCCATGGAGCTGCTTCCTCTGGGACCGGTGCGAATCATCGATACCCCCGGTATGGACGATGAAGGAGCTTTGGGCAATCTGCGGATTCGCCGGACCCGTCAGGTGCTGAATATGGCGGATGTGGCGGTGGTGGTTACCGATGCGAATCGTCCGCTGGATTGCGTTGAGGAAGAATTGATCAAAATCATTCAAAGCCGGCAGATTCCGCTGGTGTTTGCCAGAAACAAAGCTGATTTGCTGGATTCCATTCCTGCTGGTGAAGAATACGTCAGTGCGGTGACCGGTTATGGTATCCTCAGGCTGAAGGAACGGGTCTGTGCGGCTGTACGACAGGACAGCTCCCGCCCGTTGGTGTCGGATTTGCTTTCGCCCGGGGATGTGGTGGTGCTGGTGGTGCCTATCGATAAGGCAGCACCCAAGGGACGGCTGATTCTGCCCCAACAGCAAACCATTCGTGATGTTCTGGAGGCTGGTGCTTCTGCTCTGGTTTGTCGGGATACGGAGCTGGCGGATACCCTGTCCCGTATGACTCCTCCACCGAAGCTGGTCATCACCGACTCTCAGGTGTTTGGTAAGGTTAGCCGGATTGTGCCGGAGGATGTTCCTCTGACTTCGTTCTCCATTTTGATGGCGCGGTACAAAGGTGACCTTGTCATGACTGCCAATGGAGCCAAGGCGGTGGATCATCTGGAGCGGGGGGATAAGGTGCTGATTTGTGAGGGGTGCACTCACCATCGTCAATGCGGTGATATTGGCACGGAGAAGCTCCCTGCATGGATTCGCCGGCACACCGGCGTTGAACCGGAGTTTTCATTCACTTCCGGCAATGATTTTCCGGAGGATTTGAGCGGCTACGCAATGGTGGTTCATTGTGGGGGGTGCATGCTGTCTCAAAGGCAAATGCGCTACCGGCAACGGTGCTGCGCAGATCAGGGAATCCCTGTTACCAACTACGGTATTTTGATTGCATATTTGAACGGTATTTTGGACCGTTCCACGGCAGTTTTCGAGGATATGGAAAGTTTGTGAATATTTCGAAAACCATCTTGACGGTTTGATTTGCAGGGTATAGAATAGCCCTATAATGGCTTTTATGATATCAGAGGAGGAATCGTGCAGATGAGAGGGATTCGATCTGCGATTGTTTTTCTGGCTTTTTGCTTGCTGCTGGGCTGCATGAGCTTGCCTGCCGCGGCACAGGAGATTCCCCAGATTCAATCGGGGGAAACGGTTACGTTTTCCACTACAAAAGGTAATCATATTGTATACTACAGTTTTACGCCTCAGGCCAGCGGTACTTATGTGCTGTATGATTTGAGTGACTGCGCTTTTCAGGTTTGGGTCACCGCTCATTCCTGCAATCCTGCGGATGCTGGTTTTGATTACGCCGTACTGGCAAAGGGGATGAATCAGGTGGTCTTTCAGGCGGAGGCTGGTGTGACCTACTGGCTGAAGCTGGACTGCGCCTGGATCAGCGGCGGTGAATTGAGTAATTCCTTTAAATTGGCTGCGTCGTCAGTCCCTACCGGAATCGATATCGGCTACGCCAGTCTGAATTCCAACTTTGTTGGGGCGGAGGGCTCCCTGTACCTGCAGTACCACCCAATGGGTGCGGCCAGCCAGATTATTTGGACCACCAGTGATTCTGAAGTGGTCATGGTGGATGGCGATGATAATGGTTGCAGATTCCGCTTGACCGGCGGCGGAAACGCCACGATTACCGCTACCTCTGCGGAAGGGCATCGCGCCACCTATCATGTGACGGCGCAGGACATCATGGACATGACTGCGGGCGACAGCCTGACAGTTTCCATGTTCAGCAATGGCAGTTATGTGTCTGACGAGAAGTTTATCCGGTTCACACCTGCAGAAAACGGCACCTATGCGCTTAGTGTCAGTTACGACCATTCTGTGGATACGTGGCATGGTGTGGAGATGTCTATGGGTTCCGGCACCGGCTATGTCCGCGGCGATGAGGTGCTGCGATTCGATGCTGAAGCAGGCAAGACCTACATTATCAACGTGGAACTGTGGGGTATGTACAGCCAAAAGATGGACTATACCTTCAGCCTGCAGTCCTGTGTATCGCCCGATGAAATCCGGTTGACCAGTCCGGCTACGGCTGGATATATTGGCAGCAGCATCTATTTTGAAGTGGATTGGAGACCAACCAATAGCCTGCGGGAAAAGGTCACCTGGTCTGTTAGCGATGCTAACGTTGCGCAAGTCGGTGATTCTGATGATGGCACGGCATTGTTGCGGTTGCTGTCTGCCGGTACAGTGACACTGACAGCTACTACTGAGAGCGGCTTAACCGCGTCTGTGGATGTTACCGTATGCCAGCATCCCGGTACTATCGTACTGAAGCCCGGAACGAATCCGTCTTTGCATATGCTGCGCAACGATTGTTTTGATTGCACCTTTACCCCTGAAATCACCGGATACTATCGTATCGCGGCAGATAACCAGGCGCTGAAAATCGTAATCGATGGGCCTGTGGTTGTTCGTGACGGAGAAAAATTATACTATCTGGAGGCAGGGACGACCTACTCCGGCGGTATCGACAATCTTACCGAGTCGGTGGTTCAGAGTGTGATTACTGTCTCTCTGGTGGAGGTGCCTGTGCCGACTGCCATCAGCATCACCAAACTGCCAAATCAGACAGAATTCCTGCCTGGAATTCTGGAGAGTATCTGGGTCTATGACCTTCTGGAAGGGATGGAAATGACTGTTACATGGTCTGATGGACAAATTACAGTCTGGTCTTTTGATACCGATGGTACCGCATACGAGGGCTATGAGGTGCGCTGGCAGCTGCGCAACGACGGAGCGAACCGGAAGGAACTGGTTATGAGACTGGGGGATGCCACCGCATCCTGCCTGCTTACAATTAAAAACCTGAATGTGGTGAGCATGGAGTTGGTGGATGCCGCCGGAATCAAAATTGTAGAGAATTCCTGCGGATATTACGATGATTACGCCAAAAGCTGGATTTATTCCGACTATCTGCTGGGAATGTACAGTGTGAAAATCACATTTGATGATGGAAGCAGTGTTACAGCTATCCCTGATCAGACAGTTTACGGCAAGCGGCTGATTTGCCAGATGGATCAGTATGATCGACCGTGGGTAAAGGGCGGCGAAAACTTCGTGACCTATACCTACGGCAATCTGTCCATTCAGGTTCCGGTGGAAATAATCGATAGTCCTGTCCGCCGGATTCAGTTCATCACCAAACCTAAGACTGTCTTTGCTATTGGTGATCGGCGATTCTTCGTTAGCTACGGTGACGGAACCTACTATTTTTCGCCTGACAGTCTGAAGCCCTATCTGGAGGGATTGTCTTTCCGTATTTATTACAATGATGATACCTCGAAGGTTGTTGCCTGGGAGGATGTCGAGTGGCGGAAGATTTCCGGTGTATCGTATCCCTTTGTGGACGGTTATCCGCTGGGACTGATGGGTGAGCTGATGATGAGCTTTGACCCCATTTCTACTCCTTGCACCAGTCAGGGACTGGTGGAGTATATGGGTGCTTCGTTGAGCTATACCATTGAGCTGGTGGAGCCTGCGGAGGTCACTCCTGAAACCGGAGATGCCGGTCTGGTAATGCCGGTTACAGTTGCACTGGTTTTCCTTTTGACAATGGCAACTGTGGTCATCGCTAAGAAAAAACTTATGTAAAAAAAGGAACCCCGTTCTGGGGTTCCTTTTTGCAACAAGAAAACCCGGAAACCATTGTGGTTTCCGGGTTTTGAATGTTCGTAAGAGAAACAGATTATCTCTTGGAGTTTTCGGTGTACCGTTTATATCGTGTAATATCGTTTGAAATCGTGTATATTGTGCGGTTTTGTTTCGCCAAAATTGAATATTGTTGCAAAAAGTTTATGTTGTTTCATAAAGTTTTGCACCAAATTTGCACCAAGATTTAGAGAACTCTTTTTTGTTTTTGATTGTTTAATAAAACAAAAAGAGTGGTTAAAAACCACCCTTTCAGTAATTCACTGGCTTTCGCCAAATGAAAGCGTTAGGAGAATTAGAAAGTCCTAACATTTCAATTCACTGTCTTTCGACAATCTTATTTTATCATAAAAGAATCTATTAGTCAATAGTTTCTTTTACAATACCATTGTATGCAATCTGCGAAACCTTATCACAAATCTTTTTCATTTGCTCGTCAGATAGTCTTATATTATAATGACTACCTTTGTTTTTTCCGTACTTTGTAAGTCTTTTTTTGCTGACTGTTTGCAACATATATGTACAAGCATAGCATTCTTTAATATCGAAGTCGGAGGCCA
>JAZSEN010000076.1:0-16781 GCA_045531675.1 Faecousia sp.
GCACCATCCACAGCAGGGGTGGGGAACAAAAAAGATCCGCCAGCGAACTGGCGGTTCTATACATTTCATCAAATCATCAGACCTGACCAAGATTCTTTGCACACTCGCCACAAACATTCTTGCCGTGGTAGGAAATCAGACCGAAAGAAGATTCGCAAAAAATGCAGGAAGGCTCAAACTTCTGGAGTACGATCCGATCATTGTCCATGTAGATCTCCAGCTCATCACGTTCCGCGATATCCAAGGTACGTCTTAACTCAATAGGCAGCACGATTCTTCCCAGCTCGTCCACTCTGCGAATGATACCCGTTGACTTCATCTAGCAGCCCCTCCTTTCCTCGGTGAAATCCCAGACGTGTCCATCACAGAAAAACTTAACGTCTGATTTTTTATATCATTATTATAAACTGTCTTTTCTTTGCTGTCAAATGTTTTTTTCATATTTTGTCGAATCTTTACGGAATATTCCAAAAAAGTTCATCATAGCATTTAATCGAGGTGGATAAGCTATGATAATGAGTTGGATATTTATGGGTATTATTGGAATATCTTTGGTATTTTCTGTCTTTTCAGGAACGACATCCACATTAGCAGCAGCATCTGCCTCAGGAGCGCAATCCGGCATAACTTTAGCTATCAGCATGGCAGGCAGTCTATGCCTGTGGACCGGCGTGGGAAATCTAATGGATAAAAGCGGTTTGACCACCCTTCTGGCGCGCCTGCTCAGACCTATCATCTCACGAATTTTCCCAAGTACGGAGAAAGACTCTGTGCTTGCCGGCTACCTGAGCGCCAATATCTGCGCCAACATTCTTGGTCTTGGGAACGCCGCCACGCCTATGGGCATCAAAGCCGCAAAGCGTCTGAAAAACGGAAATACTGCCAGCCACGAACTTTGTCGCCTTATCGTGCTGAACACCGCTTCCATCCAGTTGATTCCGGCTACGGTGGCCGCGGTACGGGCATCACTGGGCTGCCAGACCCCCTTCGACATACTTCCAGCCGTGTGGATTACCAGCCTTTGCTCCGCCGGTTTGGGTCTGCTCGCGGCCTTCATATATGGAAAGCTGTGGTCCCATGACTGATTACATCGTTCCTCTTCTGCTTCTGACAACCTGTGCTTATGCCTTGCGCAAAAAAGAGGATGCATACACTCTGATGCTGGAAGGTGCAGCAGACGGGTTGCGTTTGCTGCTGTCCATCGTACCGGCTCTGGTTCTGTTGCTTACCGCCGTATCCATGTTGCGTGCTTCCGGTTGTATCGAAGCTTTTAGCAGATTTTGCGCCCCGGCCTTCAACTATCTTGGCATCCCCTCTGAAACAGCAATTCTGATTCTGATTCGCCCCATCAGCGGCAGCGCCGCTCTGGCAGTGGGTGCCGAACTGATGGCGCAGTACGGACCGGATTCCCTGATTGGCAGAACCGTAGCTGTCATGCTTGGATCGACGGAAACCACCTTCTACACAATCAGCGTATATTTTGGCGCGGCCGGTATTCAAAAGACACGTTATACCATCCCCGCTGCTCTGATTGCAGATTTGACTGGCTTTCTGGTCGCCAGCGCAACCGTCCGTTGGCTTATGTAGAATAAAAAGCTCCGCAGTTCAAATCTGCGGAGCTTTTTGATTACTTTTCCTTCTTTTTCTTGCGCTCAGCCTTCTTGGCGGCAACAGCCTTGGCACGCTCTTCGGCTTCCTTTTTCTTCTGCTCAGCAGCAGCTGCCAGAGCCGTTTCATTGGAGGACAGAGCCCACTTCATGAACTCAACACGAACCTGATCGGCGCTGGTTTCGATGACAAACCGGTCCTCTTTCACGTTGACAACAGTGCCTACAATACCGCCAATGGTGGTGACCTGATCGCCTTCCTTCAGGGAAGAGCGCATGTCCTCTGCTTCCTTCTTGCGCTTGTTCTCAGGGCGAATCAGCATAAAGTAGAAAATGCCCAGCATCGCCACAAGCATGATTATCATTTCCATTCCGGAACCCATAGTGTTACATCCTTTCGTTTCTTAATCGTTCCCATTATACCATCATCTACTCAAAAAGCAAGGGAAAATTAGATTCTGCGTGCTAATTTCACAGAATATTCACTACGAAACGCCTCAAATCGGTCTTCATCCAATGCTTCGCGAATCTTTTCCATCAGTTTATTGTAGAAGTACAGATTGTGCATTACACACAGACGCATTGCCAGCATCTCTTCCGCAACGAACAAATGACGAATGTAGGCACGGCTGTAGCGCCGACACACAGGACAATCGCACTGGGAATCGATAGGCGACAAATCCGTGGCATACTTGGCATTTTTCAGGTTGATAGCGCCCTCCCAAGTAAACAATCGGGCATGGCGGGCATTACGGGCAGGCATGACGCAATCGAAGAAGTCTACACCTCGGGCTACCGCCTCGATGATATTCGTAGGTGTACCCACTCCCATCAAATAACGGGGCTTGTCCGCCGGCATGTAAGGCTCCACCGCCTCGATGATGCGATACATCTCCTCCGCCGACTCACCTACTGCCAGTCCGCCAATGGCATAGCCGGGCAAATCCAGCTCTGCAATCCGCTTCATATGATCGATACGGATATCCTCATAGGTACCACCCTGATTGATGCCCCAGAGCATCTGTTGGGGATTGACCGTATCAGGCAGGGCATTCAGGCGGGCATTTTCATCCTTGCACCGAACCAGCCAGCGGTAGGTCCGTTCCACGCTTTTCTGAACATAGTCACGGGGAGCAGGATTTTCAATACATTCATCAAAGGCCATACAGATATCACTGCCCAGATTGGACTGAATCTGCATACTCTCCTCCGGACCCATAAAGATTTTCCGCCCGTCAATGTGAGAGGAGAAATATACACCCTCCTCCTTGATTTTTCGCAGAGAAGACAGGGAAAATACCTGAAATCCGCCGGAGTCCGTCAGGATAGGACCATCCCATGTCATGAATTTGTGCAGGCCACCGCACTCCTTCACCAGCTTATCACCGGGGCGAAGATGCAGATGGTAGGTGTTGCTCAGCTCCACCTGACAGCCGATATCCTTCAAATCTTTGGCACTCAGCGCACCCTTGATTGCGCCCTGCGTACCCACGTTCATAAATACAGGCGTCTGTACCGTTCCGTGGGCGCAGGTGAACTCGCCCCGTCGTGCTTTACCTTCTGTTTTGAGTAATTTATACATTCATTTATCTCCTCAACCCATGTGTCGTTCAACAAGCTCCCTGATGGCGGTTTGGTACATCTGCGTTTGCTTGTACATTCCATTTCCGTGGTTACATCCGGGCAGAATAACGACAGACGTTTCCGCAGGATTGTTTTTCTTGAGCAATTCTAAAAGCTCATCACAATTCTCCATGCTACCGGCCGATAACAGCAAGGGGTATCGACCCTGCTTGATGTTCTCCGGACGATTGAATGCTCCGGCATTCACGCCAAATTCCTTTTCAAAACGTTTCAGCACCAACCCACAGACCTGATTGCCGCTACCCTTGAATGCATGATTGCACATTTCACGGAAAGAGCCTTCAATATCTCGGACAGGCGCATCCGCCACCATGCATTTAACATTCTTCATTTCCTTTGTGGCAAGGTCCAGCACAACACCGGCGCCCATGCTAAGGCCGTGAATCAGAATGGCGCCGGCAGGATTCGCTTCATTTACCTTGTCAACCCAACCCATAATATCCCCATATTCCAGCGCACCAAAGCTGATGTACTTTCCTTCGCTGGGACCGTGGGCACGAAGGTAAGGAATCAGAACATTGAAACCCAGACTGCGGTAGAACAGCGCCGGAAATGCAGATTCCCGTTCTGCATGGCTGGTATAGCCGTGGACCCAAATCATAGTCTTATCGCTGTCAGCAGAATAGTAAACCGCCTTCAGTGCCAGACCGTCATGGCTGGTCAGCTCCCATTCTTCATGGGGCTGCTGCTGAATTTCCGCAAGGGAATTATGGACAGTTGTAATGGTATCATACCAGGAATCCTCAGGTCCGACCATAGCATAGGCTTTATTAATGTCATGGCGTTTCAAAACCACGTTAAAGAAAATCTTCGCCTTTAATCTTTCAAACATAAGCTACCTCATTAATCATTGCACAGATTATGCTTCCGGCAAACATTATACAAGTTTTTACGGCTGTTATCAAGAGAAAATTCCCTAATTGTCTTTCTCATAGCCGACGATGGTCATTTTATCATTGATTACCGTCTTCCTGCCCGATTGGTGGTAGCCCATTTTTTCATACAGATAGCAATTGGCTGTCTCCTGCTGAATTGTGCCCAGTTCCCAGTTATGAGCGCCATGGATGCGCTCCGCTTCCCGAATGGCCATTTGGGCATAACCTTTGCCCCGATGTTCCGGCAGTATAAACAGCGGCGAGATGCGTTTTCTGCTGCCGTCCAACGGATTCACCACACGAATTGCGCCTACAACATTTCCGTCCACCTCAATGCGGTAAAAGTAGCTGTCCGGCTGCTGGAGCTTCCATGTAATGCGCTCTGGGGATTCGTTGGCGGGACTCGTGTCGTAATCCTGATATTTTTCCAGTAACGCCGCAAATGCTTCTTTTTGCATTTCTCGGATCAGTTCCAGATCCGCCACGGTACAACGCACCAGTTGCATAATTTTGTATCCTCCTAGTTTCCACTACCTCTACAAATCCTCAAATACTACAAGCCAATTCAAATGCCAGTAAGGCGATCCTTTCTTTTTCATCCAGCTTTGCTGTGCCGGAGAGGAATCGGGGGTCCCAGTTGGAGTGATCCAGATTATCCCCGGCATAGAGGAACTGGAAGAACTCCACGCCACGGAAGTCACACATGGCCTGCATGGCGGCGCACTCCATCTCCACACATACCCCCCTTCCTTGCTAGAGCGTGGCTGTATCTGCCGGTGGCAGCACCGATTTCCAGAATCCGCACCCCAGGACGAAGATACTTTTCAATATAGCGCATTGTGGTCAAGTATTCTACCATACCATATCCGGATGACAGGCGGTTATCTTCGTCGTAGTTCTCGTAAAACTGACTTAGAATATTCTGCGTTTCCATGGTTTTACCTTCAAAATCCATAAAATGCAAATCCAGTTCTATGCATGGTCAATTCAGAAAAAGCTTCTCATTCGTTTTTACTTCGCATACAGTATCGTTGATGGCGAACCATAAACTCACAGTACTGTTGTTTTGAATATATTCGCGTGTGATTTCAGCCCTGCTCATCGCTTTCAGATAGTCGATGATTTCGATGGTTGTCATGGGAAGTACATCCTTTTGTTTCCTGATCAACGCAAAGATTCTTTCTAAGATATCCCATTTGTTTTCAATATCAAGGTCATATGAGTGACCAACAATCTGAAACAGCGCAAGCTCGTCATCGGTTTCAACAAACTGTTGCGTCAGGTCCCAAAGCTTATCGTCGGAATGAAAAACCGTGGCTCGCCATTTATAAAAATCCTGCTGCGGACTGAAAGAATGGCTTTCTTCGGATATGCGAGCATATTCAAAACCGCATTCCTTCACACACAGCGCTATCAGTTCACTGTAGTAATCAAAAGGAACTGCAAAGCCTTTAATATCCCTGCCAAACAGCCTTTCAAGATTCGCTTTGTCCTTAGATAATTCATTCAGGATTTCTTCCTTTGTAAGACTGCCCATATAAGGATGCGTCAATGTGTGGCTTGCAATTTCATGACCTGTATAAAGCGATATGGCATTTTCTGTTTTTAGCCTTTTAACGACGTAGCCGCTTTCATGGATCCATTCAAACTCATTCTCCAGCAATGCTGAATTGAGATTGAACGTGCCTTTGAGCTGATATCGATTCAATAATTCCACAAAACGAATATCTTGCACAACGCCATCGTCGTATGTAACATTAAATGCTTTTTTCTTTCCATAAGGATACAATTTGCGAACCATAAGCACCTCATCCATTATAATCATATAACCCCATTATAGTGCAAAACCATTGTCTGTCAACCTAATGCGCAAAGGAGCCGGGATTTGAACTGCACCCCATTTGTTAGACAAGTATGATATACTTGTCTAACAAATGGGGTGCAGTTCATTCCCCGGCTCTTTAATTGTAGAATTCTTTAAGCTATAAACATTGCGTCGCCGAATGAGAAGAAACGGTAACGCTCTTGTACCGCTTTCTGATATGCATTGAGAACATTTTCACGGCCGGCAAAGGCGGAAACCAGCATCACAAGTGTGCTTTCCGGCAAATGGAAATTAGTAATCAAACCTTGCATTGCTTTGAAGGTATACCCGGGATAAATGAAAATCTCTGTCCATTTTGACTTAGGTTCAAAAGTGCCGTCCTCATTGACCAGACTCTCCAACGTCCGGCAGGAGGTTGTGCCAACGCAGATGATTCGACCACCATTGCGCTTGGTTTCGTTGAGAATATCTGCCGTTTCCTTCGAAATCATACACAACTCGCTGTGCATATGATGTTCCGTGATTTCCTCCGCCTTCACAGGACGGAACGTACCCAAACCAACGTGCAGGGTAACAAATGCCGTATTGATTCCCTTGCTGCGGATTAATTCCAGCAGTTCGTTGGTAAAATGCAGTCCGGCAGTCGGTGCCGCAGCGGAGCCGACCTCTCTGGAATAAACCGTCTGATAGCGCTCCTGATCCTGAAGTTCAGCCTTGATGTAGGGCGGTAGCGGCATTTTTCCCAGCCGCTCCAGAACTTCCAGAAAAATCCCGTCATAATGAAATTCAACAATGCGGTTGCCATCCTCCAAAACATCGCATACCGTTGCAGTCAATTCACCATTACCGAAAATCACTTCATGGCCAATCTGCATCTTTCGACCAGGCTTGCACAGGCACTCCCACCTTTTTTCGCCCAAATCTCGCAGCAACAGCACTTCAACCGCACCACCGGTAGGACGATGCCCCAGTAATCTGGCCGGCAAAACCCGGGAATCGTTCATAACCAGACAATCCCCCGGCTCAAGATAGTCAATAATATCATAAAAATGCTTGTGAGTTACTTCACCGGTTTTCCGATCCAGAACGCACAGTCTGGAAGTATCCCGCTGCTCCAGCGGGGTCTGAGCAATCAGTTCTTCGGGAAGGTCATACCAGAAATCCCGTGTTTTCATTTAGCCAATCTCCTTTTGTTTGTTCGCGCCTACTATATCACACTCGTTCAATAAAATCCACAACTATTTACAGACCCGTTTATGCAGTGCATAAACGGGTCTGTGATCTCATAATCAAACGCGCTTCTTGCGCTTATGGGCAATGACAACAACCGTCAGACAACTGACTGCTGCCAGCAGAATGTAAAGAACTTCAAATCCCTCATCACCAGTAGGTGTGGGCTTTTCAGGTTCCACATATTTGTTGTTGAAAGCGATGCTATCCACCTTATCACCGCCAACAATGCTATACTCTACACTAGCGGACAACTGACCGATACCATCATCGGTAACTGTAACCACAACACCGTAAACAGTAGCATCATAAGTGACACCCTCCAGAGGTTCGCTCTGATCCTCGGAAATCAGGAAATAATAGGTGCCAATGCGGTCAAAGACAATTTCATCAAAGCTGAACTTTCCGTCTGCCATGTTAGTAGCAAACATTACAGGCGTCGCACCTTCTGCAAGAGTCATATCCTCCTGAGTAACATAAAAGTTGAACCGGAACTCGTCTTCAACCATGTCTCTGCCCTCCAGAATCTTGTCGCCAGTAATCTGGATAATGGCATCATTGGGATCATATACGTTTTTGAAGGTAGCCTTTGTGACGTTACATTCTACGCGAACAGTTCCATCCAGATTGTCAATAACAGAAACCGTCACCGGAATCTCTGTGGAATCATAGATAATACCATTAATCTGTTCGCCTGCACCGATTTCCTTCAGAATGTAATTGAAGGTCTGGCCTGCCTGAGATGCTTCGAATACCAGCTTGATGCTGGTCTCAGCAGCAGCAGGAGTAGGTTCGGAAACCGCAATCTGATTCCCCTCTGAATCGAAAACACCAAAGGAGTAACCGGCAGGAGGCATCGGTGTTCCAGATGTACTCTCAACCTGCTTGAAGATGGTAATCACAGATTCCGCACTTCCAACAGGCGCGTAGACATTGTTGAAATCTACTACAACACTAAAAGAACCAGTCTTTTCGTCTTGCGTAACAACCGCTCCGGAGTATCCATTCACCTTATTGATTTCAAGGATACCATTCATATCCAAATCGGTAACGTATACATCGAAATAGCGGATAAGGTCATCATAGGTAATACCGCCAATCGCGCCCTCCACCTCGGAAATGCGGAAGTAGTAGGTACCAGCGGTATCAAGGGATACTGTAGCAAGGACCTGATCCATATTATAGGTGTTGAAAGATTCCTTTTCGGCATCGTAGGTAACAGTATCAGTACCAAGGGTAATCCACTGTGCATCCTCACTGTCAGCAGGGCGATAATCCAGTTGGAAGGTAAAGGCATCACCTTCCTGCCAATCTCTGCCCTCCAGATTCTTAATTCCGGAAATCTTCAAAGTTTCGGAATCAACTGGTGCGGGCGAATAAGTGTTGACAAAGGTAACGATTGCATCATCCTTGACAGGAATGGTTGCAGTTTGAGACGCAACGCCATCCTGAATCTGGAAACCAGGGAGTTGCGCAATTTCCGTTACAGTAACCTCAGTTCCAGAGAGAATCTCGCAAACACCCACAGAACGGTTAGCCTTAACGGAAACGATGATATTACCCTCGTCATCAGCGACAATGTCGCCTTCCGTAGTTTTGATTGTTTGCCCGGCGTACTGTTCACCAAGAGAAACTTGGAAATCAAAGGCGATGCCCTCCGGCACCACGTAATTATCGCCGAAAGGATGCACAACCTTTTTGCGGATAATCAAATCGCCCTCAGGATCAAGACCGGAGATGAAGGTGTTAACAATGGTAGAGGTCATATCGAAAATGTAAGCAAAGGTGGGAATCACTGCCACAGATGCAAACAAGGTAATGGCAAGCAGCAATGCAAGACCTTTTTTTCTACGCAAAATCGCTATGCTCTTTTTCAAAACATCTTCCTCCTTTCCGTGGAGTGACTAAACGGCAAGGAAAAGGCACGGGAACCGTGCCCTTTCCTTACCGCCCAGCCCCGAAGGGCTGGGTGGTTTGGATATTAATAATTAAGCGGGAACGACAGTGTACAGAGTGCCACCCTCAACAGTGGTCTCTACAACCGTGTAACCATCAGCAACGAAGTTGGTGCCAGCGCCCTCAGCAGCGTTGTCGGCGGGGTTCCAATTCAGGAAGGAGCCGCCCTTAACGATGATGTTGGCAGTATCATTGCGGTAGCTGCTATCGGTGCAGTTCAGAACATAACGGTTGTCAGGAATGCCTTCACCGTTATCATTGTTGAAAACAGCAAAGTAACCGCCGTTAACAATCAGAGTGCCCTCGCGAACCTGAACGCAGGAGCCACCGCCAATGTAGGTGCCGCCATTGATGGTCAGAGTAGAACCGTTACGGACGTAAGCACAGAACAACTCGGAGTTGGGAGCAGTAGTGATACCGCCATCTTCGCCGTTGAATACAACCTCAATGGGAGTAAACTTAGTGGAATCGCCTTCATCGGGAGTACCCAGAATCTCGACACCAATCCAGTTGTCGGTCTCGGAAGTTGCATTGGGCAGGTCCAGATTAATAACATTGTCACCAAAGTTCACAGTAGCATCCTTCTTGACAACGTTCTTGGCACCCTCAGCACTGCTGGTGATGTTCATATCGTTGGCAATGGTGATATCGCCGCCAGCTGCCAGAGCTTCCTTAGCGTTCTCGGCCTCGGTGGCAATGTATCTGCCATTCCAAGGATTTTGGGTATTAGAGATTTCGCCGAAACCCTCATTCAGAGCCTCATCAGGAGTCTCGAAGCCGTTGGTCTGGATAGCCTGAGAGAACACCAGAATATCATAGGTCTCGCCAAACTGAGCGCAGTACTCATTGGTGGCAGCCTTATTCATGTAAACCTGCTTCAGGCTGGGAATGGTAGTCTCACCGGGCTTCAGAACGCCGGTGTAGGTGGCAACAGCCAGAGAGTAAGTAGTGCCGCCAATCTCAACAGTACCATCCAGGAACTCCCAGTTCCAGGTAGCGCCATCAGTGATGTTGTCACTGTTGATAATCGCATGCATCAGGCTGGTATCCTCTTCGAAAGCGAAGATGGTACGGACATAAGCATCGGACTTGCCGGTGTTCTTAACGGTAACGAACTTGTCGATAACGTTGGTGTTGTCCTCAACGACTCTCCATGCCTCCTCGTTAGGAACAACCCACTCAGAGGGGTCAGCCCAGGGAATGGAATCGCCGGGGTAAACGGCGGGCAGCAGGGGCTTGTTCTGCTCGAAGTCGACCAGAGTGTCGTTCTCGGTCATGGGATCTTCGCGCTCCTGCTCGATCTGGTCAATGTAGACATTGCCCAGAGTCATGACGTTGACGTCCTCATCGGTGTCGGTCAGGTAAGCCAGAGTAGCACCGATAGAGACAGCTGCAGTCAGGGCGACAGCGGTAGCGCCCAGAATAACTTTCTTCAGCTTCATATCAATTTCCTTTCTCATAATGAAATACGAGTGATTTCGTAAGCAGCTACGCCGCTCACATTAAAGATTGGGAATCAAGCGCCAATCTGCTCCCATGCGCTCAGAGCAGCGGTGTTCATCTGCTCGTCGGTAGGAGCAACAGCACCCTCGCTGATGACAGGCTCGAAGCCGCTCATCTGCACAGCGTAAGCAGTGACAGACAGCGTGGGATAGGTGGCTTCCTGACCCTCGGGATCCAGTGCATTCAGCATTTCCTTGGTAACAGTGCCCTTAACATGAACCTCGTCGTTCAGCAGAACGCCGTAAACGACATCCTCATCACCGACTTCGGCCACATCACGGTAGTACACGCCAACGATATCGTTGCCATCAGCGTCCTTCAGCTGGGTCCAACCATCGGCAACTTCATATTCCATGAAATCGTCGAAATTATCAGACTTCTCCAGCTTGACGAACAGCCAGCAGGCCTTACTCTCAGCCTTAACGGTAACCTTAGGATCCTTGGTGATGGTCTCACCGGGAATCATCTCGTACTCGTTGGTGTCGGGATCGCCGTCGTCGTCACGATCGGTATCCGTTTCGTCCAGGTCGATGTTGACGTCACCATAAGTAAAGGTGTTGACCGCGGCATCAGTCTGATCGATCAGCCATGCCAGAGTACCTCCAATGACGCTGCCGCAAACCATAATGGCAACCAACAGCATTACGAGCACTTTGGTACTGATTTTCTTTTTCAATTCGATTTCTCCTTTCTTCAAATATTTTGCATTAGTTTATTCGGCATCAGATTTCTACAATTACTGATGTTGAATACAAGGGATTAGGGGTTAACCTGACCGTCGAAAGCAGTCCAAGCTTCGGCGGCGTTAGCGAAGGAAACAGTCTGGATGGCGTGACCAACAACGGTAATCTCCAGATTATCCAGAGTAGCCAGCTGTGCATTGTTGACTTCGCCGGGCATGGTGAAGCTGGTGAACAGAGGCTCCAGAACGATGTCATCCTGGGACTCGTAAGCATCAACAGCCTTGTAGTAACGGAACTCGTAAGTAGCGGTGTTATTCACACTATCCTCACTGACAGATGCGCAGGACCAGACAGCGGGATTCCAGCCTTCAACATAGTTCTCAGGCAGGAAATCGTCGCCGAAGATAGCCTTCAGCTCGCTGATGCAGTTGATGGTGACCATCATGCGGATGTAGGACTCCTCACTGCCGGCAACGACAGTCAGGGTGGGGTCCTTGACGTAGGACTTGCCGGGAATCAGGTGGTACTCGTTGCCAGGGACACGGTCGGCACCGGGGATGGGCTCGCCATCTTCATTGACGTCGGTTTCGTCCAGGGTGATGTCGACATTACCGACGGTGAAGGTGTTCACGACTTCCTGTCTGTCAGTCAGGTACGCAACGGTACCCATGACAGCGCCGGTCACGAGCAGAATCACACTCAGTACAATCAGCATGGACTTTGTGGTTTTGTTCATTTGGGTATCCTCCTTTAAAATAATTTACTGGTTAATGTTCCCCTCTTCAGGTTGCTCCTCCACAGGCTCCGCTTCTTCAGCGGTGTCTGCTTCGGCCTCACCCTCAACAGGTTCTTCCTTATCAGGCTTCTTTTCATTGTCAAATATCAGGCCCGGCACAAATACGAACAGCAGCAAGGCCGCGCCAACTGCTATCGCAACGTACAATCCGGGGGGCGACTGAATATATGAAAGGACAAAACCTAGATAAGGTATTGAGAAGACCGGAGTACCGATGACTTTTTCGGGAGCGACCAGCGAGCCGTCCACATTTTCATTGGCATCTCCCTTGGTGCGGTATTTGGTAATACCGCCATCCTCTACCAACTCGACGACGCGGTGTGTAGCTACCGCACCATTGGCTGTATAGAAGGTGATGACATCATCTGCTTTCAGTTCCGAGGGGCTGACAGACTTTACATAAATGACGGAGCCGGTCTTGTAGGTAGGTTCCATCGATCCGGATAACACCGTATAGCCGCGCAGGCCAAAAATCATCAGGCCGATATAGGCTACTGCCAGTATACCGATAATCGCGACGATTACGGTCGTGATGATATCCCATACTTTTTTTACTTTGGTGAGCATTGCGTACCCCCTGCATATATTACAAACGGGGTACTCCCCGTTCTGCCGTACATGTCGTTGCGGCAGGGTCCGTCAGGATACTTTTATCCTTTTACCTTTATAGTTGAAGTATACAACATGTCGTGCAAAATATCAAGTGCAGTTTATAAAAAAATTCCAAAACATTTTCAATGTTGGCTCTTTTTTCCGTTTTTCTCCTTCATGGCAAAATCCGCCGCACCTGCATAGATTGTCGTGGAGGGATTTCCCATGAAAAAACTGTTGTTTACCGGAGTTTGTACCGCTTTGGTCACACCTTTTCTGGAGGATAAGGTAAACTACCCCATGCTTGAGCAGCTTTTACGACGCCAAATCGACGCAGGAATACGGTCTATCGTCATTTGCGGCACCACAGGCGAGGCCCCAACCCTGTCGGACAACGAGAAACTGGAACTGTTCCGTCGGTCAAAAGCATATGTGGGCTCCGACTGCCGGATTATCGCCGGAACCGGCAGTAACTGTACCTCCCACGCCGCCGCATTAAGCTGCGCCGCGGAACAAGAAGGGGTGGATGCACTGCTGATTGTCAGCCCCTACTACAACAAAGCAACACCGGAGGGGTTGATTGCGCATTACATGACCATCGCCCATACGGTCAGCATCCCCATCATCA
Source organism: Faecousia sp. (assembly GCA_045531675.1). Classification (GTDB taxonomy): domain Bacteria; phylum Bacillota; class Clostridia; order Oscillospirales; family Oscillospiraceae; genus Faecousia. Next base: position 13,339 of record JAZSEN010000076.1, read on the forward strand.
TTTATAATGTACCGACCCGAACCGCGGTAGATATTCCGGTTTCGGTTTGCCAGCGGCTCTCCCCTATTCCCAACATCGTGGGCGTCAAGGAAGCCGCGAGGGATATCACCAAGGTCACAAAACTTTGCCGTTGCTGCAAGGATTTCACTGTTTGGACGGGAAATGACGACCTGATAGTTCCCGCCATCTCCGTAGGAGCGAAGGGTGTGGTGTCAGTATTATCAAATTTAATGCCTGTAGAAACCGCCAGCATGACACAGGCAGCTCTCGCGGGAGATTGGGATACCGCTGCCACCCTGCAGCAAAAACTGCAACCACTCGTGGAGCTGCTTTTTTGTGAGCCGAACCCCATTCCCCTGAAAGCGGCTATGCGTCACATCGGCTACGACTGCGGGGAGTGCCGGCTGCCCCTGACAGGATTGAGTACGGAAAACAAAAAGCGGTTGCGTGACTATTTTGATTGAACATCACAGAAAGCCGGCTCTGTTTCCAGAGCCGGCTTTGAAATTAAGGATTGGGGTTCACAGCCACATAGGTGGCAGCGGTCTTCTCGGGAAGCTCGGAGGGCAGATAGCCAACACCAGTTTCTACGTTATACCACTTGCCGTCCCAGCCTTCCACATTAGAGGCGGAGGGCATGGAGAACTTATACCCATCGGGGCAGTTACCGATGCCGTCGAAATCGAAGTAGGGACCAAAGGTAATCTTCTCCAAACTGGTGCAGCCGTTGAGGAAACGCAGGAACACCCAGTTCTCAACACCGGCATAAGTCCCATAAGCCGGATCAGCATTACGAGTGTCGAAGCTGGACAGATTCAGCTCCTTCAAAGAGCCGCAGCCGCTGAACATTTCGCTGAAGTCGTGACCACTGGTGGTAACGAAATTCTCCAGGCCAACGACTCTCTCCAGAGAATAGCACGCCTCAAACATCTGGGAGAATTCGCGGACCTTGCTGGTATCGAACATAGACAAATCTACAGTCTTCATCACACGGCAGTCATTGAAAATACCATCCAGGCAGGTCAGATTTGGGGTACTCCAGCCGGTGAAGTCCACCTTCTCCAGCTTGAAGCAGTCCGCAAACATATGGGAAACAGTAGTCAGATTGGGCATAGCGCAGGCATTGAACTTGATTTCTGTCAGCTGTCCGCAACCATAGAACATCCAGCCCATGGTGGTGGCGCTACTGGTATCCCACTTACTGATGTCCAAAGACTTCAGCTGCATATTGCCGGTGTTCTGGTTTGCGCTGGAGAACATGGAGTTGAAGGTCTTGACCTTGCTCACATCCCAGTCAGCAATATCCAGCTCGGTCAGAGACTTACAGTCCTTGAACAGAGTGGTGGCCAGCTCCAAATTCTCAAACTGCCATTCGCCGATGCCCTCAAGGGCGGTCAGGCTCTGGCAACTGGTGAACATATAGCCAATATCGTTGACATTTCTCATATCCCAGCCACTAAGGTCATCCAGATACTGCAGCTTCTTACAGCCGTTGAACATGGAAATGGACTGAATCACACTGCCGAAGTCCCAGTTACCAATACCGGGGACCGTAATCAACGAGGTGCAGTTCACGAACATATCCCAGGTCTTGGTGACCTTGGGGATATCCCAGTTATGAACGTCCACACTCTCCAGATCGTAGCAGTAGGCGAAGAAGCCGTACAGGCTAGTGTTGTTGGGCATATACCAGTCCTTGGAGCCAATAACGTTCTTCAGCTTGGGATTCATACGGAAGGTCCACTCAGCGGTCTCCAGACCGGTCAAATCCCAGCCGGTACCATTGACGGTCACCAGATTATCGTTGTTGGCAATCGCGTAGTCCAGCCGAATGACATTACCGGTATCCCAGCCAGACATATTCAGCTCAGTCAAACCGTCACAATCGTAGAAGGTGCAGTACATATCGGTTACTGAGGAAACATCCCAGCCCTCAAGGCCCTTGATTTCCTTCAAAGCGGTACAGGTACGGAATGCATTTCTAAGAGTTGTCACCTTGGAAGTATCCCAACCGGTAACGTCCACGGAGGTCAGGCGGCTACAATTTCGGAACAAATCAAGGAACGTTTCCGCGCGGCTGACATCCAGAATACCAGTGTTGACAGTGGTCAATGCACTCATGTTATTAAACAGCGCGGTACTGTCCTTAGGTGCGTAAACCACATCATCGGACAGAACGTAGACATCGTAGCCGGAGCCGTTTTCCACATAGTAGGCATAGGCATCGGTATCCTGCTCCACATCCACCAGATAACCCTTGTTGGCGGAAGTGATGGCAGCATGGTCCTTGTTCAGACCGAAGGTAACGGTGTTGACCTTAGCCGTAATATCCGTACCGGTAGGGTTGCTGTTCAGATAATGCAAGGCATTGTACAGTCCGGTACCATTGATAGGATTATCATCGTCGAAAGGAATCTCGGGCGGCTCCGCATTGACATTGATTTTACCAAAGGCCTCATCCAGAGCGGTGGCAGGATTCTCGAAACCATCAGCCTGCACAGCCTGAGACTGAACCAGCACCTGATAGGTGTCGCCCAGAGCCGCAATAGCTTCATTGGTAGCAGTAGGATCCAGAGCAAGCTGCAGCAGGCTGACCTCTGTCAGCTCACCGGGCTTCAGAACCTTGTTGTAGGTAGCCATAGCAATAAAGTAGGTGCCCTCACCGATTTCAACAGGCGTTCCGATAAACTCCCAAGTCCATTCCTCGGCGTTGGTATTCAGGTGAATGTACTTCTGAAATTCCTCGTAGCTGAAATCTCCAGCCTCGAAGGCAAACACGGTGCGGACATAAGCATCAAAATCGCCCTTGTTCTTCACAAAAACCATCTTGTCCTGCTCGTTGTTGAGTGTTTCGGGATTCCAGATACCACCCTCGTCGTCCTTACCAATCTGCTCAAAATCCACATAAGCATCATCGGTACTCCAGTCACCGTTGTTAACCGCGGGATACAGAGGCTTATTGTTGTGGAATTCCTGCAGCTCCGCGTCGGCATCCTTATCATCCACGTCGGTGCGTTCGTACTCCAGCTGGTCAATTTTCACCTGACCAACGGTCATGACGTTGACGTCCTCATCGGTATCCGTCAGATACGCCAGAGTGCCGCCCACAGCCAGTGCCGCTGTCATAGCAAGAACCAGTAGCCACGCCAGTGCTTTTTTCATAGCTATGCATCCTTTCTTTTGTAAAATAATATAAATAACTATAGCATAATTCTATTATATATGGTTACATTCTCAAAATCAAGCATATAATTATATTTTATATCACTTTTCATCCCACACACACCTACCTCACCAATCCAACCGTAAATGATTGTTTAGCGTTCCGATTACAACCGCACCTTTTGTAGGGGAGGGTCTTGACCCTCCCGAAAGGTCGCAACTTCTGAGCTGTTAATACTATGCAAACAGGTACGTTTTCAGCACAGTTTGCAACATCTCAA
>JAZSEN010000012.1:0-28793 GCA_045531675.1 Faecousia sp.
ACACCACAGAGGTCTGGCCGCAGTTACGAGATGGGTCAGGCTTAAATATGCTGCCATGAATCTGAAAAAACTGGCAAATTGGAGTTGGAACAACTCCTTTTTCTCCATGATATGGCTAACTTCTTCCCTAAAATCTACTAACCCCCCTGTTTTGGCTTAACGAAAACAGGGGTTCTTTGACAGACTGACGGGACTGCCCATGGGCAGTCCCGTAGTCTTTAGCTGTTTGCTGCCAGATTCACTTCCGCAATAACGATTTTGTCGTAGTCCACGGTGTAGGGATTGTCGGTTTTCAGCTTCTCAATGGCTTCGGTGACAGAATCATTGACGAAACCGGTGCGGCAGTAGTAAACCCACTCGGGCTCGATATCGGAAAGGTACATGATATGGTAGCCGTATTCGGTTTTTACCAGACCGTAGTCGCCCTTCTCCCGTCCTTCCTCCAGATACCAGTTCTTAAAGGGCTCTACAAAGCTGGTATCCTTTCCAAGCCCCTCGTACAGTCCGCCGTCAGCGCTGGAACCGGGGTCTTCGGATTGTTCTCTGGCCAGCTGGGCAAAGCTGTCCTCGGTGGCTTCACCGGCAGCCCACTGGTCAAGCAACTCCTGAGCTTTGACGCGGCAGTTCTCCCATTCCGCGTCGGAGTAGGTGGTTTTGCCGCTGGAATCGGTGGTGCCGCCCTCGGGGCAGATCAGAACGTGGCGGACGCTGAACGCATCACCGCTGTCCTTGGTAATGCCGTCTTTGGTCATGCTTTCCTTATTCTTCTGGAAGTAGGCTTCCAGATCCGCATCGGTGTAGGTTACCCGATCCATCATCAGCAGGATGTAGTGCCGGTATTCGTAGTAGGTTTTGGTGTAGAAGATATAATCCTCCACGGTACAGCCGGCACCGGCGTCGGACTGAATCAGCTTGTCCAGCGAGTCAAAGCCCTGTTTTTCGGCAGCTTCTTTCAGCTGTTCCATCCGCTCGGTCAGAGCGTCCTGCTGATCCTGAGGCAGCTCCAGTCCCTCTTTCTCAAGGCAGGCGGACAGCAGCTGATAGACATGCCATGTGGAAATCGCATCCTCAAGGAAATACTCCTGCCATGTTTCGTCTGCGTCAACGGGTTTTTGCTGGTCCAGAGGCTGGGAATAGTCCAGACCGTAGAGCTGGGGATAGGCACCGTAGTCGCTGCCCATGAAGGCATAGATGCCCATGTAGTAGTATACCTGCAGCACACCGTTGGTCAGGACCTTGTCGCCCAGAGTGGCGACCACCTCATTGCGGGCAGCAGCGGCCACCTCGTCGGAAACGGTGTAGGATTTGTTGGGATTCTCCTTGGGCGTTTCGGTAGGCTCCTTGGAGCCGCAGCCCGTCATCGACATCGCCATAGCAAATGCAAGAAGCAATGCAATCAGTTTTTTCATGGTTTTCCTCCAGATTATGAAAAGCTAAGGACTATTATACATTAAATATAATAGGATGCAAGAGAAAAAATGGGGGATAGATGCTTGTTTGGATGCAACGAAACGACGAGTTACACCTGATAGTGCAATCGCATTTGCCGTTGCGTTTCTCTGACTTCCTCCAGCAGCTCCCGGGCGCTGACTCTCAAAACACCGGAGCGGATACTGGACAACTGCACCAGACCGTCGGAGGTGGCAACGCGGATATTATAGTTGCTGCCTATCTGCGCTACCAGCGATTCGATGTAGGCGTCGCCGGTTTCGCCCTCCCTGGTGAACACCACACGGATGTTGTTCCACGCGGTTTTGGAGCCGGTGCTGCCCTTCTGCTTGTAGCCGTCAAACACCAGCACCAGCGTACATTTCCGGAAACCGGCGTAGCTGCTGAGAATATCGCACAGCCGACGGCGGGCGGCATCCAGATCCTCCTTCGCCAGAGCCGCCAGCTCCTCCCAGCTGAAGATAATGTTGTAGCCGTCCACAATCAGGTACTGCTGCCGTGGCGGTCGGATGGTCAGCTTTTCGGAGGCAGGGGCGTTTTGAGGACGGTAGAGGGTGGTGGTCTGGGGACCGAACATTTTCTCCATGATCCGGTCCAGTTCCTTGTCCTCCAGCGAAAGATTGCGGGTGATGATCTGGGGCTTTTCCTCTTTCAGGGGACTTTCCAGATGCATATGCTCCTTGACTTGGTGCCATTTTACAGTAAAGCCGGCACCGTGGGCGCAGAAAACGGAGTCGGGGGTGTTCTCCAGATCCCCTTCGGGGTCGTAGGCGGCGGCTTCGATGACCGCATCACTGTTGTGGCAGGGCAGGTAGCCGCCCAGACTGATTTGGAGCCGTCCACGTCCCTGAGTGTAGGACGCCAGCGTATCGGCGTAATCCCCCAGCTCTGATGCCGGCAACTGACCGGACAGAGTGGAGAAATCTCCCTCTGCCTCCGGCGGTTGAAACTGTCCGCCCATGGCACGGATATCGGTGATGGCTCTGCCCACCTGCTCCGTGGGCAGGGTCAGCACGAAGTCGTACCACGGCTCCAGAATTACAGATTTTGCCTGCATCAGACCCTGACGGATGGCGCGATAGGTGGCCTGACGGAAGTCGCCGCCCTCGGTGTGCTTTAGGTGCGCTTTGCCGATGAGCAGGGTCATTTTCATGTCCGTCACCGGTGCGCCAATCAGCACGCCCTTGTGGACTTTTTCCGACATGTGGCTGATAATCAGGCTTTGATAGCCCTGCTCCAGCACATCGGTGGAGCAGACTGTGTCAAACACCAGTCCGCTGCCCCGGGGCAAAGGCTCCAGAAGTATATGAACCTCGGCGTAGTGGCGCAAGGGCTCGAAATGTCCCACGCCCTCCACAGGCGCCTCGATGGTTTCCTTGTAGAAAATACGGGGGTCCTCCAGAGAAATCTCCACGGCGAATCGCTGGAGCATCAGGCTTCGCAGTACCTCCAGCTGGACTTTGCCCATAATCTGAACGTGGATCTGTTTCAGGGTGTCATCCCAGAGGATGCGCAGCTGAGGGTCCTCTTCCTCCAGCAGCCGCAGCATGGGCAGCAGCTTGGAAGAATCGGTGGCGCTGTTGACCCGATAGGTCATGACACTTTGCAGCACCGGCACTTGACCTGCAGGCTCATGACCAAAGCCCTGTCCGATGTGGGAGCCGGTCAGACCGGTGACGGCGCACAGCATACCGGCATGGACTTCCTCTACGGCGGTGAATTTTTCGCCGGAGTAGAGCCGGATTTGCTGGATTTTCTCCTCACCGAGGGTGGTGCGGACCTTCAAGCCGCCGCCGGTGATTTTCAGCCATGTCAGCCGGTCGCCCCGACTGTCACGGGAAATTTTGTACACCCGTGCGCCGAATTCCGCGGGGTACCGGCGCAGAGGGACGTAGCGGTCCAGTATGGTCAGCAAATCCTCTATGCCATCCAGCTTCAGTCCGGAGCCGAAGCAGCAGGGGAAGATTTTTCGCTGACCAATCAGAGCCTGCAGGTTGGCGTCGGTAACGGTGCCACCGGAGAGAAAGTTTTCCAGCAGCGCCTCATCACAGAGGGCGGCGTTTTCGGAAATTTCCTGAAAATCTGCGGTAAAATCTATACAATTATGGGAAAACTGGGCTTGCAGCTGCCGCAAAAGTGCGGCTTTTTCCATGCCCGGCAGATCCATTTTGTTGATAAACAGGAAGGTGGGAATGCCGTAGCGCTCCAGCAACCGCCACAATGTGACGGTGTGGGCCTGAATCCCGTCGGTGCCGCTGATTACCAGCAGGGCGCAATCCAGAATGGGCATGGTTCGCTCCGCTTCGGCGGAGAAATCCACGTGACCCGGCGTGTCCACCAGGGTGATATCCAGTCGGGGCGTCTGAAGCCGTGCCTGCTTGGAAAATATGGTGATGCCCCGACTGCGCTCCAGAGCGTGGGTGTCCAGATGGGCATCCCCATGGTCTACCCGTCCAAGGGTGCGCTTGGCACCGGAGCAGTACAAAAGCGCTTCAGACAGAGTGGTTTTGCCTGCATCCACATGGGCCAGCAGACCCGTACAACATGGCATCTTTTTTAGTTGTTCGGACATAGCAACAGCCCCCTTTCCGTAAAAATGCAAGTGCATTATATCACGGGAAGGGGGCATAAGTCGATAGATAAACAGTTAATTTTATGGATTTGTGGTACTACACGCCCACAGGAATATGGTATTACTTGCATATTCATGGCGTTTTATTTAGGTAAATTGGGGTAGATATTTACAGTCAGATTGTCCTCAGGGGAGCGGTATACCGTAGCCTTCTTCATTACCAATTTCCACAGTCTGTTCTTCTCTGCGGGAGTTAATAGCGGATAGCTTTCCAGAATATGTTGGGTAGTAGGAATGATCCGGTCTGCAGCCTGCTTCTTTTGATTGCCATCTCCTGGCTGGCGGAAAAGGTCAGCTTCAGCACTCCGAAGTTGCTGGATTTCTTTGGTTAGGGATGTATTTCGTTTGGTAAACATTTCGATTGTGTACACCCCCTTCTCCAGATATTCACAAATGCTTTCCTGCTGAAGTTGGAGCTGGGCAAGCTGACCACGGACTGCTTCCAGTGCAGTTGCAATGGGATCAACCTTCGGCTGTTGGTTCGCTTCGATTTTGATTTTGTATGCATTCAGCCACTGTTGCATTGCGTCTCGAATACTGTTCTCCACGACTTCGCATTTAATGATCTTACAGTCACATCCTCTGGCCGAGCAGCGGTACCACGGTGTAGGGTTTCTCCGTTTATCAGGCACTGTGCGTTTCATGATTGCTCCACATTTGCCGCAGACCAAGATTCCGGCGAAAGGATTCTTCAGTTGCCGATCTGTGTTTACTGAGACATGACCACGCATGGCCTGTGCCGCTTTCACTTTGTCCCACTGTTCCTGGGTGATAATCGGTTCATGCCGTCCATCATACAAATCGTAGTCATCGTTTATGATGCGGGTCTTCGCCAGAAAACCATCCTTGACCACTCGCTTCACAGGCTCCCGCCGCCAACGGATCTTTCCAAGATTGTTCCATTTTCACACTTCCTTTCTGATGCGGTCACGCAGCTGTGTCCGGTTCGTTTGTTTCTGCAAGGCTCCGAAGGACTGCTTCAGAAATCAGGGCGGTGACTTTCTCTAAGATGCCGCTGATTTCATCGTTGCTGACAATAGAGCAATAATCATCATGAACAACAACGTCAGGTTTCATCGTCACCTCACCTTTCTGTAGACAGCAGCTGTGGCAGCACACACAATACCCAAACGTTTTCCGAATAGCTATTGACAAATGCAACACAGAATGGACGGTGTGATTGGTTGATATCAATAATAAACTTCTCTGCAGATTTGTTCCAGAAATATATAATAAGCGCCTACACCATACAGTACGACCAAAACTGTATGAGGTAGGCGCTAAATTGCTATCTTTGTTTTCTGTTTTATCCGTTCAGGATCGCACCGGTGGCACCGCCGGAAACCAGGGCGGCATAGCGTTTCAGATAGCCGGACAGTTCCTTTTTCTTTGGCACAAAGCTTCTCATTCTTTCAGCTAAAATCGCTTCGTCCACCTTTAATTCAATGGTGTTCTCCGGGATGTTGATGCTGATGATGTCGCCCTCTTCCACCACGCCGATCATGCCACCGGATGCGGCTTCCGGAGTCACATGACCCACACAGGCTCCTCGGGTGGCACCGCTGAACCGTCCGTCGGTGATCAGGGCTACGCTGTTGCCAAGACCCATACCCATAATGGCAGAGGTGGGATTGAGCATTTCCCGCATACCGGGACCGCCCTTGGGCCCTTCGTAGCGGATCACCACCACATCACCGGCAACAATTTTGCCGGCATTGATGGCTGCCTGAGCATCCTCTTCGCAATCAAATACTCTTGCCGGGCCTTCGTGAACCAGCATTTCAGGCAGCACCGCAGAGCGTTTGACCACACTGCCCTCGGGAGCTAGATTTCCCTTCAGCACCGCAATGCCACCGGTTTCACTGTACGGGTCCTCCACGGGACGAATAACGGTGGGGTCGGTGTTGACACAACCGGCAATGATTTCTCCCATGGTCTTTCCGGTTACCGTCATACACTCTGTATGGATCAGTCCCTTCTTGGTCAGCTCATTCATCACCGCATACACACCACCGGCTTCGTTCAGATCCTCCATATAGGTTCTGCCCGCAGGGGCAAGGTGACACAGATTTGGAGTTCCGGCACTGACATCATTGGCAATATCCAGATTCAGCTCCACACCGCACTCATGGGCAATGGCAGGCAGATGGAGCATGGAGTTGGTGGAGCAGCCCAGAGCCATATCCACAGTCAGGGCATTCATCAGTGCCGCTTTCGTCATGATTTCCCGGGGGCGGATATCCTTTTTGACCAGCTCCATCACCGCCATACCGGCGTGTTTGGCAAGCTCGATACGGGCAGAGTAGACAGCGGGGATGGTGCCGTTTCCCTTCAGACCCATGCCCAGGGCTTCCGTCAGGCAGTTCATGGAGTTGGCGGTATACATTCCGGAGCAGGAGCCGCAGGTGGGACAGGTCTTGCACTCATACTCCTTGAGCTTTGCATCGCTTAGCTTGCCTGCGTTGTAGGCACCCACCGCCTCAAACATACTGGAAAGGCTGGTTTTCTTCCCTTCCACACGACCTGCCAGCATGGGGCCGCCGCTGACGAATACGGTGGGGATATTCACTCTGGCTGCCGCCATCAAAAGCCCCGGCACATTCTTGTCGCAGTTGGGAACCATCACCAGACCGTCAAAGCCATGGGCCAGTACCATGGCTTCGGTGGAGTCTGCGATCAGATCCCGGGTCACAAGGGAGTATTTCATTCCCTTGTGACCCATGGCGATACCGTCGCAGACGGCAATGGCAGGAAAAACAATGGGCGTACCGCCAGCCATGGCAACCCCCAGCTTCACCGCATCGACGATTTTATCCAGATTCATATGACCGGGGACGATCTCGTTATAGGAGCTGACAATGCCAATGAGGGGCCTTTTTTGCTCCTCCTCCGTCATGCCCAGTGCATGAAACAAACTGCGATGGGGGGCATTATGGACACCGTCTACCACATTTGACATAGGGATCCCTCCTTAATTGTTGATCAGCTTATCCTCATCGCTCCAACTGTACAGCTTGCGCACATCCGCGCCCACCACCTCGGCAGGATGCTCAGCGGCAGCCTTTCGCATGGCCTTGAACCGATTGCCGCCCTGTGCCATTTCCTGCAGGAACTCCTTGGCGAAGCTGCCGTCCTGAATGCGCCCAAGCACCTGCTTCATGGCTTTCTTGGTTTCAGCGGTGATGATCTTAGGACCGGTGACATAATCGCCGTACTCGGCGGTGTTGGAAACGGAGTAACGCATACCGGCAAATCCGGACTGATAGATCAGATCCACAATCAGCTTCATTTCGTGGATGCACTCAAAATAGGCATTCCGTGGATCGTAACCGGCCTCCACCAGAGTCTCGTAGCCTGCCTGCATCAAAGCGGTAACACCGCCGCAGAGGACTGCCTGCTCACCGAACAGGTCCGTCTCAGTCTCGGTGCGGAAATTGGTCTCCAGTACACCGGCTCTGGCACCGCCGATGCCCAGTGCGTAAGCAAGACCCAGATCCCATGCATCGCCGGTGGCATCCTGCTCCACGGCGATCAGACAGGGAACACCCTTGCCGGCCAGATACTCAGAGCGGACCGTGTGACCGGGACCCTTAGGGGCGATCATAATGACATTCACATCCTTGGGGGGCTGGATGCAGCCATAGTGGATGTTGAAGCCGTGGGCAAAGGCAAGGGTCTTGCCCGCCGTCAGGTTGGGCTCGATGCTTTCTTTGTAGAGGGCTGCCTGCTTTTCGTCGTTGATCAGGATCATCACGATATCGGCAGCTTTGGTTGCTTCTGCGGCGGTCGTAACGGTCAGTCCCTGGGCTTCTGCCTTTGCCCAGCTCTTGGAGCCTTCGTAAAGACCCACCACCACATTCACACCGCTTTCCTTCAGGTTCAGGGCGTGGGCATGCCCCTGAGAGCCGTAGCCGATGATGGCAACGGTCTTGCCGCTGAGCTTATTCAAATCACAATCCTGCTGATAAAAAATTCTTGCCATTGTTATTTCCTCCAAAATTATAAATTCATGGTTTGTCTTAATGTTGCGCTGCCTTTTTCCAAGGATGCCGTGCCGGTACGGCAGATTTCCAAAATCGTATAATCACGCATCAATGTGATGAAGTCATCCATTTTTACGCTGTTTCCGAAGAGCCTCAGCACAAAGGACTCCCGGGAATAGTCGATGGTCTCCGCTTTGAATGCCTCTGCCGCTGCATAGATATCGGCACGGACGGCGGGATCATTTTTCATTTTGATCATCATCAGCTCGCAGCTGAGGGAGTTTTCCCCGGTCAGCTCTTTGATGGAGCAAACATCTGGCAGCTTGTAAAGCTGGTTGATGAGCTGCTGCTTGTTTTCCTCTTCGCCGTCAAAGCTAAAGGTGATCCGGGAGTATTTCGGGGATTCCGTTTCGCTGGCAGTGATGGAGCTGATGTTGAACTGTCGGCGGCGGAACATACTGGTCAAGCGGTTGAGAACACCGAATTGGTTTCGCACCAGCACCGCTAAAGTATATCGGTTCATCCCTCCACCTCCAGTTTCACGATGATATCATCCATGCTGCCGCCGGGGGGGAGCATGGGCAGCACAAACTCGTCCTTGTCGATTCTGCAATCGATCACATAGGGACCGTCCTGCCGGAAGGCTTTTGTGAGCGCCGCATCCAGCTCCTCCGGGGTGAATACCGCTTCGCCCTCTGCGCCAAAGGCACGGGCAAGGGATGAAAAATCCGTTTTACGGTTCAGTACTGTGTTGGAATAATGCTTGTTGTAGAACAGGGTCTGCCATTGCCGCACCATACCCAGAACGCCGTTGTTCATAATCAGAATGACCACAGGAACATTGTAGGTAACGGCGGTGGCGAGCTCGTTCAGGCACATACCGAAGCTGCCGTCGCCGGTGACCAGAACGCTGCGCTCCTTCGTTCCGAAAGCGGCTCCGATGGCGGCACCCAGACCAAAGCCCATGGTGCCCAGACCGCCGCTGGATACGAACCGTCTGGCTGTTCGGAAGTTCAGGTTCTGGGCCGACCACATCTGGTGCTGTCCCACATCCGTGGCAACGGCGGTATTCTTGCCCAAATGCTTGTTCAAGGTCAGGATCGCACTGCGAGGGGTCAGTCCCTCCCGGTTATCCAGATACGCATTTTCTTCCTTGCGGAACATATTCACCTGACCCATCCATTGGGGTTTCTTGCTTGCTTCCAACAGAGGCAGCAGCTTTTGCAATGTCAGCTTCACATCTCCCCGAAGTCCGCAGGCGGCGTTTACCGTTTTGCAAAGCTCCGAACCGTCCACATCCAGATGGATGATCTTTGCCTTTGTTGCGAATTTGGCACGGTTGCCAGTGACTCGGTCATTGAACCGGACACCGAGGGAAATAATTAAGTCTGCATGGTGCATCGCCATGGAAGAAGCATAGTGACCGTGCATCCCCTGCATCCCGAGAAACCGGGGATGGTCCGTGGGAATGCCGGAAAGGCCCATCAAAGAGCAGCCGATGGGGGCATCGATCTTGTCTGCCAGTGCCAGCATTTCTTCCTGAGCATTGGCAGTGATCAGGCCGCCGCCAAAGTAGATGTAAGGTCTTTGAGCTTCGTTGATGTACTGAGCCGCTTCCCGAATGCGCACATTCTTTGCCCCATGGGGCGGTTCCTTCTGAACCGGGGGCTGAGGCTGATAGTCCCATTGGGCGATCTGAACATCCTTAGGGACATCAATCAGCACCGGACCGGGTCTGCCGGACTGTGCCAGTGCAAAGGCTTCCCGGATGGTATCCGCCAGCTGGTCAACAGAACCCACAAAGTAGTTATGCTTGGTAATGGGCAGCGTGACACCGGTGATGTCGATCTCCTGAAAGCTGTCAGTGCCGATTTGGGTCGTTGGCACATTGCCGCAAATGGCGACCATGGGGATGGAGTCTAAGTAAGCGGTGGCAATACCTGTGACCAGATTCGTAGCACCGGGACCGGAGGTAGAGATCACCACCCCCACCTTGCCGGTGGTTCTGGCATAGCCATCGGCGGCATGGGCAGCACCTTGTTCATGGGCGGCTAATACATGATGAATTTCGTTTTGGTGAGTATACAGGCTGTCGTAGACATTCAAAATCTGTCCGCCGGGATAGCCGAAGACCGTATCACATCCTTGTTCAATAAGGGTTTTCACTAAGATATCTGCACCGGAAAGAAGCATACGCTTCACTCCTTTCTAAGATTGTGGATAATCAGTTGGCCGCACTCTTTACAGCCCACTTGTTTCATTCCTTCGCTCATAATGTCTGCGGTACGGTAGCCTGCATCCAGATAAGCGGACACTGCCTTTTCGACGGCATCTGCTTCCTTCGGCATATCGAAGCTGAAGCGCAGCATCATGGCGGCCGAAAGAATGGTTCCAATGGGATTGGCAAGATCCTTGCCTGCAATGTCGGGGGCAGAGCCGTGGATGGGCTCATACAGCCCGCAGGAGGTACTGCCCAAACTGGAGGATGGGATCATACCAATGGAGCCGGTGATCATGGAGGCTTCGTCGGAAAGAATGTCTCCGAACATATTCTCCGTCACCACCACATCAAACTGGGCGGGATTTTTGACGATCTGCATGGCGCAGTTGTCCACCAGCATATCGGAAAGTGTAACATCCGGATATTCTTCCGCTAAGCGGTGCATGACCTTCCTCCAAAGGCGGCTGCTGTCCAAAACATTGCTCTTTTCCACGGAGCAAAGCTTTTTATTTCGCTTTTGAGCGGTCTCAAAACCGATCCTGCCGATGCGTTCAATTTCAGCTTCAGAGTATTTCAGCACATCGGTTGCGGTGTCGCCTTCGGTCTTGTGCTCACCGAAGTAGATGCCGCCGATCAGTTCCCGGACAATGATAAAGTCGATTCCCTGATCCACAATGGACTTTTTCAAAGGGGATGCATCTGCCAGCTGTAGCCAGATTTTTGCGGGGCGGTTATTGGAATACACCCCCATGCCCGCCCGAAGCCGTAGCAATCCCTTTTCCGGGCGCATATGTCCCGGTACATCATTCCACTTGGGACCGCCTACCGCACCCAGCAGAACACTATCAGAGGCAAGGCACTTCTGAAGCTCCTGTTCCGGAAGCGGATCGCCCCACTTGTCGATGGCACAGCCACCCATATCTACATCAGTATAGGTAAAGGTATGTCCGTAAAGCTCTGCGACCTTGTCCAGCACGTTCAGTGCCTGCTCCACGATCTCTGGGCCAATGCCGTCACCACGAATGACTGCGATATTCTTATCCATTCTTTTCGCCTTCTTTCAGAGATTTTAGCAGACCGCCAGCCTTAATGATGTTTTGAATAAAAGGTGGGAAGGGCTGGGCCTTGTAGGTCTTGCCGGTGGTCACATCGGTGATGATACCGGTGTCAAAATCCACCTTTACCTCATCGTTTGCCTTTATTTCCTCAGCGGCTTCCTCACATTCCAGAATGGGCAGTCCGATATTGATGGCGTTGCGGTAAAAAATTCTGGCGAAGCTCTTGGCGATGACACAGCCGGTGCCGCAGGTTTTGATGACCAGCGGTGCATGCTCCCGTGAAGATCCACAGCCGAAGTTCCAGCCTGCCACCATCACATCACCGGGCTTGACAGCATTTACATATTCCTTGTCGATATCCTCCATACAGTGCAGTGCCAGTTCCCTGGCATCGGGGGTATTCAGATACCGGGCGGGGATGATCACATCGGTGTCCACATTGTCGGGATATTTAAACACTTTTCCTTGGGTATTCATGGTCACACCTCCTGATATTCGGTGATGAAGCCGGTCAATGCACTGGCGGCGGCCGTGTGGGGAGAAGCCAGATAAACCTCGCTGTCCACATGACCCATACGGCCCACAAAGTTACGGTTGGTGGTGGCGATGCACCGTTCGCCGGCTGCCAGAATGCCCATGTAGCCACCCAGACAGGGACCGCAGGTGGGGGTGGAAACCACCGCACCGGCATCGATAAAGGCGGTATACCAGCCACGCTGTACACACTCACGAAGGATCTGCATCGTACCGGGGATGATGATGCAGCGGATGCCATCGGCAACCTTGTTGCCTTTGAGAATACTGTAAGCAGCTTCCATATCCCCCAACCGTCCGTTGGTGCAGGAGCCGATGACTACCTGATCTACCTTGATGTGATGAAGTTCTGCTGCCGGGTGGGTATTCTCAGGAAGATGGGGGCAAGCAACTGTGGGAACGATTTTGCTTAAATCGATTTCGATGACGGTTTCGTACTCTGCATCCGCATCCGCCTCATAGACAACAGGTGCTCGCTCGCTTCTTCCCTCCAGATAGTTCATGGTCACCTCATCCACCGGGAAAATACCGTTCTTGGCACCGGCTTCAATGGCTATGTTGCAGATGCACAGACGGTCATCCATGGAAAGGCTGCTTACGCCCTCGCCGGTGAACTCCATGCTCTTATACAGCGCACCGTCCACACCAATCATGCCGATGACGGTCAGGATCACATCCTTGCCGCTGCAGTTAGACGGCAGCTTACCGGTGAGCTTGAATTGGATGGCAGAGGGCACCTTGAACCATGCCATACCCGTTGCCATGCCGGCTGCCATATCCGTAGAGCCAACACCGGTGGAGAATGCACCCAATGCACCATAGGTGCAGGTGTGGCTGTCCGCACCGATGATGCAGTCACCGGCAGTGACCACCCCCTGTTCCGGGAGCAATGCATGTTCGATACCCATTTTGCCTACATCGTAAAAGTGGCTGACGCAGTGGCTGCAGGCAAATTCCCGGCAGGTCTTGCTTTGCTCCGCTGCCTTAATATCTTTGTTGGGAACAAAGTGGTCTAAGACGATCGCCACCTTGTCCTTGTCAAAACCGGCCTTCTTAAATTCGTTCACCGCCACCGGGGTGGTGATATCGTTGCCCAGAACAATGTCCAGCTTTGCGCTGATGAGCTGTCCCGATACTACCTTGTCGAGTCCTGCATGGGCGGCAAGGATTTTTTGTGTCATGGTCATTCCCACGGTTCATTCCCTCCCTTGGGTCATATTGCAGAATGCACTGAGCAGTGCGTTGGTGCTTGCTTTGATCACATCGGTATCCGTACCGGCACCCCAGTACAGCTGTCCGTTTTCCGCCTCCAGACCGATGTAGGATGCGGCCACACTGTGGGAGCCTTGCCCCTGCATGGAGTGCTGGGTGAATACCTGCAGGGTGTATTCCTTGCCGGTGTATGCCTTCAGTGCATTGTTGATAGCACTCAAAGAACCGTTGCCTTCCGCTTCCAGCTCTGTTGCCTCTCCATTCTGGAGGAAGGTGATGTTGATCTTCACCGCATCGTTTTCACGCTCAAATTCAAAATCCGTCACGCTGATCTGCCCCGGCAGGTTCAGATAATGCGCTGTGAAAATATCCAGCACTTCGTCGGGCTTCAGCTCCTTGTGGGCATGATCGGAAATATCCTTGCACAGGTAGCTGAAATGCTCCCGCATTTTCGCCGGCAGATTGTAGCCAAAGGTCTGCTCCAGCAGGTAGCCGATGCCGCCCTTGCCGGATTGAGAGTTCACCCGAATCACATCCGCATCGTAGGTCCGTCCGATGTCCTTGGGATCGATGGGGATATAGGGGACATTCCATTGGTGCAGCTTGTTTTTATTGCGGTATTTCATACCCTTGGCGATGGCATCCTGATGGGAGCCTGAGAAGGCTGCGAACACCAGGGCTCCTGCATAGGGTGCTCTTTCATAAACATGCATTCGGGTGCATTTCTCGTATTCTTCCACCAGATAAGGCATATTGGAAAGATTCAGCTTCGGGTCAACGCCGTGGGAATACATATTCATGGCCAGCGTGATGATGTCCACATTGCCGGTGCGCTCCCCGTTACCAAACAGAGTGCCCTCCACCCGGTCCGCACCGGCCAGCAGTGCCAGCTCCGTGTCCGCGATACCGGTACCCCGGTCATTGTGGGGGTGCAGGGAAAGGGTTACATACTCCCGGTATTTCAGGTTTTCGCTCATGTATTCCACCTGAGAGGCGTAGACATGGGGCAGGCTCATTTCCACCGTCACCGGCAGATTGATAATCACATCGTTGTCCGGCCCCGGCTCCAGTACATCCAGAACCGCATTGCAGACCTCCAGTACATACTCCGGCTCCGTTCCCGTGAAGGATTCGGGAGAGTACTCAAAGCGGAAGTTGCCCTCATATTCGCTTGCCAGTCTCTTGACCAGCTTGGCTCCGTCCACGGCAATCTGCTTGATTTCCTCTTTGGACTTTTTGAAAACCTGTTCCCGTTGGGCAACGGATACGGAATTGTAAAAATGAATAATGGCACTGGGTGCGCCCTTGCAGGCATCGAAGGTTTTTCGGATGATATGCTCCCGGCACTGGGTCAGCACCTGGACGGTCACATCCTCCGGGATCATGTCATTATCGATTAGAGTCCGCAGAAATTCATACTCCGTTTCACTGGCTGCCGGAAAGCCCACCTCGATCTCCTTGAAGCCCACCTGAAGCAGCACCTGGTAGTATTCCAGCTTTTCTTCCAGGCTCATGGGAATCACCAGACTCTGGTTGCCGTCCCGCATATCCACGCTGCACCAGACTGGGGGCTTTTCGATATGATCCTTTTCCGCCCATTTGTTGTACTTCCTGTCCACAGGAAAATACCCTACCTGATATTTGCTTGCATCCATCATGGCTCATGACTCCTTTTCTGCGATGACCTCGATCTCCACCAATGCGCCTTTGGGAAGGCCTTTTACCGCCACACAGGAACGGGCCGGCTTTGAGGTGAAATACTTGGCATAGACCTGATTGAATGCCACGAAATCGTCCATATCGCTCAAGAAGCATACAGTCTTGATAGTCTTTTGCAGAGAGCTTCCGGCAGCAGTCAGGATGGCCTCCAAACTCTTGCATACACGATGGGTCTGCTCGGAGATGTTGCGCCCTTCCAGCAGCCCGGTTGCCGGGTTCAAAGGAATCTGTCCGGCGGTAAAAATCAGATTGCCTGCCACCACAGCTTGAGAGTATGGGCCGATGGCGGCGGGGGCCTTGTCGGTGTGTACTTTGTTACTCATATTGTTTGCCTCCTTATTTACACCAGCTTGAAGCCTTCTGCACGAAGGGAACGGGTGATTAGGTTAACGTGTTCAAAATCTCGTGTTTCCATTTCGATCCGGAGGAAACAGCCGTTGACGCTTTCGGTGTTGCCCTTTTCATAGTGGACACCGGTAACATTGCCGCCGCAGTCGGCAATGATCCGGGAGATCTCTTTGAGCTGTCCCGGCTTGTCGATCAGTTCAATCAGCAGGCTGGTGGATCTGCCGGAATTCAGTAAGCCACGGTCGATGACACGGGAAAGACTGGTCACATCAATGTTACCGCCGGATACCACCGCTACCACACGTTTGCCTTTTAGATCAAACTTCCTGGACATCACTGCCGCCACTGCCACAGCACCTGCCCCCTCGGCGATCATCTTTTGCTTTTCGATCAGAGCAAGGATGCTTGATGCCACCTCGTCATCGCTGACCAGTGCGATCTCATCCACATATTCTCTGACCAGTGCAAAGGTGTTTTCCCCGGGCTGCTTGACAGCAATGCCATCGGCAATAGTGGAAACGCCTTGCAGGCATTCCATTTCTCCGTCCTTCACCGATCGGTACATACTGGGAGCACCGGCTGCCTGGACACCGTAAACCTTCACGGAGGGACGGATCTGCTTGACCGTGTAGGCAATGCCGGAAATCAAACCACCTCCGCCAATGGGTACCACAATGGCATCAATATTGTCCAATTCGTTGAGAATTTCAAGGGCAATGGTTCCCTGACCGGCAATGACATTTTCATCATCAAAGGGATGGACGAAGGTGTAGCCTTCCCTGTCTCTGAGCTCCAGTGCTTTCTGATACGCATCATCATAGCAGCCCTCAACCAAACAAACCTCAGCACCGTAGCCTTTAGTGGCTTCTATCTTGGAGATGGGGGCACTGTCCGGCAGGCAGATCAGAGATTTGATGCCGTTTTTCGTAGCGGCCAGTGCAACACCCTGGGCGTGATTGCCGGCAGAGCAGGCGATGACGCCCTTTACCTTTTCCTCGTCGGACAGCATGGCAATTTTATAGGCAGAGCCTCTGACCTTAAAGGATCCGGTGATTTGCAAGTTTTCCGGCTTCAGATACAGTTCACAATCCGGTGCAATGCCGTAGGCCCTGACCACATTGGTTTCCCGGATGATGCTTTTGAGCACCGTCTGAGCATTAAACACCTTATCAAGAGATAACATTTTCATCCCGCCTTTCGGTTAAAATAAAACAAAAACCCGTCTCAAAGCTTTTTCTTGCTTTGAGACGGGTGTAAATACAAAATCTGCACTCGCGGTACCACTCAAATTGCGGAATCACGACAATTCCGCCACCTCTTCAAGGTCCAACAACCTCTATGCACTGACGTAGCATACACGGGAGACGCCTACTGGGTGTAAACCTTTGGGGCTTCCGGCTCAGAAGGGATGGGAAATTCCGCTACTCCTTATCGGGCTCACACCATCCCCGACTCTCTGTAAATTCGTTTACGGATTCCGTCTTCATCGACGCCTTTTCTTTTCGAAGTCCAGCAACCTCTATGCACTGACGTAGCATACACGGGAAACGTCTACTCGGTGTTAACCTTTGGGGCTTCCGGCTCGGAAGGCAGAGGATCAAAGGTCTGGCATTACCGGTTCGCACCAACCACCGGCTCTCTGAAATGCTGCTTGCCTTGTCCGTTCTTCGTCACAGCCTTTGCAAACGCTTATTGAATTTGCCCATACTTTACCACAAGGCGATACTACTGTCAATTCGAAAGGTTGTTTAAAAATGGGATAAGGATCGGAAGAAAAATTCTTACAGAATAAACAAATGTCCACAGCGCGCAGACATCGGCAAATATCAATTCAGTAGCATCTCTTTAATCTGCATATCCGGCCAATATCCCCAGGATTCTACAATCTGCTGATTTTCCATCCGAAACACCTCCAGTCACACATGGGCAAACCATTTGCATTTTGTGAATTCCATGTGGTTACACCTTTCTTGTATATCCCTTGTTGATTTCATCTTCTGTGATTCTTCGCAAAACCCGGCAGGGATTTCCAACAGCCACCACATTATCCGGGATATTCTTCGTAACTACGCTTCCGGCTCCAATGACAACATTGCTTCCAATGCTCACTCCGGGACATACCTGCACACCCGCTCCAATCCAGACATTGTCGCCAACAGTGATGGGCCAGGCATATTCCAAGCCTTGATTTCTGCGCTCGAAGTCCACCGGATGACCTGCGGTGTGGAATCCGCAATCCGGGGCAATAAATACGTTGTCACCAAATTTGACCTTGGCTCCGTCCAAGATCACCAGATTGTGATTGGCATAGAAATTCTTGCCAATCTGAATATTATAGCCATAATCACACCAGAAAGGTGCCTGGATTGTGAAATCACCGTCCGTTTTCCCGAACAACTTGCGCAGCAGGTCCTTTTTGGTGTGAATCCGTGAAGGCGGTGTGCTGTTGTATTCAAAGCAGATGTCCTTGCACCGATCTCGCTCCCACAGCAACGCCTCGTCATAATTGGCATCGTACAGCATGCCTGCTGCACACTTTTCTTTTTCTGTCATGAAATAAAACTCCTTTTGGTCTACTGCCAACGTATTTATCAAATCTGTCTACGACCTTAAATTCCGGAAGGTTTCGGACCGGGGATTTCGTTAGATATGTGTGGTGCTCGTCTGCTTGCGTTAACATGGGCCAGCAGACCGATGTTGATATGATTTTCACCCATGACAGGCACCTCCGGTTTCCGCTGAATTTGAAAGTATTGTACCACAGAAGAGATAAAAAAACAATTGTCACCTGCACCTTGCTTTGGTATCCGGTTTTTGCTTAAAATGACAAAAATCCGGATAGATGGTCTATTGGCGGATAAATACTGATTTTGGGGTGGAAAAAAAGCGATTATTGTGGTATGATATAAAGACATACTGTTCCGGCGTGTGCCGGAAAGCTGTGCCTGCCGGCATGGCATGATGAAAAAATACCGGAAGTACCTTACAGCATATACCATGCTGCACCCGTAATCAGAGGGGATTTGTTTATGAAAATTGTCATTATCGGTCTGGGATCCATTGGTAAAACCATCCTGAAAAATCTCTCCGGCGAGGGACATACCATCACCATCATTGACGAGGAAAAGAACAGAATCGAGAAGCTGATTGAGAAGTACGATGTGTTTGGCGTTGTGGGAAACGGCGCCAGCATGGACATTCAGAATGAAGCGAATGTTGCCGATTCCGATTTGGTTATTGCCCTGACCCGCAGCGATGAACTGAATATTCTGGCGTGCCTTGTTGCCAAAAAGGTCGGCACCAAAAACACCATCGCCCGTGTCAGAAATCCGGATTACAGAAAGCAAATTGTTGAAATGAAGGATGATCTGGGCATCTCCATGGTCGTTAATCCGGAACGGGAAACGGCAAGTGAGATTTTTAATATTATCAACCTGCCCTCTGTGGCGCAGATTGAGCATTTTGCGGAAGGCAAGGTTTCGCTGGTGGAGGTGGTTGCCCAGAAGGGCTGCTCGCTGATTGGCGAGACGCTGATTTCTCTGGGCAGAAAGCTCACCACTAAGGTTCTGATTTGTGCGGTCCGCAGAGGCGACGAGGTAATCATCCCCTCCGGTAACTTCATGATTCAGGAGGGCGACCGAATCCATTTCACATCCAATGCCAAGATGCTGGGCGACTTCCTGCGTGAGGTGAACCTTGTAAAATCCCCGTTGAAGAATATCATGATTGTGGGCGGCGGACGAATCGGTTTCTATCTGGCGGATTCGCTGTCGAAAAAGAAATGCGCGGTCAAGCTGATAGAGCATGATATGGCCCATGCGGAGGAGTTGGCGGAGCTTCTGCCACATGTAACGGTGGTTTGCGGAAACGGCACCCAGCACGACTTGCTGATTGAGGAAGGCATTGAAGCAATGGATGCCTTTGTGGCGCTTACGGAAATCGACGAAGAAAACATTATCGTATCCATGTTCGCCAACAAGAAAAACGTCAGAAAAACCATCACACAGATTAAGAGTGACGACTTGTACGGCATGCTGGACGATTTGGGAATTGACAACAATGTTTCTCCCAGACAGGTTGTTGCCAATATGATTATCAGCTACATCCGCGCCCTTGCCAATACGGTGGGCAGTAACGTGCGGACTCTGTACCGGCTGGTCAACCATCAGGTGGAGGCACTGGAATTCTCCGCGAAAAAGCAGGAGCGGTTCTACAACAAACCCCTGAAGGAACTGAAAATCAAGAAGGACTGCCTGATTGCCTGTATCATCAGGCAAAACGAGGTCATTATCCCCAACGGCGATTCCGAAATCAGGCTGGGGGATAATGTGGTGGTGGTCACCACCCATAAAAACTTCGACGACCTGACGGATGTGTTCGAGTAAGGTGATTGAATGAACTACAAAAAATTAGGAAAGATTCTGGGCAAAATCCTGATTCTGGAGGGCGTACTGATGCTGGCGCCTCTGGCGGTGAGCCTGATTTACAAAGAATCTTTGAGAAATATCCTTGCTTTTCTGATTCCCATTGTGGCGGTAAGTGTCCTTGGCTGTCTGCTGCAGCTTCCAAAACCGAAGCGGGACAACCTCTATCAAAAAGAAGGCTTTGCGTTGACGGCCATGGTGTGGATTCTGATGACCCTGTTCGGCGCGATTCCCTTTGTCATCAATGGTGATATTCCCAACTACATAGACGCCTGCTTTGAAATCATGTCTGGCTTCACCACCACCGGCTCCAGCATCATAACTGACCTGACAGGTATATCCCACTCCACTCTGTTCTGGAGAAGCTTTTCTCACTGGATTGGCGGTATGGGTATTCTGGTGTTTGTGCTGATTTTCATTCCCGAAAGCGATGACGGCTCTTCCATGCACCTGCTGCGCGCGGAAAGCCCCGGTCCGCAGGTGGGTAAGCTGACCTCCAAAATGAAGGTCACCACCAGAATCCTGTATCTGATTTATCTGGGCATGACCGTTCTGGAGGTCATCATCCTGATGCTGGACAAGCCTATCCCCGGCTATGAGGATGAGCAGTTCTTCTTCAGCCTGCTGGCTACCTTCGGCTGTGCCGGCACCGGTGGCTTTGGATTCATCCCCGGCAGTATGGAGCTGTTCCATCCCTTCTCCCAGTATGCGATGTCCGTATTTCTGATTCTGTTCGGTGTCAATTTCAGTTTGTATTATCTGCTGCTGATTGGAAAGATTCGGGATGTGCTTCGCAGCGAGGAGTTCAGAAGCTACTTCCTGATTCTCGGTTTGGCAGTGAGTTTCGTATTTCTAAGTCTTGTTGGACGGTTTGAGGCAATTCCCCAAAGCTATACCACGGAGGAAGCATTCCGTCATTCCCTGTTTCAGGTGGCATCTCTGATGACAACCGCGGGCTTTACGACAACCGACTACAATGTATGGCCTATGCTTTCCACCACATCGCTGCTGCTTGTTATGTTCACAGGGGCGATGGCAGGCTCCACAGCGGGTGGCATCAAGGTGTCGCGAATCGTGATAGCGCTGAAGGGCGCCTACATCAATGTCAGAAAGCTAATCAACCCCCGCTACGTGCCGAAAGCAAAGTTTGAAGGCAAGACGCTGGAGCAACAGACCATCAACGATGTATTTGCCTTCATCACCTTGTACTTCTTCATCTTTCTGGGGGTACTGTTTCTGCTGTCCTTTGATCCGGTGAACGGTCAGGTATCCACCATTGTGTCGGATGCCGGAACATACGATGTCAAGCATGGTTTCTTCAGCAATTTCTCTGCGGTTTTTGCCTGCATTTCCAACGTTGGTCCGGCTTTTGAGGCTGTGGGTCCCTATGCCAGCTACGTGGGTTACAGCGGATTTTCCAAGGTGGTTTTGGCTTTTGCCATGCTGCTGGGCAGACTGGAGATTTTGCCGGTGCTGATACTATTTAATAAGAGAACCTGGAAGAAAACGTGATAAAATCCCCCGACTACGAAGCTGGTCGGGGGATTTTGTATTCATCGGTCGGACGCAGAATCTCCGGCGCTACCAGACCTATGGAATCGGCAAGAACATTCGAAAACAGCATCATGCAACCGCTGACCGCAAATCCAACGGTCAGGAAGAAGATGACATAGTTGTTGACGGTTTTTACTGTCTATCGGGAAACGGAGCGGTCTGGCGGTAATTTACTTATTGACAGATAATCCTGAGGGTTGTAAAATGTTGATATATCAACGAAAAGGAGCAGCGTCATGATAGAACGGTTCCAGCGGTTTTCCGCTGCTATTTTTGAAATCACCCGTCATTGGCACAAAATTGCTGCCGATGAAATGGAGCGCTACGGCTTGAAGGGCGCCCACGCGGTGTACTTAATTGCCCTGTCCCACCATTCTCAGGGGGTCACGGCGGCGGAGCTGTGCGACCTGTGTGCCAGAGATAAGGCGGACGTATCCCGCATGGTGCTGCTGATGGAGGAAAAGGGACTGGTCCGGCGGGATGGTCGGATGTATCGCTCCAAGATTTACCTGACCGATGAAGGTCTGGCGGCCGCGGAGCATGTCCGCCAGCGGGCAAGCAAAGCCGTGGAGTTGGGTGGAACCGGTATCACTGAGGCAGAACGCAGTCAGTTCTACGATACGTTGGAGCGGATTGCTTCCAATCTCCAGATAATCAGTGAGGAAGGTCTGCCCGGATATTAAGCATTTTAATAAAATGATGCGGATAGGAGCGAACGATGACAATTGAGGAGATTTTACAGCGACAGCGGAAGTTTTTTCAGTCCGGTGCTACGCTGGATACGGCGTTCCGCATCCGGGCGCTGAAAAAGCTGTACGCCGCCGTGGAGCGGCATGAAAAAGAAATTGCCGCCGCCCTTAAAAAGGATCTGGGGAAAAGTGGCTTTGAAGGCTTTATGTGCGAAACCGGAATGGCAAAGTCCGAAATCAGCTATATGCTTCGCAATGTCCGCCGTCTGGCACGGGAAAAAACCGTGGTCACGCCCCTTGCCCAGTTCCCCTCCAGAAGCTACAAAAAGCCTTGTCCCTATGGCAGTGTGCTGATTATGAGTCCGTGGAATTACCCCTTTTTGCTCGCCATTGGTCCGCTGACCGATGCCCTTGCTGCCGGTAATACCGCCATCGTCAAGCCCAGCGCCTACTCTCCGGCCACCAGCGCTCTGGTGGCGAAGCTGCTGGGGGAGTGCTTTGATCCGGAATATGTGGCGGTGGTCACCGGCGGACGGCAGGAAAATGCCCGACTGCTGGAGCAGAAATTCGATATGGTTTTCTTCACCGGCAGTCAGAGTGTAGGTCGGGAGGTTCTGCGGCATACGGCAGAGTATCTGACCCCCGCGGTGCTGGAGCTGGGCGGAAAGAGCCCCTGCATCGTGGACCGCACCGCCAGACTTTCTGTGGCGGCAAAACGAATCGTGTTTGGTAAATATCTGAACTGCGGACAGACCTGCGTGGCGCCGGACTACATCCTCTGCCACGAAAGCATCAAGGACCGTCTGGTGGCGGAGCTGAAGGCTCAGATTCGAAAGCAGTACGGCGAAAACCCTCTGCAAAACCCTGATTATGGCAAAATCATCAACCAAAAGCATTTCCACCGGATTTGCGGACTGGTTGACCCTGAAAAGGTGGTGGCTGGCGGCACATGGAACGCCGATACACTGCAAATCGCGCCTACGGTGCTGGACAATGTCACATGGAGTGACCCTGTGATGCAGGAAGAGATTTTTGGACCGGTGCTGCCGGTTTTGACCTTCCGGAATATGGAGGAGGTCTACTCCCTGCTGGCGGACAAACCCAAGCCGTTGGCGTTGTACATCTTCTCCGAGGATAAGCGCCGGATTGGAGAAGTGACCAGCCGGTGCCGGTACGGCGGTGGCTGCGTCAACGATTGCGTCATCCATCTGGCCACCTCCGCCATGGGCTTCGGCGGCGTGGGGGAAAGCGGCATGGGTGCCTACCACGGCAAAACCGGCTTTGATGCCTTCAGCCACAGTAAAAGCATCGTCAACAAGAAAACATGGCTGGATTTGCCCATGCGCTACCAACCCTACGCCAGTAAAATTAACGAAAAACTCCTGCACCTGTTTTTGAAATAAAGATGCACCGCTATGTTGCGGAGAATTATCGTTTCGTGCAGTAAATACTGCACGAAACAGTCGTTTACCGCTCCGGATGAGGAAAAAGGCGAAAAAAGCAGTGTTTTTCTTTGAAAAAGCCCTTGCAAAACGGAAACAATGGTGCTATAATACCAGTAATCTAGCGTAGACTATACGAAAGAGAGGGGTTCAGCCCCTCTCTTTTTGCGGAAAGAGGCGACTATTTTTGAAAATCACTGAACTGGTGGCATCCTTCGCTCAGCCTGTGGTAGAGGCCCATGGCTGCTCTCTGTGGGATGTGGAGTATGTGCGGGAAGGCTCTGAGCGGTTCCTGCGGCTCTACATCGAAAAGGAAGGCGGCGTGGACATCACCGACTGCGAAGCCATCTCCCGTGCGGTGGACCCCATCCTCGACGAGAAGGACCCCATCTCCGAATCCTACCACTTCGAGGTCTGCTCCGCAGGTCTGGAACGGGCGCTGAAGCGACCCTCCGATTTTGAGCGGTTTATGGGCAGTCCCATCATGGTCAAGCTGTACCGTCCCCACAACGGACTTAAGGAATTTCCCGGTATCCTGCGTGGCTACGACGAAGGTCGTGTCACCGTGGAATCCGGCAAAGAAACAATCACATTCGAAAAATCTCAGGTGGCACTGGTCCGCCTGCGGGTAGAATTCTGACAGGAGGAACTATCATGGCAAGAAATACAAGAGCCAAGAAGCAGCCCGAGGCTCACAAGATTGACGGCGTGGAGATTTTCGCCGCTCTGCGTGAGCTGGAGAAAACACAGGGCATCCCTGTGGATTATATGCTGGAGCGCTTGAAGCAGGCTTTGGCAAACGCTTACCGCAAGGATCGGGAGGATCATCGTGATGTGCCTGCCGAGAACGTGGTGGTGGATGTGTCCGAAAGCGGCATTTCCATGTTCCAGGTCAAGACGGTGGTGGAGGAGCTGGAGGATACCGCTCTGGAAATCCACATCGACACCGCTCGCAATATGAACCCCAATGTACAGGTGGGTGACACCGTGACCATCCCCGTTGACGTGGAGAAGTTCGGTCGCATTGCCGCCCAGACCGCCAAGCAGGTGGTCATTCAGGGCATCCGTGAGGCCCAGCGTGGCATGGTCTACGAGAGCTACTCCAACAAAACACAGGAGCTGCTCACCGGTACTGTCCTGCGTGTGGATCCCAGCGGCGATATGATTGTCACCGTGGGTCAGGGCAACGAGAAGCACAACGCCATCCTGCGCACCAGCGAGCAGATTCCCGGTGAAAGCTACCACGAGGGCGACAAGATTCGTGTCTATGTGCTGGAAGCCCGTCAGGGTGCCCGCAGCACCAATGTTTATGTGTCCCGCACCCATCCCAATCTGGTGCGCCGGCTCTTTGAGCTGGAGACTCCCGAAATCGCGGAGGGTCAGGTTGAGATTCGCAACATCGCCCGTGAGGCCGGTTCCCGCTCCAAGATGGCCGTTCGTGCCGCCATGGAGGGCATCGATCCCGTGGGTGCCTGTGTCGGTCCCCGTGGCGGACGTGTGGGCGCCGTCGTGGAGGAGCTGCGTGGCGAGAAAATCGATATCGTGGTCTGGTCCGAGGATCCCTGCGAGTACGTCAAGGCTGCCCTCAGCCCCGCGGATGTTATCAGCGTAGAGCCTGTGCCCGGCCAGAAGGCCTGCCGTGTGGTGGTGCCCGACGATCAGCTGAGCCTTGCCATCGGTAAGGAGGGCCAGAACGCCCGTCTGGCCGCAAGACTCACCGGCTATAAGATTGACATCAAGCCTGCCTCTCAGGCAGAAGAATAAGATAGAAGATATCTTTAGGAAAGGTGGTCGATGACCATGCAGAAAAAGATTCCCCAGCGGCAGTGTATGGGCTGCCGGGAACGGAAAAACAAGCGGGATATGATTCGTGTGGTCCGTCAGACCGACGGCAATGTATCCCTTGATTTCAGCGGCAAGCTCAACGGTCGTGGCGCCTATATCTGCCCCGACCCTGAGTGTCTGAAAAAGGCACGGAAGTCCAAAGCGCTGGACCGCAGTCTGGAAGTGACCATCCCCGAGGAGGTCTACGACCGACTGGACAAGGAAATGGAGGGTGGCCGTGGATAAAGCACTCAATTATCTGGCACTGGCACGGAAGGGCGGCAGAGCCGAGCTGGGCGAGGAGCCTGTGGGCGGTGCTGCCAGAGCCGGTAAAGCATACCTGATTCTGGTGGCGTCGGACGCCGGCGACCACACATGGCGCAGAGCCAAGAGTTTCGCCGCCGGTACGGATCAGCAATGTGTCAAGCTCCCCTACACCAAGGATGAGCTGGGCGTGGCAGTGGGTCGGAGCAGTCTGGCCATCGCCGCCATCACCGATGCGGCACTGGCACTGGCGCTGGTCCAGTCTCTGGAAAATCCGGATCCTGCGGCGGTGGAGATGCTGTCGTACAAAACCGACCGCTTCAAGCGCCGTCAGAAGGAAGCCAAGGCCCACCAGCGGAACGTAAGAAAAGGTAAAAAGTAAGTTGACCAACTTTGCAGGCTAACATTATGAATGTCATTGCGAACCAGTCCGCAGACTGGTGTGGCAATCTCCTCAGATTTCGGAAGACAAAGGGGATTCCCACGCCAGTGTGCGCACTGGCTCGGAATGACCGCTGGCCTGTCACATTTTGGAGGTGCGTATATGAGTACAGTGAAGTATAAGATTAAGGCGATTGCCGATGACTTCGGGGTTGCGCCCAAGGAAGTTATGGAAATTGTCGGCAAGTTTTTTGAGAAGCCCAAGTCCTCCTCCCAGACCGTAGAGGAGGATGTGCTGAACGTGGTGTTTGACTACCTGACCCAGCAGCATCAGATTGATTCTCTGGAGCAGGTGTTTGCGGTGCAGTCCAAGCCTAAGGCAGAGCCTGCCAAGGAAGCACCCAAGGCTGAGCCTGCCAAGCAGGTGGAAAAGCCTGCTCAGCCTAAGCCCCAGACCCAGCAGACCGCTGCCCAGCCTAAGGTGGAGAAGCCCAAGGAGCCGGAGCGCAAGCGGGAGCGCCGCGTGGTGGATACCTCTGCGGTGCAAGTCAACTCCAACCGCTTTGCCGATGTGGATAATCTGGTCTCCGAGCGGGTTCAGAACTATCAGGGCGGCAAGCAGAGAATCGGCGGCAAGGGCAAGCAGTCCAACAAGCAGCAGAAGGGCAACTTCAAGGGCAACAAGTCCCGCAACGAAGAGCAGGAGAAGATGCGCCGTCTGCAGATGGAGGTTGCACGGAAAGCACCTGTCACCGTTAAGATTCCCGATGAAATCACTGTGGGCGAACTGGCGTCCCGCATGAAGAAGACCGTTGCCGAGGTCATTAAGTGCCTGATGAAGAACGGCGTCATGGCCGCCATGAATCAGGTCATCGACTTCGATACCGCTGAGTTTGTGGCCACCGAGATGGGCTGCAAGGTGGAGAAGGAAGTCACCGTCACCATCGAGGAGCGGATCATCGACGACCATGTGGATACCGCTGAGGAGCTGGAGACCCGCGCCCCCGTCGTGGTGGTCATGGGTCACGTTGACCACGGTAAGACCTCCACTCTGGACGCCATCCGTAAGACCTCCGTCACCACCGGCGAGGCCGGCGGTATTACCCAGCACATCGGTGCGTATACTGTCGATGTGAACGGAAATATGGTCACCTTCCTGGATACCCCCGGCCACGCCGCCTTTACTTCCATGCGTGCCCGTGGTGCCAAGTCCACTGATATCGCCATTCTGGTGGTTGCCGCCGACGACGGCATCATGCCCCAGACTGTCGAATCCATCAACCACGCCAAGGCGGCTGAGGTGCCGATTATCGTGGCCATCAACAAGATGGATAAGCCCACTGCCAACCCCGATAAGATCAAGGAGCAGCTGACCAAGTACGACCTGATTCCCGAGGAATGGGGCGGCGATACGGTCATCGTGCCCATTTCCGCCAAGACCGGCATGGGTCTGGAGGACCTGCTGGAAATGGTCATTCTGACTGCCGAGGTGCAGGAGCTGAAGGCCAACCCCAACCGCCGTGCCAAGGGTACGGTCATCGAGGCCCGTCTGGACAAGACCCGTGGTCCTGTTGCCACGCTGCTGGTCCAGAACGGTACCCTGAAGCAGGGCGATATCGTCATCGCCGGAACTTCCGTTGGTCGTGTCCGTGTCATGACCAACGACAAGGGTCGCACCGTCAAAACTGCCGGTCCGTCTGTGCCTGTTGAGATTACCGGTCTTGCCGATGTTCCTGCCCCCGGTGACGAGTTCAACGCCGTTACCGATGAGCGCATGGCCCGTGAGCTGGTCGAGCAGCGCAAGCAGGCCCAGAAGGATGCCGCTGCCAACGCCATGCAGAAGGTTACTCTGGATAACCTCTTTGCTCGTATGCAGGAGGGTCAGATGAAGGAGCTGCCCCTGATCGTCAAGGCTGACGTACAGGGCTCTGCCGAGGCGGTGAAGGCTTCTCTGGAGAAGATTTCCAACGAAGAGGTTCGCGTCCGGGTGATTCACGCCGGTGTCGGCGCCATCAACGAGTCCGATATCCTGCTGGCCTCCACCTCCGGTGCTATCATTGTCGGCTTCAACGTCCGTCCCGATGCCGGCGCTCAGGCCAGCGCCCACCGTACCAACGTGGATATGCGGTTCTACCGCGTTATTTACGATGCCATCGACGAGATTGAGGCTGCCATGAAGGGCATGCTGGCTCCCGTCTATGAGGAAGTGGTCATCGGTCACGCCGAGGTCCGTATGACCTACAAGGTCAGCGCCATCGGCACCATTGCCGGCTGTATGGTCAAGGACGGCAAGATTACCCGTGATGCCAAGGTTCGTGTCCTGCGCGACCACATCGTTATCCACGAGGGTGAGGTTGGCTCTCTGCAGCGGTTCAAGGACGCTGTCAAGGAAGTCACCTCCGGCTACGAGTGCGGCATGAGCATCCTGAAGTTCAACGACATCAAGGAAGGCGACGTATTCGAATGCTTCGCCATGCAAGAGGTCAAGAGATAATATATAGCCAGCCGCCGCAGCTGCGGTCGGCTGGCTTTGCTTAAAGTTAGGAGGATTTGATATGGCATCCAATCGTATCAATCGCATCAACGAGGAGATTCAGAAGGAACTGTCCAACCTGATTCGGAACCTGAAGGATCCCCGAATTCAAAATACCATGATTTCCATTACCCGTGTGGAAACCACCCCCGACCTGCGCTATACCAAGGTCTATGTCAGCTTTCTGCAGGAGGATCGGGCGGCGGATGCCCTGAAGGGTCTGCAGTCTGCCGCCGGCTACCTGCGCCGCGAGCTGGGACAGGCGCTGAAGCTGCGCTACACGCCCCAGATTATGTGGGCGCTGGATGATTCCATCACCTACGGCGCCAAGATGCTGGCGCTGATTAATTCCCTGAATACCGGCTCCGAGGAAAACTAAGAAGGGACGGTAAATGATTGTTTAGCGTTCCGATTACAACCGCACCTTTTGTAGGGGAGGGTCTTGACCCTCCCGAAAGGTCGCAACTTCTGAGCTGTTAATACTATGCAAACAGGTACGTTTTCAGCACAGTTTGCAACATCTCAA
>JAZSEN010000060.1:0-30521 GCA_045531675.1 Faecousia sp.
CCCCGGGGGTCGTTTTTTCGGTTTAGGGGGTCGCTTTTTCTGCAAAGGGGGTCGTTTTTAGACCGAGAGGGGGTCGGAATTTTCACAGAGGGGGTCACAGTTGTTTTTATGCCAATTAACACATAGAACCGTCCCTTGTGCTATACACGGCATACAAATTCCTTGCCCGCATCCTCTGCCTTCCAGGTGACAGACTCACCCTTCTTATCCAGGGAGGAATTGGTGCTGCAGATCCAGACCACAGTTATGTTCTGCTCCAGGGCCGCATTGTACATATCTGCCATAATGTCGCCACGGTCCATCACATTGGAAGAGGTCTTGAGCATATCCACAGCAGCCTTGCCGCCTGCCGCAAAGCTGCTGGATGCTGTATATACCGCTTTTACATCCAGATTTGCAAATGCTGTGATCGGCAGCGCTGCCAGCATTGCTGCCACCAGCAGCACGCTGAAAATTTCCTGTTTTCACTTTGCACACCCCTCCTTCCTCATAATCTCTTAAACTCTATCACATTTCCCACAAAGATGCAAGCCTATACCACCAAAGTCATCCGGAACGCAGAGGACATAGGCTGCAAACATAGGTGTAACACGAATGTTTCTTTCTATATTATAAATAGTATCACTGCGCCTGGGTCAATCGCTTTTTCTCCTCCTCCACCAGCTTGCTGATCCATGCAGCTTCACCGGGCTTGAGGGATTCCTCGCCCACCACGGATTCGTCTGCAAAGCTGTCAAATTGCAGCTGCTTGGTTTTCAGCAGCTCCAGCATTGATTCGTCAATCGTATCATCTGCCAGCAACCGGTACACCAGCACATCCCGCACCTGACCCATACGGTAGGCCCGGGCGATGGCCTGGTTTTCGATGGAAGGCTTGATCTGAGGTTCGCAGAAAATAATTACGCTGGCGCTTTGGATATTCAGTCCTGTGCCGCCGGCCTGCACCTGGCTGACCAGCACCGCGCCGTCCTCCGCCTTACCGAAGGCATCCACGATCTCCTGCCGCCGCTGGGGAGAGATATCGCCGCTGATGGGTTCGGTGCAGCGGTCACCCAAAAGCTCGATGACTTTTTGAATGGTGGAACGGAAGAAGGAGAACACGATCACCTTTCTGCCCTGTTCCCGCGCTTGGTCGCACAGCTCCAAAAGCCGCTGGGCCTTGGAGGAGTTCTTTAAGTCATCCACCTGCCAGGATACCTGACGGATCGCCATAAAGTTGCCGGAAAGGACGGCATCCTTGTAGTCCTGCTTTTCCTGTGGGCCGAGATCGCACCATTGCTCTTTTTCGATGAGGTCAGGCAATTCCTGCAAAACGCTCTCTCGGGTGCGGCGCAAATATACCGGTGCCAGCTGCAGACGGAACTGCTCTGCGGTGGAGAGGAATTTGACATCTTCCAGCTTCTGGGCGATCTCCGGCTGCAGGCAGCTGACCAGGAAACACATTTCCTCCACCTTGTTTTCCAGGGGTGTGCCGGACATAAAGAGCGCATACTCCGTCTGCTGCAACAGCTTCAACAGCGCTTTGGTGCGCATTGTTTCGGGGTTTTTTGCGTAGTGGGCTTCGTCCGTGACCACCATAGAGATTTTAAACTTTTCGGGCAAAGTAAAGCGGCTGATGGATTCAAAGGTAGTCACCGCCACACCGCCGTTTTCCCGCCAATAAAGCAAGGCTTCTTCGTCGTTGCCGTGCACCTTGGTGACCTCCAGGTCGCTGAACTTCTTCACCTCACGGCACCAGTTGATCAGCACGCTGGCAGGACACACTACCATAAAGTGGCTTTTGCCGGTGGCTGCCAGCGCTGCCATAGAGGCAATGGCCTGCACGGTCTTGCCCAAACCCATTTCATCACCCAAAAGGACCTTCTTTTGGTGAACGATGTATTTTGCGCCAAAGGTCTGGTAGCTACGAAGCGTGGCTTTCAAGTGGGTAAGATCCAGGGGCTGCGCTTCAATTTCCGCCGCCAGTTCCGCAGGAAGTCCCGTGGGGGTCTCCTGCTCTTCCCAGTTCAGACCCATATTCTCCAACTCTGTGTAATATGCCGGGGCATTATTCTTATAGTCCATCCAATAGGCATCGGCAGATGCGTTTTCCATCGCCTCCCAGGCTGCAAGGCCGCTGCCGAATTCACCGTCCAGCCGGGCTTGCAGCGCTGCCACACCGTCCACGATCTGCTGCTTGGTTGCCTGGGATTTGAACAACCAACCGAAACCGCTGGTGGATTTTCTTGCCAGGGTCAGCTCCTGCTGTAAGGGCTTGTGGTGGGCTTTATAAAGCGCCTTGCCGGCTTCCCGTAGTGCTGGGGCATGAATGCGGATGTAAAGGGCGCGAATCAGCGCCTCATCCACCGGGTCGGGGTTCTCCATACGGATACGAATACGGATAGTCTGCTTCGTATTCTCCACGATGCCTTTGACGGTATCCTGGATTTTCCGCACCGACTGCTCCCCAAAACCGGGGATAGCATTTAGCTGCTGGAAGCTTTTCTGTGAAAGCTGCCAGATATTTTCAATTTTTGCGTCCCGCAAAAGGCTGACACGGATGCCTTGCTTGCTCCGATTGATGTGTTCAATATCCATTTCCTCCAGCG
Organism: Faecousia sp.; assembly: GCA_045531675.1. GTDB lineage: Bacteria > Bacillota > Clostridia > Oscillospirales > Oscillospiraceae > Faecousia. The sequence continues at coordinate 2,589 of JAZSEN010000060.1, forward strand.
CCTTGCGAATACGGTCATCGTAAAGAGCCTGAGCTGCCTGCTGCGCAGCACGGCGCTGCAGGCTCTCCGTTTTCTCTATAGCCAGCAAACCGGCATCAATACGGGTCGCCTCTGCGATCAATGCCTTTACCGCAGTCGCTTCCGGCCGCAGGATCTTCTCTTTTGCCATAACTGCACCTACTTTCTTTGGGTATATACATACATAATATCATAATACTACCAAAGTTACCAGTTTCATATCCCATTTTACTATATAATTGTTATTGAATGATCTGCTCTGCAGAAAAAGAGCAGTTTAGCTGGCGATAGCCAATTTCGCTGCCGATAGGCAATTTCGCTCGCCGAAGGCGAATATAACTGAAAACACCGTAATTGTGGTATCACAATTACGGTGTTTTCATGGTGCGGGCAACAGGACTCGAACCTGCACGCTCTCGCAGTGGAACCTAAGGGTGATGTCATCTCAGTGAAGGTTTTTCTCAAATCATTGTTGATTTCCTTCCTGCGTTGGTGCTTTTCAGACGGGAACCACACATTTCAGCTTCATCCCCGGTCCAAAAGCCGGGGATTTTTCATACCTATAGTAGTAAAACAATTTCAAGGGATACAAATGCCACCATATGTGTTGGTTAACGAATATGGCCGGTATTATCTGTTTGAGATCCCCGGTGAGATTTACCTGACCGATATGACCATGCCGGAGTACGAAATTTTGATAGACATGGATATGTCCTATCAGATGGACGTTTCCTCCGAGCCTGCGGATGTGCCTGCTGACAAGCTGATCTTCGAGAGCAAGGACGAGAATGTGGTCACTGTGGATGAGAATGGCCTGATTACTCCTGTGGGGCTTGGCACTGCGGATGTATATGTTTATAGCTTCGACAAGGCGCTGTACAACTACATCACCGTGGAAGTGCGGGACTACATGGCATTGGAGAGCATCGATCTTTCCGCACCGAACCCAGAACTGGCGATCGGGGAAACCACGAATCTGAAAACCGCACTGACCCCGGTGGATACTACCCGGCGGACTGTGACCTTTACCACTTCCGATCCTGCCATTGCCACGGTGGACAAGTATGGCAAGGTCACCGGCGTAGCGTCCGGCACTGTCACCATCACCGCTGCCTCCGGGGAGTTGGATGCGGAGGGTAACCCCATCACCGCCTCCGTCACCCTGACGGTTTATAAGAAGGCTGGCTCCCTGTCGCTGCCCACCGCTGCGGTGTCTGCGGCGTTGAGCACCGGGATCATCGATCTGCCCCAGGCCATCTCGGACAGTGAAGAAACAGTTCTGCGCTGGCGTGTGCTGGACACCGCCGTCGCCGATATTAAGGACGGCAAGCTTACCCTGAAGGCTTTGGGAACCACCACGGTGGAAGTCACCGACCTGCGCAGCGGTCTGCGCGCGTCCTGCCTGCTGCTGGTGCAGGATACAGCCCCCAGCCGGGTGAAGGAGGTTCAGGTTGATGGTAAGGACCATTTTGCCCTGCTGGACGATGGCTGCCTGTACCATTGGAATAGTGACAATCATCCCGCACCCGTTTTGGTAGTGGATGATGTGGTGATGTTCGATGCAGACGGTAGTTATGCCACCGTGCTGCGCGGAAGCGGCGCTTTGGAGTACCGGGCTGGTGATGGTTACCTCCGCAAAACTTTTGATCTGACTGCCCTCGGCAATCAGAAAATCGCTGGTTTCGAATTACAGAATACAAATTCTGATACTTATTTCGTCTGGACTGAGGAGGGCAATCTCTACGCCTGGGGTGAGGCAAATTCCAATGGAAGTCTTGGTCTTGGCACCACCGCTGCGGTGGAGAACCCCACACTGGTCATGCTGGAAGACGTTGTGGACGTAACGACTTGCAATGATATTCGCACTTGGTTCCTTACCGGAAACGGTGACCTGTATATGGCAGGCAACGGTCATACAACCCCGACGTTCATAACAGGGAACGTTGTCAAGATATTCATTAATGATAGCGGTGTTCTATATTTCTTAACACAGGATGGTTACTTGGCTGAGTATAATTCTACTTTCGGTTCTATGGTATATGGATACTTTGGGGATTTGGACAGCGTGTCTTATTCGAGCAATTCTGTGATTGGTATCCGGGATGGCATACCGTATCTCTTTGATACTTATCGCAATAACGAGACACCCATTCCCGGCATTACCAATGCAGTCATGACATATGCTTATGAAGGTACATATTATATTGTCACCGAAGATGGTCTACTCTACGGCTATGGCAACAATTCCATCTACTATAATCACATGGCAGGCATGACTACCGATAATCCGGTGACGAAGCCTGTGCTCATTCCCATGAGACCCATAGCAGAGGATCGTGTCAACCTGGTTGGCACCAATATGCTCACCAAGCAAAGGCACCGTCTTGCGTAGAAGTTGGCTGGGACGCTTATGTCACCTGCTCCCGCTGCGACTACTCCACCTATCAGGAGCTGCCTGCGTTGGGACATCGTGTCATTGAGTCGCACAAGGTGCTTGAGGATCCAATCTCCATCCAAAATAACGGAACCATTCCCTTTGAAGTCATCGACGGTGTGTACTATTCTCAAAACCACAACGATTACTCCAGCTCCGAATTTACGGCCACAGCCCTGTATGACTGCTCCGTGAACTTGATCTACGGCGTTTCCAGTGAGAGCAATTATGACAAGTTGTATATTTTGAAAAACGGAGCCCAGTTAGACATGATTTCCGGGTCGGTTTCGGAGCGGAAGCTGACCGTGGAACTGTCTGTCGGAGATGTACTGACCCTGCGTTATACGAAGGATGTCAGTGTATCTGTGGGTGAAGACCGTGGCTGGGTCAAATTGGAGTACGATCATGTATGGATCGGTGAGGATGTGGATGTACCGGCGGATACGCTGGAGCCGGATTGTGCCAATGGAGTAATCTGCGATTACTGTGGCGCAGTGGTCAAGGCTGCCCTTGGGCACAAATATGTGAACGGTATCTGCTCTGTCTGTGGCGATATTTTCGTATCCATCACCCAAAAGGGTCGGACGCTGAACTATGAGGATCTGATCTACGTCATTGACATTTTCGATTTGACCGGCGTGGAGGGCATCGACTTGACCAAGGATGCCGGTTTGCTGATCTGGTCTGTTGAAGAATTTGAGGCATTGAGCGAAATCGCTTTCGACGCAGACCACGCCAAGGTGGGCTTGAAGCCTTATCGTAGCGCTGACTACTATTGTGGCTCCTCTGATGGTATCTTCACCAGAGATCTGTACAAGGAAGCCTACTATGTGGGCTATGTGAAGCTGGCGGACGGCAGTTATGTTTACAGCGAACCCAGACTTTACAGCCCTGCCATCTATGCCTACAATATGCTGGACAAGGACACCACCTCTGCCGAAACCAAGGAACTGTGTGTGGCGCTGTTGAACTACATTTCCGCCGCCCAGGTCTACTTCCACGGCACTGCGGAAGCCGATTTGGTCAACAACAAATTGACCGACGAGCAGAAGACCCTGAATTGGGAAAATATTTCCTTCAATCTGGCTCCCGAGGTGCCTGCCGACAAGCATGTGGCTGGAGACGAAAGCGTCTTCAAGAGAACCGGCAAGAACCTGCTGTTCGAGGAAATGATCAGCATTGTGTCCATCTACATGATCGATGACGCTGTCATTGCCGATGCGCAGGAATATGGCACCATCTACTGGACGGCGGAAGAGTTCGCCGCTCTGGAGGGTGCGCCCAGCATCGATAATATCGGCTCCGGCACCAAGACCGGCATGGCGCAGTACCGCGGCAACGCCGGGCAGTGGTACTCTCAGGCACCGGAGGTCGCCGCCAAGAACATGGCGGATACCCAGTATTACTATCTGGGCTATGTGGTCCATGCGGACGGCTCTGTCAGCTACTCCGGTGTTATCAGCTACACCGTGGAGCAGTACATTTCCAATAAGGTAAATGATCCGGATACCTCCGATACCATGCTGGCCTTCGCCCAGCGGCTGTATCACTACGAACGGGCCGCAAAGGACGCAATCGGATAACCCCTTATACACAAAGCCGCACAGGTCATTCGACCTGTGCGGCACTTTCTTTAGCCAATTGAATTCCAAGACCCTATCAAATCTTTATGATGCTTCGGTTGATGCGTTAATCAAGGCTGTAACTACTTATGGAAACGTTTGATGAAGTGTGGAAAACTCATCATTCCAGAGTGCCGTTGGCTTCTGCGGTCGGATTGTTTACCACCACGAAGAAGCTAGAGCTGGCTTCCACATTACCGAAATACCAGGTACCAGTGGGAAGATCATAATAAGTACCGGCAGCGAACCATGTATCACCATAGGAATCGGTGTAATATTGAACCGTCCCATGCTCTTTCAGCGCTGCGTAATCATATTTTACATTCCAGCCATCGTCGGTGATGCCCAAGTAGGCACCTTTGTAGCCCCATTGAGAGGGATCATCCAGATTCGTTAGCAAGGTGACACGGCAGGGACCGGTTACGTAATATACCCTCATGGGAAGGGATTCACCCATAAGATATACGCCCTGACTGGTCACATTGGTAATGCTCCAGTAATCTTGTTCATTCCAATCAACAACGGCTGTAACAGATGGGATTACGGGGATTGTCTGCTGTTTCAGCAGAACGGTGCCGCAGACCGAACATACTTTACCTTCCGTCAAACCGGTTTCTGTGGTAGTAGGGGCTTTCCCGGGAATGATGGCTTCCGTGTGACCTGTTGCGGCAATGGATGCCGTCTCTAATACTGTGCTGCACTTGGTGCATTCCTTATGCTTGCTGCCTTCAGTGGTACAAGTGGCGGCCTTGTCTGTTTTCCAATCACCTGCGGTATGACTGCAAGCGGTGGGAGCTGGAGGCTCGGTGACAGGGGGTTGGGTCACGGGCGGCTGAGTCACAGGTGGCTCTGTTTCAGAAGGTTTCGTCGCAGTGGACGTAGATTCTGGAATGGATGCGTCCGTTGAATTCGTTTGAGTGGGCGCAGTCTGCGTATTGCTGGGAACCGGGTCGGTTGCATCAGGATTTCCGCAGGCCGCTAGGGAGAAAGCAATGCTAAATACAAGAAATATCACGAGTATTCTTTTCATAGGGTATCTCCTCCAACTTCTATAAATGCTTCTACTCCCAACATCCACAATTGGGAGTTCTAATAATTATAGATAAAAATTCGTAAAAAATCAACTGTGCAAATTAAGAAAGGAATGTTGTATACTCATGTGGGAGGTAATCGGCGTGATGATAGATACTTGGGCATCTCTAAAAACTCTCTTTTGGCGAAGTGCCTAATCATTTGCTCCAACTTTTGCTTATAAAAATCTTGAAATACATCCAATATTCCTTCGATTTCTAACACAAAATCTGAAACAAAATCTCAGGGCGTCTGCTCAAAATTTAGTTTTTAGAGGTGCTCATTTGAATATCACTTTGTATTGGCTTGACTTCTCCTAAAAAAAGAAATATAGTTTTATTAGTCAACATACTTTGTATCGACATTATTCAATCAATTAACGACAAACCGGAGGCATATATGCTAAAAAGAATGATTTCTATCTGTCTTGTCCTTTGTATCATTTCGGCTATGGTCCCACAGGTATACGCGGAGAAACCGCTTTCCGGTTCTTGCGGAGAAAAAGTCACCTGGTCAATCACCCCAGATGGCAAAATACTGACAATCAGCGGTTCCGGAAAAATGGAGCGCCCGGGGTATGGATCCCATAATACTACCATTGAAAAAGTCATTATTGAAAATGGGATAACATATATCAGCGCCGGAGCCTTTTCCAACACATGGAATTTAACTTCAGTTTCAATCCCGGACAGCGTTACAGAAATAGGGGCCGAAGCGTTCGCTTACAGCGAAAACTTAAAGGAAATAACTATTCCGGACAGTGTAACAACGGTTCGGATCGATCTTTGTCACGGTTGCACTTCCCTTAGGCGTGTAACAATGTCCGCAAATGTAACACTGTTTACGGGGTATTTGTTCCGCAATTGCTTTTCTCTCCGGGAATTTGTGTGTCCGCCGAGATTGGAGACTATATCCATGTTTGTCTTTGAAAACTGCACACAGATGAAACGCATCTACATTCCGGAAACTGTCACTTATATTGGACCATACTCTTTCAGAAATTGTCCTGCACTGGCCGAAGTTTATTACGGCGGCAGCGAAGCGCAGTGGAATGCGCTTCAAGAAAATATTGACGATACAAATGAAGACTTGCTGAATGCCACGATTTACTATAACCAGGATGGCTTTGGTGACCAGTCCGCCGACGGTACACTTTATGTAGGTTCTTGGGCGCAAAATCTTGCGGAACTGGCAAACTACCAAAGTGAAGACGGTACAATTCTGTATGACGGAACACAAAGACATTTGGTTTTGAATTGTGCCGATATTCCCTATATAGAAACTGATATGCCTTTGGGCTTGACAATTGAGATTGTCGGCAACTGTCAGGTCGGTGAGGGCGGCATTACAATGGCTACCAACAGCGCGCCGCAATCGCTTACGCTGAAAGGCAACCCGGGCGCTACGCTGAATGTTGCAGGTGACATCGTCAGTATGGGCGATTTGACACTGGATGGCATCACGGCCGTTGCGGAAGACATCCGCTGCACACCGCCGACCGAACAGTATGCAACACTTGGAATCTTCGACAGTCATGTCACAGCGGATCAGGTCTTCTGTGGCAGTAATGAAACTTGGGTATCCCGTCTATCCGACATAAAGATTGAAGAATCCCATCTGAACGCAGGAGAAATACGCACGGAGAATGTTTTGGAAAAAGCACCGGAAATCAAGCTGACCCGTGCAACAATTATTTCCCCTGCAAGCGGTACAATTGACACCGGAAGTTATCAGGGACCATATGGTATCCATTACTTTGCGAGCCTAACAGGTGATCATGGCGAGCGCGTTCTTATCGAGCCGGTTCACCCCTATCACTATACTTACGATTATTCCAAAAGTCCGTACAAGAACTTAGAGCCGGATACCCCCAATACGGACAATATCGTGATGGCTTTTACTGCCCTGTCAAAGCTGGCGTATTCCACCCACGGCCAAGACTATTTTGGGAAGACAGTGCGGGAATTTGTAGAAGACGGCGCACATCTCGAATACAAAAACGGAACGGATACCATTTGGAATTACACCGATTACTCCCACACATTGCTTTACACAGAGTTGATTGGCGACTTTGTGATCATTGATGTCATGGATAACAATGAAAACAGTGGATTTTACGGCGTTTGCTTGCAAAATCCCGAAGATGGCTCCTACATCATCGCATATCGCGGAAGCCAGGGCGGCGGAATTGCGAACACCATATCCAACGCAGCGCTGGGTGCGGTTGGTGCGCAGACAAACAACGATTGGAGCACCGATATGCTGTTTGCGGTGCAAAATGAGCTGGGCAATCAGTTTGCGGATGCTTTAGAGTTTTATAATTCCGTAAAAGCTGCCGCCGCAGGAAAAGCGGTCATTCTCACGGGACATTCCCTTGGAGGTGCACTTGCGGGGTATGTGTCACTGATTACGGGAGCGCCGGCTATTGCCATCGATGGTGCGGTCGGTCAAATTATAGATGTGGCTTTTTGGCAGGAGTATTTGTTTGTTGGCGGATTTGACGGCGTAGGAGCCGGCACAAATCTTGTTAATGTGACCGACAAAATCGGCGTCTCGGTTGGTGCGGACATCATCCAGGCAACACACCCCGAGGCGTACCCGATGATAACTTATGAACCGGCGGGGATGAACTTCCAAAATGAGCAATATAGCAAAATCTTTAATTCTCATATGCAACTCTCGTTTATTACCTATCAATCGGGAAACCTACAACTGGGAGAAAGAGCCGCTTGCTACTACAACCAGCAGCGGTGGAGCAATGACGTTCAAAATTGGCTTCCAACCTGGAAGGAATTTATCGAGGATAAAATTAAAGGAGCTGCCCTGGACCTTGTGTTGCCGCCATGGCTGACAGCAATCGTAGATGTTCTGACGGCGCTTTCCGAGAGAGGGCGTGTGCAGTTGGGCTCCACGAACGAGGACCACATAACTGCTCCACACATGATTATGATTGACTCCTTTGCGACCAACATCCAGTTTGGTGGCGATGGTGCTGACCGCTTGACTGGCTATTCGGCATCTGATGTGCTGGCGGCCGGGGGCGGCGGCAAGAGCGCTGATGTTCTAGATGGACAAGGGGGAAACGATATCTATATCATCGACCGCAATTCCACATACACCCACATCAATGACCCGGGATCAGGCACCATATTCCTCCGTGGCTGGGATAAGGCATCTATCAAAATCATCGATGCGGGAGAATACGTTCGCATTGCCGGCGCCGAAGGCAGTGTTTTGGTGCAAAAGAAGCGGAGCCTATTTGGCTCAGGTGGAAAATATCCGGTGTTATTAATCAATGATGAGAATCATATTGAATGTCTGTTGTGTGAGAATATCTTTGATATCAATCAAGCAAACGATTCTCTGAACAGCGCCTGCTTGCTTTCGGCCCGAAGCGGAGTTCAGCAGGCACCCGCTGCAATGCGTCTTGTTAACCTGCGTGGGGCAGGAGAGGTGCGTTTCTTTGATGACGCAGGAAATTTGTTGACTTGGGAAAACGAGAGTGGAAAGACAGTATCCAGCTTTTTCAATCTTACCGATGACAGCACTGTCTACACCGATTTTGGCTATTTCTACGGCTATAACGACGCAAACGGTGATGCATCCATGGTGCTTTATTTGTTCAATAGCGGTTGCACAGTAGAGTTTGGCGCAGGATTCACTGACGCGGTACTTGGCCAATATGATGAATCCGAAAGCTTTATTTCGGCAGAACGCATTGTAGCGGGGCTGGAAATTCAAAAAGGCGAAAAAATAAAAATTATCACCGCAGGCAATGATATTGGATTTTATCAGGAGGCAGATGGAAAAACCGCTCCCGTCAAGGGTGTGACGACACAACTGTTTAATGAAAAAGGAGAGGTGATTTCTGTCGAAACAGATGATGAACAACCGAACGATATCACCACCGACCCCAATAAAGACAGTTGGCTCTGGGCGGTTGCGGTCATAGTAATCACGGTTGGTGCGGTGGTCGGTGTGCTGATTTTAAAGCGCAAAATGAACAACTAGAAAACCTTTGGACATACCAAAGTGTGAAGAATGTCCTTTCTGACGAAAGCTACACCGGGGTGCTGATCAATCATCAAACGAAAGCCTATAACCGTACCATTACAGATGTTCCAACAGCAGAACAGTACCGCCACGAAAGGTACTACCCGGTAATCATCCCACCGGAAGAATGGCAACAGGTGCAGGCACTGCTCAGGGCCAATGCCAGACTCTACCGTGGCAACACCCCATCCCACCGCATCCGGGAATCGGAGCTGAATGCCAGGGTACAGCAGTACGCAGAAAATCTGCGAAATCAGTGGACAGCAGAACAGGCAGTGCGGCAGCTCCAACGGAAGTGGGAAATGAAACGTCCCGCGATCAATACCCACATTGCTGAAATGTACGATGAAATCCAGCGGCTGGAGCAGGAGATCGATGACCTGTTGCTGGAGAAGATCCAAAGCGGTGGCTAAATTGGTAGACGCACTATCTATGGTTGATGTTACACTTCGCCGGGTGTGAAGGTTTTTGATATTTCTAAAAAGTTCAGAGATTTGTACAACAAAACGGCAATTCATTTAAATGAACTGCCGTTTTGTTTTTGGTGCGGGCAACAGTACTCGATTTAATCAAGGTTCTGCTCGGTCAAGCCCTCGCCGGCGGTGCTCATCCGCGCCGCATATAGATGGGTTCGAGTCTTGCGCTACTTACCAATAAGAAAAGGAGGCTCACGCCTCCTTTTCTTATTGGTGCGGGCAACAGGACTCGAACCTGCACGCTCTCGCAGTGGAACCTAAATCCACCGAGTCTACCAATTCCACCATGCCCGCATATTTCATTCACTCTCTGGGATAATCCTGTGCCATTTTATCACGCCCATGGCGTCTTGTCAATCCGGCATCGCGGCGCTTTCGTCTGATTGTCCAAAAATCGTCCGTTTATTTCCTTTAATTTGCAATATAATACTTGACTTTTTCAAAATCGGCAGGTAAAATATATGCGGTATGGTGTACGCTGCCCCAGTTTTTCCTCTGGGTGCGCGTTTCATGATAACCGGCTCAAGGCCGGAGTGATTGCGTTTTTGCGCCCCATGGCGTTGTTTATTGCAATATTTGCTAATAATTTTACACCTGTGGCCCATTTGCGCCACTCCTTCGGTCCGGTCAATTTTAATGAAGGAGGTGCGTTGCAGGATTATGGACATCACACTCGCTGTTATTTTGATTGTTGTAGCGGCTGCTGTTGGTATCGGTGCCGGATTTGCTTTTGGCATTTTCTACCGCAAGAAGGTCGCAGAGCGGGAAATCGGCTCCGCTGAGGCTGAGGCTACCCGAATCATCAATGAAGCCATCCGTGGCGGTGAGAGCAAGAAAAAGGAAATGCTCCTGGAAGCCAAGGACGAAATCCATAAATCGCGCACAGAGCATGAAAAGGAAGTTAAAGAGCGCCGCGCTGAGCTGACCAAGCAGGAACGCCGGCTGCAGCAGAAGGAAGAAACTCTGGACAAGAAGGCAGACGCCTTCGAACGTAAGGAAGAGGAGCTGGCCAAGAAGCTCCAGAAAGTCGCTGAAACACAGGCAAAAGCCGACGAAATCTGCAAAGAGCAGATGGAAACTCTGGAGAAAATCTCCGGCTTGACACAGGAGCAGGCGAAGGAGTACCTGCTGAAGACCGTGGAGGATGAAGTCCGTCACGAGTCTGCTATGAAGATTAAAGAAATCGAGCAGCAGCTGAAGGACGAGGCTGATGATAAGGCCCGTGAGATCCTCTCCGTTGCTATCCAGCGCTGCGCCGCCGATCATGCCGCTGAGGTCACTGTTTCCGTGGTTCCTCTGCCCAATGACGAGATGAAGGGCCGCATCATCGGTCGTGAGGGTCGGAATATCCGCACTCTTGAGACCATCACCGGCGTGGACCTGATTATCGATGATACCCCCGAAGCCATCACCGTTTCCAGCTTTGACCCTGTCCGCCGTGAGATTGCACGGTTGGCTCTGGAGAAGCTGATTGTGGACGGTCGTATCCATCCCACCCGCATCGAGGATATGGTGGAGAAGGCCAAGCGCGAAGTGGACCGCACCATCCGCGAGGAAGGCGAACGGGCCTGCTACGAGACTGGAGTTCACAACCTGAACCCCGAGCTGGTGAAGATTCTGGGTCGCCAGAAGTACCGTACTTCCTACGGTCAGAACGTGCTGAACCACTCCATCGAGGTTTCCCATATCGCCGGTCTGATGGCCGCCGAGCTGGGCGTGGATGTGGCGCTGGCAAAGAGGGCCGGTCTGCTCCATGACCTTGGCAAGTCCATCGACCATGAGGTTGAGGGCAGCCATGTGCAGTTGGGTGCGGATCTGGCACGGAAGTATAAGGAAAATCCCGTTGTAATCAACGCCATCGAGGCACACCATGGCGATGTGGAGCCCAAGACTGTGATTGCGGTTCTGGTTCAGGCAGCCGATGCTGTTTCTGCCGCCCGTCCCGGCGCACGCCGTGAGAACGTGGAGAACTACATCCGTCGTCTGCAGAAGCTGGAGGAGCTGACCGGCTCCTGGCCCGGTGTTGAGAAGGCCTTCGCGATTCAGGCAGGTCGTGAGGTTCGCATTATGGTCAAGCCTGAACTGGTCACCGAGGACAACATGATTCTTCTGGCTCGTGATATTGCCAAGAAAATCGAGGCTGAACTGGAATACCCCGGTCAAATCAAGGTCAACGTCATCCGCGAGACCAAGGCTGTGGAATACGCAAAATAATGATATGCGCTCCGGTATATGCCGGAGCGCTTTTCTGTAACCTTCGACGACAATGACGAAATAAACGTTTAGTGAATTGATGTGCCGCGGAAGCAATCCCTTCCTCCTGGGTGCCAACAATCTTTTTTCCTTTAGTTGTGGAAATCCCCAAATTCGGTGTATGATAATTGTGGTTAATGTGGAATTATATTCCATATATTACCAAGCCTATTGAAATTCAAACGTATTAGTGGTATGATGAAATAAAGGAGGTGGGTGCAATGACGATTAAAGACTTGTCCGCCCAGACTGGTTACTCCGTCGGCACCATTTCCCGGGTGCTGAATAACCAACCCAACGTCAGCGAAAAGGCTCGCACCACAATTCTGGAAGCCGCAAAGGCCTGCGGATTCCAGCTTAATACCAATGCCCAGCAGTTGAAGCAGCAACGGTCCAACAATATTCTGGTACTGGTGAAAGGTTCCTCCAACCAGCTTTTCGGCAGTCTGGTGGAGGCAATCCAATCCCGTTTGAATGGTTCTGCTTACCATCTGGTGGTGGACTACATGGACGAGTACAGCAATGAGGTACTCAGAGCGGTTCAGCTGTGCAGGGAAAAAAAGCCTCAGGGAGTACTGTTCCTCGGTGGTAACCGCGGTCATTTTTTGGCAAATTTTGATCGGATTGATGCGCCCTGTGTGCTGGTTACCAACGATGCTTCCGATTTACCTTTTGCTAATTTGTTCAGTGTATGCTCCGATGACAAGGCCGCCGCTTACCGGACGATGGATGCGTTGATGAATATGGGACACCAATCCATCGCCATTATTGGCGGCGATCCGGATCGTTCCGATACATCCCGCCGCCGTCTGGATGGTTGTCTTGAGGCAATGGAGCAGCATGGCATCGTATTTGGCTTTGAAAATTATGAAGTTGTCCGTTTTTCCTATGGTGAGGGCTATCGAGCGGCTGAGGCGCTATTGAATCGGGGAAAAACCTATACGGCTATGTTCTGTATGGCGGACGTTATGGCGTTGGGTGCCATTCGCGCGCTGACGGATCATGGCTACAAAGTGCCGGATGACGTTTCTGTGGTGGGTTTTGACGGTCTGACCATCGGAGCCTATATGATTCCGCGTCTTTCCACCGTCAGGCAGAACGTGGAAGAGATTGCTCAGCGGAGTGTGGAACTGCTGAAGCAAGGCATTAGCGGCGCAGCTTCTGTTCACGAAATGATTCCGGCAGAAGTGCTCCTGCGGGAAAGTGTCCGTTCGATTTGATGTAAAGTTACACCGGTGTGCCTTGGCACACCGGTGATTTTTATTGGAAAAATCCTTGGATTTGCGCAAAATCCGCCTTGATACTGCCCTGAAAGTATCCTGGTTTTCCACCGCCCCGTCCGCTGAACGCATCGCAGAGGGCTTTGCCCAGCTCTTTGACGTCGCCGGATTTGTTCACAAGGCACATGGCGCCGCCATCGGTAAACAACGCTGCCGTTCCACCGCAACGTTGGGCGATTCGATCCGCCAGCTCACGCAGGGCGGCAGGGGTTAATTCCGGCTCAAAATGGACCACATCGCCCTGACCGGCATAGCCATTGGCGATGGCATCAAATATCCGCCGTTCCAATCCGGCACAGCGGTACTCTGCGTCTGCAAGGCGTTGGTTCATTTTGCGGGCGGCTTCGCCGGTTTCCATGATTTTTGCAGAAAATGCTTGAGAAACCTGCCGGTTCTGATCGTATGCGTCATTCAGAATGGAAAGCGCCCGATTACCGCAGGCCATCTCAATTCGAACGCCCTGATGGAATTTGACACAGGAGAACAGCTTAATCAGACCAATCTCGCCTGTCCGCTGTACATGGACACCGCAGCAGGCGCAGCTGTCCACCTCCGGCACTTCCACAATACGGACGGGCCATGGCAGCGCCCGTTTGGTGCGATAGAACACAGAAGGCAGCTCCTCGGGACTGGGAATCCAGCAGCGAACCGGCAGATTTGCCCATACCGCCCGATTGGCTTCCAATTCAATTTCAGACAGGGCTTCCGGCGGAATTAGACCGTCAAAATCAATGGTAATCAGGTCCGCACCCACATGAAACCCCACATTGTGATAGCCAAAACGACGGCAAACAATGCCGGAAACTATGTGTTCGCCGGTATGCTGCTGCATCAGGTCGAACCGGCGGCTTTGGTCGACGATGCCTTTCACCGCACCATCTATGGCATTTGCGCACAGATGGACCACTTCCTCGCCCTGTTCCTGCACATCCAGCACCGGTATGCCGTTTAATGTGCCCAAATCGCAGGCCTGTCCACCGCCCTCTGGATAAAAAGCCGTGGCATCCAGAACCACAGCAAAGCCACCTTCTGTCCGCTCACAGCGGACAACGTTGGCGTCAAACTGATACATGTGGGAGTCCTCGTAGTATAGCTTTCTCGTCATAATCATTCTCCTTGCTGAGGTTAATTATCGTTCAGCGGTCTAATCCAGCACTGCACTAAACAATCATTTATCAAATCTTTCTGCTGTGATTCTATCATATTTTTTAATAGATTTCACTATCTTTCTGAAAATTCTTGTCAGGGGGTTGAAATTTAAGGGAAATGTTGTAAGATATCCTTAAAAGGAGGGAATACTATGGTTTATGCCCAATACCGCCTTGGGGCGGAGTTGATTGGCACGATGCCGCCGGAAATCAAACGTACTATTGGCCGCTTCCGCCAGCTCTATGATATGGGGCTTCACGGACCGGAAGTGTTTGGTTTTGCCGGTCAGGGCCAGAAATTCCTTCGCCAACGCGGTGATGTTTTCTTTGATCGTGTCTGCCGTGCGGTTCGGATGGAACGTTCTGAGGGTGCGATGGCGTATCTCTATGGTTTGGTTGCATACTACGCTATTAGTTCCGTCATCAGCCCGTACATCCATCAGACCGCTCAGTCCCTTTCCATTCCGGAGGGGAAAATCCGTACGGAGTTTGACCGTTTTCTGCTGGAAACGGACGGAAAGTCCCCTGCTTTTTGTTACGACCGCAGCCGTCACATCCATCTGACCCCCGGCGAATGTGAAACGGTTGCAACGTTTTATCCCGGTATCAGTGCCGGTTCCGTTGAAAAATCCGTGAAGCGGATGGCCCGTATTTTGCATCAGCCTGTTTTGCCTGCAGGCTCACGGCGGAATCTGGTTGTGAAGGTGATGGAGCTGCACAAAGAGGGAGATTTTGTGATGGGGACCAGACCCGACCACCGGCTCAAATCTGCCAATCAGGAACTTTTCCGTCTCTATCAGCAGGCCCGGAGTCATTATCCGGCTCTTTTGAGCGAGATTTTGATTCGCCTGCGTAAAAAAGTCCCCTTCAGCTCTGATTTTTCCCTTACTTTGACGTATTTCGCGGAGGAAAGATGACGTATACGGATTTGATTTTTGACCTTTACGGTACGCTTGTAGACATCCACACCGAGGAAAATGACCTTGTCTGGGAAAAAACGGCCTTTTATTTCGGCTTTTACGGTGCCCATTACACTCCTGAAGAATTAAGGGCAGACTTTCAGACGGAGCTTCGCCGTCGGGAAGCCTCTGCCGGTCAGAGCTATGAGTGCTTTCCGGATATTCCTTTTGAACAGGTTATGGCTAAACTGTTCCGTGCCAGAGGTGTGGAGAACGCCGATGCGCTGGGAATCCATGCGGCGCAACTGTTCCGTATCAGCAGTCTGGAGTATATCCGGCTGTATCCCGGTACGTTGGATGCCCTGAAACACTTGCGCCAGAAGGGATTTCGACTTTGGTTGCTGAGCAACGCCCAGCGGATTTTCACCGCCTATGAGCTGCGGCATCTGGGGTTGGGAGAACAGCTTGACGGCATTTTTATCTCCTCGGATTACCGCTGCCGGAAGCCGGACAGCCGGTTTTATCAGGCGCTGCTGGATGAGAAGGGACTGGATGTTTCCTCCTGCCTGATGATTGGAAACGACCGGAATACCGACATCGCCGGCGCAAAGAATCTGGGAATGGCGACTTTGTATATGCACACCGCATTGACTCCTGCGGATCAGGCTGCTGCGGATCCCGCGCTTCATCCCTCGGTTGCCCCTGCCGGTACACGGCACTTTGAATTTGAGGGCGACGATTGGAACACGCTGGCTCCGTTGATTGAACTGCTTTGATATGGTAAACCCGCCGCCAAAAATGGCGGCGGTTTTGTTCTCTCCGGATAGTGCCGGGATTTCAACGTTTTCCGGTGTGGCAACGGAGTTATTGCTTAAGTTCTTCCACTTTATCCCAATTTTCGTCGGTGGGGTTCTGCGCATATACCATCAAAGCTTCCGTGAACCCAAGAGGCGGTTCCGTCAGATGCCGGCAAATCAGGAGTCCTTTGCCAGAATGAAGATCCTGACGCAGGGTAGCCTCCAGAGGATTCGCGTAATAGGTCGCCTGACGGTAGGGTGCCAGAATTTCCAGTTCGTCCACCGGAACTTGTCCATCCTCTCCGGGGGTGACCAGCCAATCTAAAAACGCTAATGTGGCAGCCACATCTTCCTCATTTGCGTCGGTGGTGACGCACCAGTAGCGGCTCGCTGTGACGCACAGGGACTGCTGACGGTAGTTGGCACCGTCCAAATCCTGATATATAGGCAGAATTCCCACGGCCTCAATGCCGCCGGCGATGATTGTATCGTACTCATCGGTGCTGCCCAGATAAAATACCGCTTCTCCGTTCAGAAAACGGTCGATAGGTGCTGACTCCGGATTGCTGGAAGAATGTGCCACCCAAAGCTGTGCCAGAGAGCGGATGCTGCCGGGGATGGATGCCAGTCGTGTGGCCACTCCGTCATCCAGACCCCGACCGGCAAAGGGAGTATAGCCCTTGTCCGCAATACCCTGAACGAGTCCGGTAAAGCTGGTGATATCGCTGATTTCTTCCGGCGTTGCCATTTCTGCCAGAAGATTTTCGTTAAAAATCAAGCCAAAACAGTCTATTTCTGCGGCAATTCCGCAATATTTTCCATCCACTACCAGCGCCAACCCCATATCTGCCAACTGTGCAAAGGCGGCGGTGCCGGACAAATCCATGCATTGACTTGCATCCAGTTCGTCTGCGCTGGTTACGGGGTACAGGGTCGGAGTCCGGGGGTCGAAATTTCCCAAAACCAGCACCTCGACGCCGGTTCGTTGGGAGTATTCTGCGGCAAGCCGCTCCCAGGCCGCGGACCGGGAGGGGTCAGGATTCATGACACGGACCTGCGCCACTGGCTCTTTGGGCGTGGTGTCAGGAGTGTGGTTCTCTGTGGAGGATGAAGGGACTTCATCGGTATTTACGGGAAGCGGCGGATTCGAAACGCCAAATATGCTATACAACAGCAATCCAAGACAAAGCCCGCAAATCCACAGCAATGCGAACAGCTTTTTCATAGCAATTATCCTCTCGAATTAATGGACAATATTTCTATTATTATACCTTAAAATCGACAAAATTGCAATATTTTCAAAAAGGCTTTGGCAACTTCCATAAAACCGTATATTGTATTTTATAGAGAATAAACAAAACCGGACGTCAAGCGTCCGGTTTGTTTTCTGCATTGAGGGCATCCACAACGATGTCTTTGTAAGGGTTTGCGATGACGGTGCGGTAGGTGTGGTAAATCACCATGCCCGGCTTCGCTGAGGGAACTTTTTTCACCTGCTTGACGGTTGTCACGTCCACGCTGACGTTCTGACCATCGCCGCCTTCGGAATAATATGCCGCAAGCTGGGCCGCCTGCGTGACCGTATCATCCGGTGGCGTGGTGCCGCCGCAGGAGATAATCACATGAGAACCATGAATTTTAGATGCGTGGAGCCATAAATCGTCCTTCCGCGCCAGCTTGAAGGTCAGTTCATCGTTCTGCCGGTTGTTTCGTCCCACATAAATGGGATATCCGTCGGTGGATTCGAAGCGCATGGGAGGAAGCTTGCTTTGCTTGATACGACGTTTGCTGTTGTCGGACTTCAGGTATCCGCCGGCGCGCAGCTCCTGACGGATTTCCTCCAGCTCTTGCTCCGTTTGCGCTCGCTCCAATTCCTCACGAACACTTTGCAAATAGTCCAATTCCTCCCGGGCAATTGCCATTTGACGGGTTAATTCCTTTTCCGCATTCTTCATTCGGGTGTAATCTTTGTAAAATTTAGCGGCATTCTGCTGGGGAGAGAGAATCGGTGAAAGGGGAATTTGGATGAGGGTCATGTTCTCATCGTAGAAATCCTCCGCCTGCAACGTGGTTTGTCCCTTGGTGATGCGGTGAATGTTGGCGGTAACGATGTCGCCCAACTGACGCAGCCGTTCCCGATTGTAAGTGGCGGTCAGTTCCTTTTCCTGAATCGCCAGCTTTTTCGTCAGTCTTTGGCAGAGGTTGGTCACGGTTTTTCGAACCGACTGGCTTTTCTGCCGCATGGCAGACTGGGTATCCCGAATACTGTAAAAGCTGTCTAACAGACCTGAAAAGCTTTCCGCCTGATGGTATTCGCCATACTGGCGGATGGGACAGAACGCGAATTGCTTAGGCGTTCCGTTTACTTCAAAGCAGCAGGGAGTCGGATGAGATAAATGCTCATGGAAAAACAGGGAAAGCCGTTCCGCGACGGCATGGATATCGCAATTATCCAGTCGCGCGTCGGTGTCACCCATGGAAAACAACGCCGCTTCGCGGCAAACCAGCGGAGAAAGTCCGCCCAGAGCATCCATCAGCCGGTCAGACAAAAGATCTGCACCGGACTGCCGGAGAAGCTCTGCGTAATCCGCATCCAGTGGGTGAATCTTTGTCACCGGTTCCGGCTGCTGATAGTGCAGACCGGGCAGCGCAGGACGTTTGGAGGTTTCATCCAGACCAACACGCCGCATGCAGTCGATGATTCGTCCGTCAGGTCCCAGAAGGTACAGATTACAGGTGCGGCCCATCAGTTCCGCGACAAGCTGCTTTTGCACCGAATCACCCAGCTCGTCGATGCATTCAAAAGTGAAGGTGGCCGCCCGCTCCATAGCAGGCTGGGTCACATCCACCAGCCGTGCGCCCATGAGATGCTTCCGTAAAAGCATGCAAAACATGGGTGGCTCAGGAGGATTTTCCGGATTCAGCTGAGTCAAATGCAGACGGGGAGCAGCAGGATTGGGGTTGATGAACAGCTTTGCGCGATTCTCCCGTCCACGCAGATGAATCAAAACTGTATCCCGACCGGGTTGGTGAATTTTGTCCACCCGGGCTTCGCCCAGACTGCGCACCTCTTCCAGTACAGCAGATAGATAAAACGCGTCAAATGCCATTGCCCGCCTCCGATTGAATGATGATGTGAAACAGTTCGTTGATGCGCTCCGTCTGACCGGACAGGTACAGCGCCCCGAACAGCGCCTCCAAACCGGTGGCTTTGGCATATTGGGCAGGGGTGGCGCCCTTGGGGACGGCATGGACGTGGGCGTTCTTACCCCGACGGTAGCTTGCCAGCTCCGGCTCTGTCAAATGGGGAATAAGCAAGTCCATATATTTTGCCTGCGACGGAGCTTTTACCATGGATACGGTATCTTTATGGAGGTTTCCGACGTTTTTTCCGCCCTTGGCGCAGAGATAACTGCGGCACAGCAGCTCAAAAACACCGTCACCAATGTGCGCCAGCCCCAGATTGGAAATGGCATCGATATCCCGCTTTTCCATATTCATTTGAAAATAGTTTTCCACAACGGCTGCCCTCCATTCGTTTTCGCTTATGGTAGCAGATTTTTGACCAAAAGTAAAGCCTGCGAATGTTATATATATAATAATGTATACAAGAATGAAAAATCCTCTTTACGAACGAAGAATTTTGGTGTACAATAGGACAAAACTGCGCTGGGAGGTGTAGGCTGTGAATTGCATGAAATGCGGACGGGATATACCGCTGGGTCATGTGTTTTGCAAGGAATGTCTGGCGGATATGGAGGCTTATCCGGTGAAACCGGGTACTCCTGTGGTCTTACCGCCGGAGCCGGAAATGATTGCGCCCCGTCGCAATACCACCCGTAAGCCGCGCAAACCGGAGGAACAGCTTTCCAGACTGCGCCGTTGGATGGTCGCTATGCTGATTGTGTTTATGATTATCGTTGCGGCCGGAACGTTGCTGATTTACTCCATGTCCCAAAAAATCGACACTTTGGAACAAATCAATGCCAGTATGACACAGGAGTTGGAATGATGTTTCACGTGAAACATTTTTCCAATAGCTGTTTCACGTGAAACAATTACCCCTTACAAGGAGGCGAACATGGGAAAGACCATCGCCGTTGTTAATCAAAAAGGCGGTGTGGGTAAAACCACCACTGCCGTCAATCTGACCGCCGCGCTCCATGATTTGGGTCTGCGGGTTTTGCTTTGCGACTTTGATCCGCAAGCAAACGCCAGCTCCGGACTGGGCGTGGACAAGCGGAAAGTGAAACATTCTATTTATGATGTAGTTATCAATGACGTTCCCGTTCGGGATGCCATTGTTCAAACCCCTTACGGCGATGTTTTGCCGTCGTCAGCCAATCTTGCCGGTGCGGCAGTGGAGCTGATTACCGCAGAATATCGGGAACATCAACTGGAAAAGGCTTTGGAGCCCATAAAAGCGGACTACGACGTGATTTTTATTGACTGTCCGCCGTCGCTGGAAATGCTGACCCTAAACGGATTGTGTGCCGCGGAAAGTATTCTGGTGCCGGTGCAGTGCGAGTATTTTGCGCTGGAAGGTCTGTCAGACCTGATGAGCACCCTCCGGATGGTGAAGCGCCGTATTAATCCCAAACTGGAGATTTTCGCTGTGGCGCTGACCATGTATGACGGTCGCACCAACTTCAGCGCACAAGTGGCAGAAGAGGTCCGGCGTCATTTCCCCGGAAAGGTTTTTGCTTCTGTGATTCCCAGAAACATCCGTCTTGCCGAGGCACCCAGCCACGGCATCCCCGTCACAGCCTACGACAAATCCAGTCGCGGCAGTCAGGCCTACAAAGCCATGGCGGAGGAGTTCAAGGCGAAGCTATAAACGGAAAGGAAGGATTATATGGCATCTTCAAAAGGTCTTGGCAAAGGACTTGGAGCATTGCTGGGAGATTTCTCTGAGGATATTTCTACCGAAAAGAGTCCCTATCAGCTGTTGCCGATATATAAGGTAGAGCCCAATCCGGATCAGCCCCGTCAGGATTTTGACGAGGAGGAGCTGCAGGCGTTGGCAGAATCTATCACCGTTCACGGTGTGCTGCAGCCGTTGACGGTTCGGGAACTGAGCAGCGGCTACTATCAAATCATTGCCGGTGAACGCCGTTGGCGTGCTGCCCGACTGGCGAACCTCAGTGAGATTCCGGCGGTCATCATCGAAGCCGATGACAAGAAGGCCATGGAGCTGGCGCTGATTGAGAACCTTCAGCGGCAGGATTTGAATCCTGTGGAAGAAGCGCTGGGCTATCAGTCGCTGATTAACGAGTATGGTCTGACTCAGGAGGAAGCCGCAACGCAGGTAGGTAAGTCCCGTCCTGCGGTGGCAAATGCACTGCGACTGCTGGGGCTTTGCCCTGCCGTTCTGGAGCGTCTGCGCAAGGGCGAATTGACTGCCGGTCACGCACGGGCGATCTTGACCCTGAAAACCGAGAAAAAGCAGATAGAAGCAGCCCAAAAAATCTGCGCGCTGGGGTTGTCCGTCCGTCAGGCAGAGCTGCTGTGCAAGAACATGACCCGTGAGCCTGCCCCTGAAAAGGAAATCACCTTAGCGGTGGATTATGTTGCAGAGTGCGAAAAGAGCCTGTCCAAGCATCTGGGCCGTGGCGTAAAAATCGTCAACGGCAAGCGCAAAGGTAAATTTGAATTGGAATTTTACGGTCAGGACGACCTGCAGACTCTGCTGGACGCCCTGATGCAAATTAAAAAATAAATCATGTGAGGATTTAAGGAGAATCAATCATGTTAGACATTAAACGTATCAAAGAAAATCCTGCCGGCGTGAAGGCTGCCCTTCGTGCCAAGGAAGTGGACTGCGATGCCGCCATCGACCGGATTCTGGAGCTGGACGAGCAGCGCCGTGCCCTGATTGCCAGCACCGAGAGTCGTAAGGCGCAGCAGAACAAGGTTTCCAAGGAAATTCCCCTGCTGAAGAAGCAGGGCAAGGACGTTGCCCCGATTTTTGCCGAGATGACCGCCCTGAAGGCGGGCATGGCAGAGGACGCAGCCAAGCTGGACGCAGTGCTTGCCGAGTACCGTACCCTGATGCTGAGCCTGCCCAACCTGCCCGATCCCGACCTGCTGCCCGGCGGCAAGGAGAACAACGTTCCCCTGCGCTACATTGGCAACAAGCCTGCTTTCGATTTCGAGCCCAAGCACCATGTGGACCTGTGCGAGGGTCTGGGTCTGATCGACTATGTTCGCGGTGTCAAGCTGGCCGGCGCCGGCAACTGGATGTACACCGGCATGGGCGCACGTCTGGAGTGGGCGCTGCTGAACTATTTCATCGACACCCATACTGCCGACGGCTACGATTTTATCCTGCCGCCCCACATGCTGGAGTACCAGTGCGGCGAAACCGCCGGTCAGTTCCCCAAGTTTGCGGACGAGGTCTACAAAATCGCCAACCCCACCGACGACCGCATCCACTATATGCTCCCCACCGCTGAGGCGGCTCTGGCATCCGTTTACCGTGACGAAATCCTCACCGAGGCGGATCTGCCCAAGAAATTCTTCGCTTATACCCCCTGCTTCCGCCGTGAGGCCGGCTCTCACCGTGCCGACGAGCGTGGCATGGTTCGCGGACATCAGTTCAATAAGGTGGAGATGTTCCAGTTCACCACTCCTGAAACCTCCGACGAGGCCTTCGACGAGCTGGTGACCAAGGCTGAGAAGCTGGTTGAGGGTCTGGGCTTCCACTTCCGTACTGTGAAGCTGGCTGCCGGTGACTGCTCCGCTTCCATGGCACGAACCTATGATATTGAAATTCTGATTCCTTCCATGGATGGCTACAAGGAAGTTTCCTCCGTGTCCAATGCCCGCGACTATCAGGCACGCCGTGGCAATATCCGCTATCGCCGCGCCGATGGCAAGATTGAGTTCGTCCACACCCTGAACGGCTCCGGTTTGGCTACTTCCCGTATTTTCCCCGCTCTGGTGGAGCAGAATCAGCGTGCCGATGGCTCCATTGTGGTTCCCGAGTGCCTGCGTAAGTATCTGGGCGGCATTGAGGTTATTGAGAAGAAGTAAAATATCCTAAAGAAAGAAAGGAAGATATATTATGAGTAAGAAGAATCCCAACAAGAAGTCCCTGTGGACGGAGTTTAAGGAGTTTGCTATTAAGGGTAACGCCATGGCGCTGGCTGTTGGTACTATCATTGGTGCTGCATTCTCCACCATTACCAAGAGCCTGTCCGATGACATCATCATGCCTGTGGTCAACATTTTCCTGGGTGGTGCGGATTTTAGTGAGCTGAAGATTGCCCTGCCCCGTATGCCCTGGGTGGAGCCCACCTATGAGCTGGTGGTAAACGAGGCCGGTGAAGAGGTCCCCACTCTGGTTCAGAACTATCTGACCTACGGCAATTTCCTGTCCGCAGTTATCAACTTCTTCATTCTGGCTTTCGTGGTGTTCATGCTGGTTAAGGGTCTGAACAAGCTGTCCGAAATCGGCAATAAGAAGGAAGTGGAAGCTCCTGCCGAGCCTCCCGCACCTCCCGCTCCCTCCAACGAGGAAGTTCTGCTGGGCGAGATTCGCGACCTGCTGAAGAACAAGTAATCATGAAAGGGAAGGCATTTTCGCCTTCCCTTTTTTATGTAATGTGGATAATAATAGAAAATCCCCCGGTATAACCGGGGGATTTTACTGCTTTCAAGGGTGCGCGTCACTCATAATTCTTGATGAGATGGTGAGGCTGCAGAATGGTGATGGCGGTTTGCCGGTCGTCGGTGCAGAGAGTCATGCAGTAGCCATCAGAGAAGCGACTGTCCAGACGGACACCCAGTTCTGTGCCGTCAGGCACCACAGAGAAGGAATTCAAGGGCTTGCGCAGCCCAATTCCTAGATATTTCAAGTAGCTTTCCTTGGCGGTCCATACCTGAAAAAACCGGTCCTCCCGGCAGCTGCCGTCGGAGTCAAACACAAAGTCCTGCTCAGCGGGGGTGAAGCAGCGATGGGCCAGATAGTGTTTTTCCGTGTCCAGCCGCATTTGCTGAACGTCGATGCCCACGGGGCTGTCGCCATAGGCGATGACTACATAGCGTCCGGAATGGGAAATGTTATAGTGAAAGCCCTTCTGATTGAGCAGGTAAGGTTTGCCGAAGGAATCCTGTGCCACGGCGAATTCGGAAAGTCCAAGGGATTGCTCCACGGCATAGCGCAGCAAGGCATCCGCAGTTACGCAGCGGACCTTGTCCTCCTGACGCAGGTAACGTTCCGCTTTGCTGCGGCGGTGCGGGCTGGCGTGGGAGAGCAGATACTGATACCCCGCCTCATCCAGCTGGGAAATGTCAAAACTCGCCACGTTAATCAATGGGCACCTCCGGACTCCAGTGCATCCTCGTTTACAATCTCGATGTACTCAATGAACTGTCCGAGAATACGCCGTCCGATGGCGCGGTAGTCCATGGCCAGAATCTTTTCCAGCTTCATTCTGCGGATATCCGGCGGCACCTTGTAGATGGTCAGAATGGTTTCCAGCGCACCGGCCACTCTGGTGTGGAGAGGGGGATAGGTGGGAGTGTCCATCAGGGTGGCGTATTCGATGCCGGAAACCAGAACTTCCGCCTCGATGAATTGATTTTCGGTCCAGTTTGCGCAATGGGGCGCAAAGACCTCCTTGGCGCGAATAACGTCATTTTTGCGGATGATTTCCAGAGTCATGGGGTGGGTGTAGGCGGAGAGATAGAAATCATGGGCGGTTTCACTTTCCTCGCACATGACCGCCATACAGGGCAGCTCCAGACACAGAGCCAGCAGGGACGAGGCACCTTCGTTGACGGCGATTTCCATCATTTTTCTCTGGAAGTCACAGAGCATTTCTACCAGAATGGCCAGAAGATGCTCCTTGGTGGGGAAATAAAAGGTCAAATTTCCGGTGCTGATGTCCAGCTCGTCGCAGATTGCCTTGACGGAGGTGTTGGTGTAGCCCTTTTCAAGGAACATACGGGTTGCGGTTTGGATTATTTCCAGTTTTGTGGTATTTTGTTTACGTTTGCGGGTCATATCGGGCCCTCCTGAAATTAATATAATCTAACTTGCATGCGTACTATTATAGCATGAATACTAAAAAAAGCAAGTACCGGATAAAGAAAAAAATAGGTTTTCTTCTCATTTGGCGCAATCGTACACCGGTTATAGACAAACAAAGAGCCCACGGCATCGCCGTGGGCTCTTTCAGCTGTACAGAATCAGCCGGTCCAGGAAATTACTGCTGCCCACAATTTTCCCTTATGGGGGGCAAGGTGCATGGTTACTCGGCTGGGGTCAAAACCCTCTTCAAAACCTCCATCCAAAAAGCGCTGGGGGACATCGGGTACATTTACCACTTCGCTGAACGGATTACCATTGATATCGTACCATTTCACGGTAAATTGGACGAGTATGCCTTCCTCGTTGAATACATAATCCCGTATAACCCTTTGCCATGTGGGGTGGAGTATGTAGCCATCCGGATTAACATCGTCATTTACATAATAGGAGTCGCCCATTCCCTTGGTGCCAGCGCCTTCAAAAACAGTCCATCTGCTTCGGAAGGTGATTCTATAATCTCCATACATTAGAACACTCCGGCAATAGCTGGCGCAGCCACTCGAGCTATTCTCTGCCACGCAGGGTGTTCGACCGCAAATACAGGGGCCTTTACCCCATCTGTAATAATATTCCACATGACCGCAGGCGGTACAGGTGAGGATTTCCACATCCAGTTCATCAGTCGTCTCTGTATAGTCCGTAAGATGGCGGGTTTCAGACTCCCATGCGTGCAGACGATCCATATTATCGCGCTCGTATTCCACATACCACCCGCAAATCATACAGGTACTGCGCATGACCGTCATGGTTGTGCAGCTGCCCTCCTTAACGGTGGTTACCTTGTGGTTGATAGAGCCTTGCTTGCAAGGATGATCCTTCGTGCCGTCCGTTTCTTTGTAGCCGCACAGGGTGCAGGTGTGTATCTTGCGGTGAGAGGTATATGTGGCGGTTGTAGGGAAACCTGGAACGTAACCGGGATGGTCCTTTCCGTAATCCACTGTATATTCGTATTCTTCCCACTGCCACTGACCGAAGCTGTGTTTACCATTGATTTTCTCGGTTTTTGTGTGGCTACATACCTTACAGGTATAGGTTTTTGTGCCGATATCGGAGCAGCTGACGGGAGCAGTTGTTACCGTTCCCTTATCCCAATTGTGCCCCGTTGCTGTGAGTGTTTCTGTTTTGCTGTTGCCACACTTGGCGCACACGGCAGTTTTGGAGCCGTCAGCAGTACAGGTGGCGGCGGTCTGATTCGTGATTTCCCATTTGTGGACACATTCCTCCGGTTCTGAATCGTCGCCGGAGGGTGGGGTCACAGAAGGGACCGTAGGAGCCGGTGGTTCTGTGCCGGAAGGAGGCGGGTCCACAGTGGGGGCATCATCCGGCGTGCCGGTGGATTCATCCGTGTTGCTGTCGGTGGGTTCATCTGTATTGCTGTCGGTGGTGGGGGTATCCGCATTGCTGCTGGTGGGACGGTCAACACTGCTGCCGGAGAGGATATCTTCGTTCTCCCTCGCGTTGCAGCCGGAAAAAATGCCAATCAGAATCGCCACCGTCAAAAGTACTGCAGCACGCTTGACAATATCCAATTTCATTTCTAAAAAACCCCTCCTTATAATAGAAGAACTGGATGTTATTTCCTATTATATATCACGAATATTACCCTTTGTCAATGATTCCTGCGTAACGGCAAACCCACGGCAGAGCCGTGGGTGTTCTTGCAAAATCTTCGCATCCTCCTTTAGCAAAAATCTCACATTCTCTCACCATCTTCTCATTTCAAAGTAAGATAAAGTGCATTGCAATAATTAGAGATTTTAGGAAAATATAGGACTAAAATAGGAAAAAGATTGGATTAAAATAGGAAATGATAGGATAGGGATGGGAAATTGCCCAGGATAATGCGTAGTTTTCTTCTGGGATCTGCTCCTTTCTCGAAGAGGGATTAGCAGGGAAAAACAGGGTTGTGCCCAGGTCATAATATGAAAAAAGAAAAAGCAGACCTTATGTAGCACGGTGATTGTGTACTACACAAGGTCTGCAATTTTTCATATCTTTTCTGGGTGTCCAGGACTGGATGCGGATTTTTTGCGAAATGAGGGGAAATGAGGATGCGTGGGGTTGCCCTGGAACAGTGGGTTTTGATGTTTACTTCACGCCGGAGGTGGAGCGGAGGGTGACGTCGTGAGCGCCGCCTTCGACGATGGAGGTGGCGCTGACCAGCGTCAGCTTGGCTTCCCGCTGCAGGTCGGGAATGGTAATCACACCCACGTTGCACATGGTGGATTTGACCTTGTACAGGGATGCTTCCACATTATCGTGGAGAGGACCGGCATAGGTGACGTAGGAATCCACGCCTTCTTCAAAGCTCAGCTTGGTGGAGCCGCCCAAATCGTAGCGCTGCCAGTTGCGGGCGCGGTTGGAGCCTTCGCCCCAGTACTCCTTCATATATGCGCCGTTGATCATAACCTTGTTGGTGGGAGACTCGTCGAAGCGGGCGAAATAACGGCCCCGCATCATGAAGTCCGCACCCATAGCCAGAGCCAGAGTCATGTGGTAGTCATGGACGATGCCGCCATCGGAGCAGATAGGCACATAGATGCCGGTCTCGCGGAAGTACTCGTCACGGGCAGCCGCAACCTCGATAAGAGCCGTGGCCTGACCGCGGCCGATGCCCTTGGTCTCGCGGGTGATGCAGATAGACCCGCCGCCGATACCCACCTTGATGAAGTCCGCGCCGGCCTTGGCAAGGAACATAAAGCCGTCCCGGTCCACCACATTGCCGGCGCCAATCTTAACAGAATCGCCGTAATGCTCACGGACCCAAGCGATGGTCTTGGCCTGC